>QCHN01000001.1 GCA_003279565.1 Prochlorococcus sp. AG-402-C09
AGTTTGAATTATACTTGCTGATCTAGCTTATCTAGACTGTATTGGTTAAAGAATGAATCAGAGTATAAATTCCTTTCACATTAAGAGGGGAATTATAAACTTTTAATGACCCAATTTACCTCAATCTTTCCTCTGCTGGTTTGATCTTTCTACCTTTACGAAAATCTCCGAAGACTCATCAGTTCTGTAATTAAAGTTATGCTCTTGGATATATTGCATGAATTATCTGTATTAGCTGCAACTGTTTGAAGATGAACGTCACACATAAATACAGGGTGAGGTATGTATCCTTGAAGTCATATCAAGTGAGTGTTTTACATGAGTCAACAATGACTTTGTTGGTTTGACTATCATGGCCCTCTCTTCAGTCTGTGAGTCTAGTTTTAACTAGCAATTCACATAGATTATTTTGCTATATGCGTTAACTAGTTTGTTTGTCGAGTCTTGATTGCTAAAATATGATCCTCCATCTGTTTTATTTAGTAAGGACTCTGATAAGTTCTAGGCAATTGGTAATGGGCGTGGACACTCGACGAGACCTAGCTGTCTTGAGCTTATTAGCTTTTATATCAGAGTATCAGTTGCAAGGTACGAGTCCTCTCTAGATAGCTAAAAGTAGTGGCATCTGTGAGCAAATGATTAGTGAATATGAATTTAAAAAGAGAAAAAATCTTCTGTTTTGCTTTCTTTGAACTGGAAAAAATTATTAATTGTGGAAATTTTGGTAGCTGATAACATTGGATCAACATAGCTGATCTTTTTTATTTTATTTTGAGCTTTATCTAATGACTTTGATTGCAGCATTGATCCAAAAGTTTTTGCTGATTGATTTTTGGTTTTTATATTGACTTTACCGGTCATTACTCCTTGATATGAATTTTGCATAGCTTGGATCCCTAAAAGACTTGCTCCTCCGATAGCTATAATTGTCAGGCTACAAACCTCCAATACTTTTGAAGATGGTAAGAAATTTAGCTTTTTAATGTTTGGCTCTTCCACTTTTTCGTGATTTACGGTTGTTGACTCAAAAATTAATTGATCTTCTAGCTTCTCTTTGACTAATTCAAGATTTGAATTATCGTCTATTTTTTCAACAAATTGATTGGTTTGAGTATTGAGGACGTTGTGGAATACATAACCTAGTAATCCAAAGATAATTAATAGAGAGAGAATCAATATTGCATCTGTAGGAATTGAAATTGTATTAACGTCTGTCAACTCAAGCTCAGTGATTGCAAGGGACATTTGAAATCTATAACTCTATCTATTAAAACCTCTCTAAAAGATAGGGCTAGATTTCTTTACTTATCTATTTAATTTTCATACGTATTAATACCGATTATATTCCCTTGTTTTGGAATATTACAAAAAAAGCTATTACTATCTATTTTTTTAGCCATTTACATTCTCTCTCAACTTGTAGAAGGTTTATTCACAGCAATAATCAATACCTTTGTAGTCATCTGGGGATGATTTCATCCAAGTAGGATTGTCATGATGACAGAATGATCACCTTGGATATGAAAGCCAACCTTTTTGTTTTTTTCTTCTATGAAATTTGGAGGAAGACTCAAGTTACTATCAAGTCATTTTATCAATACTTTCCTATTAACGACTCTGCAAAAGGGATTTCTTGATTTTGCGACCTTGTCAGCATCCTCAAATTTATCTACATAAACTATTTCCTTGATGACCATCCCTCCAACGAAACAAGAAACTTCAACTTTCATTGTTGGCCTCCTCCCAGTTGGGAATGAAGAGTTCATCTTTAATTGACATGTTTATGAAAACCTATTCACCTTACTCAAGCAATAGAGTATTAAATCATTCATCATGTTATATAGACTTTTTTTGATGTTCATATGTGATGCAAACATTTAGCAAACTTTCGTTCAATTGTGATCGCTTGTTATTGTCGATTTTTTCCCATACGTCTCTTAGAATTGCAACAATTTAAATTTAGTTTTCATTTTTGGTTTTTCTTAAAAGAATACTTAATTTGTAATTTGCTTTATAAGCTTTAGTTAGATAGGAGTTTGCAGAAAAAGATTGCTATCCTGACGAACGCAAAAGGCCGAGACATTGCAATCATTGATTACCAAAAGGCTATGAAAATCAAACAAAATGAAGCCTAGGCTTATGTAAATCTGAATCTTAAAAAAGTGTGGATTAATGATTTGGATGAAGCCTGCTCCGACTTAAGAAAAGCAACTTCTCTTGCTCTGAAACAATATTCTTAGTGGATTATGAATTAACGAGATACGTAACTAAACTAATACTTCAGCAAAAAATCTTGATTCAGACTATTTATCCCACCGATTCACTCACATAATTATATCTTTATCGTAGAACTCGCCTTTAGTGTATAAATCTACATAGTTATTTGTTCCTTTTGCACCTAAGGATTCAATTTCACCACCTTTTGATTGAGGCATCCATGCATCTTTATGTAATGCAAAAATATCTCCGCTTGGCAAAATATATGATCTATTCTTTTGCTTGTGTGATGGAGTCAATGCCGTAAAGTGACCCATAATATGACTCTTTTGAGCACCATAAAATGCTATAGATCTACCTAAAATAGCTGTTCCAGAAGGACAGCAAGGAGTTAAACCATAATTTTCGTTTTTACAATTCTCTATAACTAATTCAATAGCTTTCGCAAAAATTGGACTTTTTGGCTTCGTATAGAAAAGTGAATTTTGTACTGGGTATGATATGGATCCTGGCATTAAAGGTCCTTGTCCTTGATCTATAAAGGCAACTAAATCAAAAGTTTCTCCAATAGAAATTTTTTTTTGAATCTTAATAGATATGTCTACATACCAACCACCACTTAAATAAGCTATACAGAATCTCCCAAGATCGGCTTTACTTGCATATGCTCTCAGCTTGAGGAACGCATTGTGAGCATCTTTACCAAATTCAGTTTTTATTAATTCTTCGAGTATCTTTTTATCATATAAAGTATAAGAACACATATTGAAAGCTGTTTTAACAGTTCGAATGGCTTCTTGGATTAAGGGAGGTATGATTACTTTTTCTTCTTCGGTAATAAATATTTGAGAAACTTTATTAATCATTTTTATTTTAAATATAGTCATAGCAATATCAAAAAAAATAACCCTTATTCTTTCTTTACTTTTTGCATTGAGTGAAATGTTCAATTGATCTACTCAAGGGTGACGATGATTTTAAATCGAATTAATATAATTAAATATACCTTCTTTCTAAAAATAGTGTTTGAAAAATATTCGGTCCGGATATTAAAATGATTAAAATCATGTTAATCACTTGACTTTCACAATCTATAAGCTCTAGTCCTCTAATAATACTTTTTACTTTTAGTAAATTCTTACTTTATCCATAATTTGACAACTCTAGAGAAATTATTTCTAACTATAAATTTATAATAGTTACTTTCTTTGATAAGAAAATTAAAATTTCTAGGTATCAAATATGTTTATTATATCCGTAATATTTCTCTTCAATTAATTCAGAATGATATGTATAATTTATTTCTTTTTTAATTGATGCTCTTTTATCATTTTCTTTGTAAACTGCTCTTGCCAGTTTTATGAATTCATAATCAAATTCTTTCTTATTTTCTTTTATTCTGATTTCATCTTCTATCTTCCAAAGAATATTATTTACCGTTTTGAGTTCATTGGTTAAATGGCTATCAATATTTAAATTTGAATCCAAAAGAATTTTGTTTAGATATTCTAGTTCTTTATTGATATTTTTTAACTTTTTATTTTCTTTAATATGTTCTTTTTTTATTTCTAGAATTGTAATTTTATCTATAAGTTCACCTAGAGATACTGGTATAATAAGGTTTACAAAACTTTTTTCATTTTTCATTTTATTAATTTATAACTATTTTTTAGTTCCAACAATAGCCTATCCATAACTTCATTCCAGTTATTTGTTTCCTTTTGTCGGAATAATCTCATGCTTGGATACCAAAAAGTGGTTTTATTTTGTATGCCCCATCTCCATTCGGGTACATCTTTTAATAGAAGCCACACTTTTGCACCTATTGCTCCAGCCAGATGAGCTAAAGAAGTATCACATGTAATTATAAGATCACAATTCGCAATGATTGCTGCATTTTCAGTGAAATCCCAAATATCGTTGATTGTTTTTTGACAATTTACAAAATTATTTATAAATGAACAGTTATTCAATTGTTCTGATCCTGCTCCTTTTTGAAGAGATAAAAAGTTGAACTTTTTGCTTTTTGCAATATTAGAAAAACTTTCCAAAGGAAAGGAGCGGCCTCTTAGCTCATTTTTTTCTGTATTTGGGTTACCTTGCCAATTAATACCAATAATTGGTTTTTTCTCAGGGGCTAGAATATCATTCCATTTTCTGATTAATAGTTTTGGTACTGATATATAAGGATTATTAACGATAGGGTTCTCTGTGCTTATACCAATATATTTAGGTAAAGATAACAACTCAATCCATTTCCCTTCTGAAATATTATTTACCTCTTTTGGTGTTAGTGGATTTTTATCAATATTGGATGCTTTTATTAGACTATGCAATGTTTCCTCTGCACAAAAAGAAACATCAATATTTTGATTTCTTAAAAAAGGTACATATCTCATGAATTGAATAGTATCTCCTAACCCTTGCTCGCCAATAATTAATAGCTTCTCTTTTGGCTGAAGTATTTCTCCATTCCATTTTGGTAAGTCAGGTTTTTTAGAATGTAATTGAGTAGGATTTATTTTTTTCCATCTTGACTCGTAATTATTCCATCCATTTTTATAATCTCCTATTAACAACTCGACTCTAGATAAATTGAAACGAGCTTCTGAGTACATTGGTTTAAGCATAAGTGCTTTTTTAAGTACTTCAATAGCGATTTTTAGATCTCCTATTTCATATAATGCTACTCCCAAATTATTAAGTGCTTCTGGAAAATTTGGCTTCAACTTTAAAGCCTTTTTATAGGATTCTATTGCTATATGGATATCTCCTTTTTGGTAAATTGCTGCGCCAAGATTATTAAGTGCCTCTGCATAATTTGGGTTGATTTTGAGGGCTTTTTCATATGAAATAATTGCAGAATCTCTATTTCCC
This sequence comes from Prochlorococcus sp. AG-402-C09, assembly GCA_003279565.1. GTDB lineage: Bacteria > Cyanobacteriota > Cyanobacteriia > PCC-6307 > Cyanobiaceae > Prochlorococcus_B. The sequence goes on from QCHN01000001.1 coordinate 5,095, forward strand.
TTCGCTTCATAGGTATTGCCCAGACCGACGAGAGCTTGGGAATAATTTGGCTTTAAATTTAAAGCTTTTCGATATACTTCAATGGCCTTATTATAATCTCCTTGAATATTTAAAGCATTACCTAAGTTATTTAGACTTCTATAATCTTTCGGTTGTAGCTCAAGTGCTTTTTGAAGAAGTTGAATCTTCTCAATATTATTTCCTTTTAAGCCAGAAATGATACCAAGATGATTATAAACGCTATGACTTTTGGTTCCTTTAGAAATAAGCTCTCTATAAATCTTTTCTGCTTCTTCGAACTTTCCTTGATTAATTAATTCTAAGGCTTGTTTCTCTTTGATGATATCTCTTTGATTACTTTTTGACGCGGTTCTATGAGAATTTTCTATCAACCTTGCAAAACCAGTTTTGCTTTTTTTATGCTTCTTCAAATTATTCACACATTGGACTTATTTTTTTATTTTATTGCATTTTTTGTGTTTTTCTCCAACTTTTATTTAATCTAGCTCTGGAAACAGCATATTGATATAAGCCATTATTATCACAACTAATGGAGGCATATTGGTTTTGTCTTCTTTTGTGAGTCGCTTTATCTCTGATAAAAAACTCTTGGCATCCTGCTCGCTAATATTGTGTTCTAAGTTCTTTTCTACTTCGTTAACGAGGGATTGGATTTGATTAGCAGAATCCATTTTGTTAATGTTTTGTTCTATGCCAATAAAACGAATTAGATATTTGACTACAAGCATAGATTAAGAAAACTTATCATCTCTTTATGTTAGGGCTAAGGCTTTGTAGCTTTTTGATAGATAGTCATTAGCTAAATGTCATAAAAGCTATATTATTATCCAACTTACTTATTTTAGTAAAGATGGTTTTATCTTCATTTATATCGTATGATCAGCGACGTATATGTGAAATAAGTGGTGTTTTATGAGCCATATGAGTTAATAATTTCCTAGTGATGATTTATAAAATCATCCAGACCCTTGCTTATCATTAAAGAAATCTGCAGTTTGGGTTCAACGTAGACTCTAAAAGCTCAAATGAGTAATGCGACTTCTTCATCTGCAATAGCATGATGCAGTGGTTGGAGGATAGAAAATCTTAGATGATATGGGAGAGAGAAGAGCAATCTGTTATGGAAAGACTTGTGAAGGTTTTCATATCAACTTGTGAATGAATTGATTTTTAAAATATAGATTAAAGTTGTCTAAATTATTCAGTGAATACAAGTGAGTCATCTCCAAGATATTGAAGAATTAATAGCTGATTCTATGACAGGTTTAATGATTCGAGCTGAAAGACTTAATGCATTTGATCAATTAGCTATTAGTGAAGAGTTTAGAGAGTGGCTGGATGAGGGCGTAAGTATTGAAGATGTCTTGAAATTAGGAAGCCTCAAAAAATAATCAGAAATTATGCTGGTATATTCATGCCGCAATTTTGTCAATATCTAGTAGTTTAGCGATATCATGATCTACAGCATCTCCTTCTTCTTTACGCTTTACGAATTTATCAAAGTCAATGACATTATAATTTTTACGCTTGATATCAGCACTTCTATTTAAGTAATCCAGCGAGACTAGAAATACAGGAATAACGCAGAATGGAATGATTAAGACGTAGAACTCAAAAGGCATTTGCATTGATCAGTATAGATTAAGCTTTACTTAAGTAGTCAATGCTCGCAAGAGGGATAGTGGTAATTTGCTGCTTTCCTTATATGTTATTTAGATGTAAGAAATTTAATTATTTATGTATATTCTATTTGCGAGTGAGTTTTCTAAAACATTATATCCATAATGAGTTCTTAGTTGACTTCTGACTCTTTTATGCAGCTTGATCGTTTAATGGACCATATCGATATCTCATTATGTCTATTACTTGTTCCTTTGTGCTCCAAGTTTTAATTCGGTCCTTAATGCTAAGCAGTTGTGATTCAGTTAGCTCAAGACGTGCTTTTTCAAGATTTGTCATTTGGTTAAATACTTGTAGCGGTTATGATGATGATTTGCAGGCAAAGCAAACAACAAAGAGTAACCATGAAGTCTCACATATATGGTTGGATGAATCGATTCTCACATGTCTATAAAGCTTGTCAATTACCATTATGAAATAATCAATAACGACGCTTATGGATCACGCATTTCATAGATGATTAATCCAACTTTATTGCTTCCATCTTATTAATAAGCATTATTTCAACTTTTTTCTTTAAATAACCTACATTATGCAACTTTTGGATCTTCCTTTTCCTGTAATACTTTCTTGACCTGAGAATACTTCCTGCCAATTTTGTATTGCCTATGGAATAGATTTAACTGGTCACTGTCATCATTCGTAGCTTTGATTTCAATCTCTGCAACTGGTTTTGTCATTTGACTCCATACAAAAAGCATCGCAAGTGCAGAAACAAGTAATGGAAGATACGCTTTAATTAAACTAACGACTACTAGAGTAGTTATAAAACACAGAGAAAAGAGAGTCCATTTATGAATTCTACTATCTGTTAGTTTTTTCTTGTTTGTTTTTGAAGAAGGAATGATTGGCAGATCAGGAGTCATTCGTTATTGAGTTGTAGGTGTATTGGATTTGAGGATGTAGTAATTGTTTTAAGCTGGTGTAATAATATATCTTCTTTAAATCAGCTTTACTTGATAGATATTCTGCTAATCGATTGAGATAGCCTCAAATCTTTGGACCATAGTGATATCGATATCAGAGACGCGTCGTTTGATAATGACACAGAGATTATATTTTAACTAGATAATTTTTAACAAATTCAATCAAGCTTGTAAATGTTTCTGGATGAATCGCTCATAGACTTTAGTATTTTGATTTTTTTTCTATATGCATCATTAATGCTACTTTTTTCAATTCTATTCTAAAAAATTTGATAATACTCATAAGAAAAATATTGATTGGACTAGGGGTCGATTCTCCGGGCAACTCAAGAAAATCTTGGTAAGGCAAGGTCAAATAGTTGAAAAGATTTCCATAAAACCTAAAGGGAATATAGTTTCTGTTAAAAGATCTGAGTTAGGCTTATTACTCAGAGAATAGTTATGAAGATGATCCAATTATTTGATTTCGCATTCTAGTTCTGCTAGCGCTTCATTAGGAAGACCAAGAAAGGTATCTAGGATTTTATTACCAGTTATGGGGATGTTGGCAATACCTACCAGTTTCGTTTTGCCATTATTTTGAAGAACTTCACCCTCTCCTTCATGTGATTTACCTTTTACCTTTCCTGTATTGAGCAAGGTGTTAACGATTAAATAAGGAAACCTAAGCACAGATCCAATGCTAAAAAGAAATTTGGATTCAAATTTCAATAACACTTCTCCAGATTGCTTATTAATAGTTCCTTCTAGTTGATCCATAGACATTTCAATCTTTAAACCTGGAGGTAATGGAAGAGATAAAAATTTTGTTGTTTTTGAAGTAAGAGGAGGTATTGAAAATGTTTTAGATGAAAAGTTAACGTGTAGAAGATTATTTGTCTGGCTTGAAAGTAATGTCGCTTTACCTCCTCCCCCAAAAGCATTGTAGGCAAATGGTGGATATGAACCAATTGTTAACCGACATCCATCCAAACTCCTCATCTCCATAAAGTAATCAAAACTCATTTTTCATATAGTAATAGAAATTAATTTGTTCAACAAAGCAAACAAAAGCTAATTTGAGCCTTAATATCACCGAAATATTAATGAGAGTAATGAGAAAATGATTTCTAATTGCTAAAGTGCTTTACACAGATTCGAGTAAAGTCTTTTTTTGTTAATTTTTTAGAAAATAAATTCAAGTATAGAACGAGTCATTAACTATTTTTTAATTAAATCATTATGTTCATTTGGCCATTCCACTTATTGTTATGCACTCCTTAAATTATAATGATATATAAAATCGAGTAGCTGATGTCTGAAAACTTAACTCCAGATTGGTCCTCAGAATTTGAACATTATAAGAAATTATCCAGAGAAGTAGTTACCAATGAAGATATAATTAACTTTTTTAATCAGCATCAGAAAGCTTTTTATCTTGATAGCTTTTCTTCAACTTGGGCAAATATGATGGAGGCATATGAAGTTAAAGAGAGTTTAAGTTCAGATCAATTAAACAAACTTGAAGAAATGCAATGGCAAGAGATGCCTGAATCATTAAAATTATTTGCTTATGATTTTTGTATTAAGAATGGATTTTGTTTTACCGGAACATCTCGTTAACGTGAGAATGAAGTTTAAATAGTAAGAATATCTAATTTTACTCGATGTTAGGCTATTTGAAGATTAAAAATAATGATTATTACTTACATTGTATGAGTTATATTTGCTCCTATTATTTCATCAATATATAGAGAAAAATAGATTACTCGCTCTCAAAGCTCGATAGGGCAAAATTTTAGTTAGAGTTTACTGGAAGATTTTAGTGCTAATAGATTTTTGAGAATTCTTAAAGACTATGGATTCATGTCTTCTTTTCTTTTATGTTGTAATTTTTCTCGATTGGAAAGCCAAGATTTAAAGTTTTCATCATCTATTTTTTCTCTCCACTCTTTAGAGGAAATGGGTAATTTTGTTTTTTGCTTCTGTCTTTTATTATTTAACATTAAATATAAATTTAAATAAGTACCTATTAATATTAAAATAAGGAAAAGTGTATTGATATTCATTTTTTTAAAAGTTTTCTAGTTCCTTAATCAAATGATAATCAACTTGAAGTAATAAGCCTACAGTTTAAAATATTGGGCTATTTCAGATTGATAAAGGAGATATTAATCTATTTAAACAAAACCTGTCAATTCAGAAAAATTGTTTTTGTCCTCAGTTGATTCGGAGGAAGATCTAAGACTATTAAAAAAAGTCTTATTTTTCCGATGTTTTTCCTGATTTCTTCAAGCTCTATCATAGTAATATTTGCAACTGTACTTTCTTCGTTAAACCCTTCGTATAGATCTACTTTTTGAGAATCTGTGCAAGAATGGGGCTTGTAAGGTATTGCATGATCTAAAAGGGCAATAAAGTGAGAGTTAGATAGCGCATTACTATCTACAAAGAGGCAAGAAACAACATTAGAATTACTCATTTTATGAGATGACAGTAATTTTGATAATTATTTCAAGCTACTGCTCAAATTTAATCATGATAATAAGCATCAATGTTTTTTATACCTATATATAGGAGTCATTTATATGATTGACGTGAGCAAGTAATTGCTTAATGATTGCAAACATTAGCACTCACCTTTTTATTTTTTATATATTAATATATAATAGAATCATACAAAACAGCTATTGGTAAATAAGTATTTAATTTTTAAAAGCTATTCTTTGATTATGAAAAGTAATTTTTATTATGGTAATTAAAAAAGAATCTTTTATAATTACCATAATAGGATTATTTTTTATTGCTTTCTTACAAGCACCTTCTTTACAAGCTATAGAGTTTGATTTAACAGCAGCTCAAAATGCAGTAGGTAAGAGATTTGCTAGTAAATTTTGCGAAGCAAAGGAAAAGGGATTTTCCTCAGAATCTTCAAGTGAGTTCGCATTAAATAATACTTATTTGAAATTTGTAGCTTTTCCTGAAGATGAAAAGTTTATAGAAGACCTTTGGAATTTTACAATAGAAAGAATCCGACAAGATTGTGGTAATTATGTTACTGAAAATGAAGAAATCGATTTAAGAGATTTCTTTCAAGAGGAAGGGGATATTGCAAGTAATCGTGATTTATACCTGCCATATTAATGAATAATACTTATGATTTTATAGTTATCGGAGCAGGTATATCTGCTTGTACATTTGCATCATTCTTAAATAAAAGATTTTCAGATGCTTCTATATTATTAGTTGAACATGGAAGAAGAGTTGGAGGTAGAGCTACAACGAGAAAATCAAGAAAAAATAAAAATCTCGAATTTGATCATGGATTACCATCTATTAGTTTTAGCAAACATATCTCAAAAGATATACTGACAGTAATTTCACCATTAATAGAATCCAAAAAACTAATAGATATAGCAAATGATATTTTAATAATTAATGAATTTGGTGAGATAAATAAACTATCTACCAACTATAAAAATTATAGGTGTTTACCTTTTATGATTAATTTCTGCGAGGAAATATTAAATCAATCTATTAACCCAAAACAAATTAAGTTTTTATTTCAAACACTTATTAAATCTATTAAACGTATAAATAATTTATGGGAGATAAAAGTTAATAGTGAAAGTTTAATTAAATCTAAAAATATTATTTTATCTAGTTCTTTAATAGCACATCCAAGATGTTTAGAAAATTTGCAGATTAACTATTTACCACTTAGAGATGCTTGCATCCAAGGTGAAGATATGGTTGTAGATTCTATATTAATGGGAATAAAAAAACAAGATTATATAAGACGCAAAATTTATATTTTCCATGTTCATGACTGCGTAGTAGTTCAAAACTTTAACCACCAATATTTACAAATATGCTTTTCAAAAGTGTTAACCGATAATTTGAATTTTGAAAGAATTATTTTTCAAAGACAAACAGATGGATCTATAATTATTACCTTACACTGCTATTATTTATCTGATATTATAGATATCAAGAGTGAAAAAATTATTAAATCCTTGATTTCAATTTTTGTGAATTATAAAATATTTATAGACTTATTTATCCACGCAAAACTTATAGACAAAATGTATTGGAGAGCTTCTCAACCGCTTGGCAACTTATTACCTAGAGAATTACAGTGGTCTTCAATTAGTAATATTGGCTTTTGTGGAGATTGGTTTGATTTAGATGGTTGTGGAGGATTAGAGAGGGCTATGCATAGTTCTATTAGATTGGCTAAATTGATTAATTGGAACTGATTTTTAAGATTTTTTAAAGTAACCATTTGCCATTTACAAAAAATATCACTGAGGATTTCTAAGATATTTTAGAATTATCAAATTTTCAAAGAATATATGTTTTTTGCCTTGCTTTATTTATGAGTAATGGATATATATGATTTGTATTGATTTTTATTATGATTACGGTCGTTTTTCTGCTTGCTCTAGGCTTGGCTGGTTGGACTTTCTCAACTTTAATGAGTAAAGGAAAACATCAAGAGGAGATAACCCAAGAGTTAGGAAATATTTTTGAGAGCTTAAAGCTGCTAGCTTCTTCCGTTACTGCACTTGTAAAACTTTTGATGAAGGATTCTATTTCTTCTGCTAAGGATGAGGACTTTAAACCTATCAGTTCTAACGTTATTGATTTATTAAAGCTAGACAAGAAAGATAAAGAAGCTGCTTGATTGCTTTATCCATAGATTTAATTTTCTATTTTAATGTTTCTTTGTTCATTGGAGCGAAAATCTTAGCTTCTTCTAATCCATGAGGGTGCGCCGGAGAACCATTCTCCTAGATCATCGTGTTCCGGATTGTACGATGAATGAGGTTCTTCTGAGCATAGATCTAGTCCATTAAGTAATTCATCTATTTGGTTAGATGTATGGTGGTTTCGTTGGATACGTGAGGCTTTTCTAAGCCAAGTAGATACGTTTTGATTCTTTGTCGCATATTTATTGATATAAATCCTTTCTTGAAGAGTTACTTGTTCTCCCATCGCAAGCCTACTTAATATTTCTTGTATTCGAAGTCGAGAGGATGTTGTTAACATGATTAATTATCTATTTTGTTCTTTCTAGCTTGGAATACATGAAGCGCAAGTTGATGTTGTTCAAATATAGAATTACTTGAAATTGCTTGAAATCTTTTTCTAAATTCTTTTTTTCTAGTCTGGCTGCCTATTAATCTCTATGTATATCATTAATATTTGAACTAATTGGTTGGATTTATTTATTCTGTCTAACTATATGCCATTTATTTTATGTGGAAAATATAATAACTATTTTTTGAGGTTGATTAAGTTTAGCAAAAATTTTTTAGTACGTTGTTCAGTATTTGTTATATGAAAATTTTTTTAAAGTTTCTATTTTAATAATTTTTAAAGTACTTTCTTCTGTTGCTTCAAGGTCAACTAAAGGAGCCATTCCATCATCAAAAGCTTCTTTCCATCGAGGAGCACAAAGACACCAATGATCGCCTGTTTTTAATCCTGGAAATCCTGTTTGAGGTGAAGATAGATCATTCCCTTGAGCTTTGCTGTATGTAAGAAACTGTTCAGTCATAACAGCACAGACAGTATGCATCCCTTGATCAGATAAATCTGTTTTACATGTCCCATCTCGATACCATCCAGTCATGGGATTACAACTACAGGATTTAAGGTCAGTACCTAAAACGTTTTTTTGCGACATGATTGTTTAATTCCTTATGCTATCTGCAATATAGGCTTTGCTATTCAATATTTTCATGCTTTATTTATATGTCAATTGTTTGGAGGCATTCAAATAATCATTATTTAATTTAAATTTTTTCATAATATGGTCGATCATCGTAGTCGGCATCAGACCAGCAGATAACTTAATGAATTTTAGCCAATACATCATAAGCCTCGTTCAAGTTTTGGAATTATCGCATAGTTATCTCATCACTTTCTCCATCAATCCTTTTGATTTGGTAGTTCACTTATCTCTTGTTGGTTCATTGAATATAAGTTTTAATGATTCACCCATACAAAATTGAAAGAATATGTCCATCAGTTTTAGCAGACAGCTTTTTCAAATATTCCCATATATAGTTACTAATCCTGCAATAATTGCTGAGAACTAGTATGCGAGACTCTTCGAGCAAATTTAAAATGCATTCACATATTAACTTCAAACTTTAGGTTAAGTAAATTTTGAAACGTACTCGAAGATCTAAATTTTAAGAATTTCGTAACCTCTGGGCCTTAATCAACAAGACTTGTTAAATTCCTATTGCATAGTACAATTGTATTATTCTTTCATGGCTCTAAGTGGAAATTCTCTCTATTCTTTTGATTCTGCAAAGTATTCTTGTAATTACTTCAGGAATTGTTTCTCCTCCATTGTCAAATTAAATTGCTGCTTGAATTGTTTAGGATTTTTGTAAGTCAATCGTTCGGTATTCCGCTCTCAAGCAACTTTTCCTCAAAGTTAATATATGTTTTTATGAGTTAATCATGAACTCAGGTGCTGAACGTTTTAATGGTTTAATGGCAATGTTAGGCATAGTCGCAGGTATTGGTGCCTATGCAATTACTGGTCAGGTCATACCTGGTGTTTTTTAATTAATAAAAAATTTAAAAAAAGGACCAATTATTAGATTCTTTTAAACTAACATTTGGTCCTTTATTTTGAAAGCTTTACTCAATCACTCCTGATTTGTTTCTTTCGAATTTCCTAAGGCAGGAGCATTCATTCCATCATAGTCAGGACCAACCATGATCCCTACGATCGCAAACAAAGCAATAAAAGCGATTCCTACTATAGGGGCTGTTGGTGCGGGCGTTGATAACAAACCGCCAAAAATTAGTTGACTCATCTTAATAGAGATAGGACTATTGTTTTAGCGACGTATTCTTCATAATGCGGTAAACGGGACTCATTCTACTTTTTTTATTTATCTTTTCTTCATTTGCATTTCATATCAATTAGCAATATTTATCATTCGCTAGCTTAATCATTACCTATATGACTATTGAGATAGCTATTAATAGAGCTTCAATTGGGGGTTAAACAATTGTCAAATCTTTGTTTTTTAGAAAGTTGTTACCTATTTTACCGACAAAGATCATTTTTTGGCTATTGTTTGTATATGTTTATTTAAGGAGGTGATCCATTGTCGCATCTACCAATCGGTCAAGAGTCAATGGAAATGAGAAGATTTTTTTGTTCTGTTACTCCTGCCTTGAAGGGTTTTATTATTAATAGATTTATATAGTTAGCTTGATCTATTAATTGTTTTGCCAGCTATACACTAGCTGGCTTTTTTATTGCTTGAATTTTCCCTAATATCTAGCGTTGAATGATGACTTTCTAGACCCGAGATTTTTAATTATCTCTTGATATATATTTTAAAAAGGTTACGATAAAGCATATCAGTTGATCTTTTATGGCGATGTCTAATGAAGAAAAAATTGAAGTTGCAGAACAAAGGATACTGGAGTTGAAAACTTTAATTAATCACTGGAAGACAAGTAAAATTGCATCTAGAAGAGCTACCGTAGATTTTGTAGATGCAATTCTTTCTGAAAAACAGGAGCCGCAAGCAGCCTAAGCTTAGTTAATCTTGTATTTTTTCTATTGATATATCAGTTTCAGTTTTTTGTATTTAAGACAACCAAAAAAATTATTGATAATAAAATTTACGGAAAAGAAGTAAAATTTAATTATACTATTAAAAGTTTTTGAAGGATGTAGAAAATGAAAATCGCTCTAAATTTATCCATGAAAGAATATTTCTGGAGCACCTTAAATAAAGTAACGAATAAATTTAGCAATTTAACTGTTAATAATCTTGGCAATGGCTATGTTAAATGTTTTTGGGAAATTAGTCCGATTGACAACTTTAGAATTGAGTTTAGTAAAAGTTGTTTTTATGCTATTAGATTATTTGATATAAGTAATAAAAGCAATCAAGATAATTCAACTTGTATAATGAAAGAAATTCAGGTAAGTAAATTTCAATCTTCTATTTCATTTCCTATCCCTATAAACAAAGGAAAGTATTATTTTGAGTTTGGCTACCGCAAGAAAAATGGTGAGTGGAGAAAGATTGCACATCATTATCTAAACTTGGGATATAGGATAAAAAAAATATTTAAATCCTTCGAAAATGATGATTGGTTTGATCCTAGACTCATATTAGAAAGTAGCGATCCAAGTATTCATGAAAAGGCTTATCAACTTTCATTAAATAAACGAATTGGTGGTTCTGAGAATATTTCTTATAAAAAAGAAAATACATAATTTTTAACTTCTAATTTATCAATAAAATTTGTTTTATTAAATTTTTAGAATAATTTACTTTTTTTAGTTTCTAGATTTAAAATATAATGTAATTAATATCTAGGAAGTATGAATGAAGACTTTGTAATGCTAAAAACTCTTAAATTTCATGGTTTTAGTAATATTGAAATTGATCAGATTTTTAATTATTTAGAAACTTTAGATTATGATTTAGAGAAAACTAAATATATCGGCCAAATTTTTTCAAAAAATGAAAGACTAGCAAAATATTTTTTTTTAAGAGATCAATTAAGAATTGAAATCAATTCCACAGACGATACTTTATATATAAATGAAATTCTTGATCAATGTATAGACTGGAGTGAGTTTTGGCGTCTACTTGTAATTAAACAAGGTTTTTGTTGTATTCGTCTTGTTGGAGAGTTTAGAGGCAAAGCAAAATTTATTTTTTTATCTGGACCCAATATTCTTTCTGAATCTTCTGCGGATCCATGTGATTCTATTTTTGAAGATGAGGATTATTAATTATACTTTTTTCATTATATTTTTTACTTTATAATCTTTTGTATCAATCTAAATGATTTTTGTGATTTCCGTGTTTTTGTTTTAGTGTTATTGAAAATTAAATCTTATTTTGTCTACTTATCTTATTACAGGCGCCAATAGAGGTATTGGGTTAGAACTTGTTCGTCAATTGAAAGCTAGAGGAGAAGATGTAATTGCTACTTGTAGATCTATTTCTCCAGAATTAAGTGCCTTGTCAGTAAGGGTTGAAACGAATATTGATATAACTTCCGGAGATTCGATTGTTAAGCTTAGAGAAAGTTTAAGCGATACTAAAGTTGACGTTTTGATTCAAAATGCTGGAATTGCAGAATTTAACTCCCTTTCTAATTTAGACCCTCAAAGTATTGTTCATCAATTTGAGGTAAATGCTTTAAGTCCTCTTTGTTGTGTGCAAACTATGCTGAGTACTCTTAGTCATTCTGCAAAAATAGTTTTAGTAAGTAGTCGTATGGGTTCAATAGAGGACAATATTTCTGGTGGTTCCTATGGATATAGGATGTCTAAAGTTGCCTTATGTATGGCTGGTAAATCTTTAGCGGTTGATTTAAAGACTAAAGGTATTTCGGTGGCAATTTTACATCCAGGTTTAGTCAGTACTCGAATGACAGGATTTACTTCCAATGGAATTCAGCCTAAAGAATCAGTCAAAGGACTAATTCAAAGAATTGATGAGCTTACACTTGAAAATTCTGGAACTTTCTGGCATTCAAATGGTGAGATATTACCTTGGTAAAAACACTTTTTTTGATTTCTATATTTATCTTTTTCTTTAAATTATAGTCTACCTAATGTTTTTCTTAACTTTTTGACAAAGCTGATCCCAACTCCAGGAATGGTTAAGAGCTCTTCATCAGTTGCTGAAATAATTGATTCTGGTGTCAAATAACCAGCTTCATAGAAATTATTGCAGTTTTTTGTTCCTATCCCTGGAATAGATGTTAAGTTCTCGCACCTAGTAGAAAATGGCTCGCCTTGTTTATTAAAAACGCTAAAAATCTTAGAAAGCTTTCTTTTTATATTTAATAAAATTTTTTTGATGAACATTTGATTTCTAATACATATTGATAAATATGCATTAGAAAAAACTTCTTGCAACCATAAATATTTTCTTTTGATGATTGATTGATCAATCATGGCATCAAACTGTATTTAAAAATACAAAATAACCCGATCTGTATTTGTTTTTCTTATGCTTTTAGTTGTTTGTGATTAGTATTGCATGATGAATCTTTCCATAGCTACTTGACTTTGTAATTAGATCCTGCAGATTATTTTTAGATGTAAGTTCCTTCCTTTGTTCATAACTGTTTGTGGTCAAAAAGGTGGAGTAGCTAAAACTTGTACATCAATCCATTTGGCGAGTGTTTGGACTGCTCAAGGAAAAAATGTTTGTCTGGTTGATGCTGATAGAAACAGATCGGCTCTTGCTTATGGATCAAGAGGAAATCTTAAATTTAGTATTGTCCCTGTGGAGGCAGCTGCTAAAGCTACCAGATTCTCGGAAATTGTTATTACTGATGGTCAAGCAAGTACTGATGAAGAAGAGCTGAAACATTTAGCTGCTGGCTCTGATCTTGTTCTTTTGCCTACAGCGCCAAAAGCCAGATCGGTTGAATTAACGGTTGAATTAGCATCTTTGCTGAAAAACTTAAATATTCCTCATGCAGTTTTACTTGTGAAGGTTGATTTTCGCCAAAAGCGAATTGCGAATGAAGCAAGAGAAGCGTTAGAAAAATTTGATTTAACGGTATTAGAAGGTGACATCCCTTTGCTATCAGCTTTTGATAAAGCAGAAAATCAGGGAGCAGCCGTAATTGATGCAGTAGATGATAAAGGTCGATCCGATCCCAGACGAATGTCGGGTTGGTCGGCCTATTGCTCCATTGCTAAACAAATTCAATGCCAGATTTCGAAGCACTTGTTAGACATCAACAAACCAGTCGAAGACCTGCCACTGAGCGCTTAAAGGTAGTTGAAAAACTTTCTATTTCTAATCAATCACCTACTACCGATGGGAACAATTTAAGTACATTATTTTTTGGTTTCTTAGGAGGAATTTCTGGATCAATAATTGGAACAGGATTGATTCTTTATCTTTCTAATAAGGAATTAATAGATTTCAAGCTACTTTTTTAAAGTGTAATTTTTATAATTACTTTTCTGAAATTTTGAAACGTATATGATTTATATATTAGATCTATGTGTTTTTTTTGCTATTTCTACCATATCAAAAAAAGTTTTTGATTTCTTTAGTAGTTGTTGATAATTGCCAAAAGCAATTATTTTTCCATTTTTAAATTCATATATACAATCCGATCGTTCAATCGTAGATAATCTGTGAGCGATCGTTACTATTGTGCATCGTCTACCTATAATTTCAATTGCATCCATTACCTCTGCTTCTGTTCTGTTATCTAAAGCGCTGGTTGCTTCATCTAAAACTAATAATTTTGATTGCCTATAAAAAGCTCTTGCTATAGCTAATCTTTGTCTTTGTCCTCCAGATAATCTGATTCCATTGTCACCAACTGGCGTATGTAAACCTAATGGCATTTCTGATACTAATTCTGCTAATTGAGCTGCCTTAAGTGCATCCCAAACTCTTTGATTGTCTATCAAATCTTTATCTAATCCATATGCAATATTTTCAATAATATTACTGTTTAATAAAGTAATTGATTGTGGAACATAAGAGCAACAATCCTGCCAAGCTGGAACTTCTGTATCGTTAACTTTAATTCCATCTAATAAAAGTTTTCCATTTGTTGGTCTAAGAAGACATAGTAATTGGTTGGCTGTAGTGGTTTTTCCACTTCCTGTTTCTCCAACAAAAGCTATTCTTGACCCAATAGGGATAGTAAGATCTATCTCTTTTAGAGTGTATTCCTCACTGTTTGGGTATTTGTAACTTAGTTTTTCAAGTTTTATATTGTACCTAGGCTCAATCCCTTTTTTTGTTGGAACACCTATTGATTTTTTAGTTAGTCGACTAGATGGAAGTTCTATTAACTTAAGTATCTCTTCTAAATCAGGGATTGATGCACGCATAGAAGTTAATGCTCTAAAGGAATCTTGTAAGGGAGGGGTTAGTTTTAATGCCGCGACTGCAATTGTTGCTAAGAATGGAACTATTTCAATAAGGATTGAATTGTTTTGCCCAGTTATATAAGGTAAAAGACCAATAGCAAATATCAATGTAATACCAAAAGGCTCTATTAATGACCTAGGGAATTCAGGTAAAACTTCAGCTTTCCAAATAAAAGGGAAAGAGGCCTTACCTGCTAATTTATATCTTTTTTCAAAATATGATTCTGATCCAGTAAGGTGTACATCTATAATTGTTCTCATTGATTCAGTTAAAATATTATTTGTCTCTTTCTCTAATTTAATTCTTTGACGAGAAGAGTATCTTATGAATGGTGTGACAAATAGTGAAATAAAGATATAAAATATTAAGAGACTGATAATTAAATAAAGAGCTATCGACTTTGCGATGAAAAGAACAGCAATAGATATAAAAGTAATAACACATATCCCACTAGATATTTGAAGGATCGGCCTTACTAGGAATTCTGAGACTCTTGATATATTTATCAGAACTTTTGATGATAAATCAGATTTTTTCTTGTCCAAGAAAAATTCATATGGCTGAGATAGTAATTTTTTCTGTGCTAGTTCTGATAAGTCTCGCCAAATTGCTACTCGAAGTCTTTCTTGGGCTGCTTTAAGAAATAATTTAGAAAATGATGCCAGCCAATTCATTGCTATATAAATAACTACTAGGGTGATGACTTTTGTTTTTGGGTCTTCAGGTATAAAATTTTGAAATGGTAATGGCGGTTGATTAGCTTGACCTATAAAAACAGTAAATAATCTAGAAACAATACCAACTACAATTACATCTACTAAACCAGTCAAGGCAGCTACAGGAATTAATTTTAATAGAGACCTTCTTCTTCTCAGTGGGAGTGCCTTCAGGAGGCGCATTAATAGATAATATGTTTTGCTGGAACCAATCATTATTTAAAATTACTTACTTTTGAGAAATTATTTATCCTGATTCAGCCAGTTCCTTGGGTGTTTGGTTATGAGTTCTTTAGGTTAAAGCTTGGCAAACGATAAAGAAAATTACGAAAAAGTATTCTTCAGTGATTTTTAAATTTATTTAAATTTGAATAGGTTTTAAGTTGAGTTTAAATTAAAACGTAGATTAATATCTTTTTGTGGATATAAAATATCCCAATAAGACTAATATAATTAATGGCATTAAATAAATAATAATCATAAAACCAGATAAAAAGACAAATAGGCTAAAAATTATAAAAAATCCTATTAATATAATTCTAAAAAATCTTTTGATTCGATTTAGCCAAAAGATACCTTTTAGTTTTTCTAGTGTAATTTCTAATTCTTTACGCTTAAGGAATAGCTCTTTAAGTTGTTTTTGATGCCAATTAATTGAGTCCTCTAATTTTGTTTTGTATACATTCTTACCAATTTGTTCTATCAAATTATTCGATCTTGAGAATGTAGATCGTAATTTTACAATTTGTGCTTCGACTAGGGCTTTGCTATTCTCTGATATTTTTTGATCTATTTCTATAATACGAGTATTGATTTGATTTTCTAATGAGGAACTTTTATTTGAATTATATTGAACAATTTCATAATTACTGTTTTGTTTGTATTTAAAAAATTTAAGAAAAAAATTTGCTCTTAACATTTGACTGACTATTATCTAAGATAGATTTATATGAGAATATTATAACCATGACTTCTATAGTTTTTAATGGGAGCTACATAACAAAAAAAAATACAGGTATTGGAGTCGTTTCTAGGGATTTACTTAATTCTTTTTCAGCCCATAAAATAACTGCACTTATTCCAAAAGATATAGGTATCAAAGGTGATATTTATATACCTAATAATTTATCCCCAGGTTCAGGCTTTAAAAGTCATTTTAGAAGATTGTATTGGCTTCAAAATACTGTTCCAAAATTAATGGATGATTTAAATGCTGAATATTTTTTATCACCATTATTAGAAGCCCCACTATTTACTAATACTAAATCTATTGTTTTAGCTCATGATTTAATACCAATTAGGTATCCTTCAATATCACTTTTAACTTTATATCATTTAACTTATATCCCTTTAATTTTAAAACAATCAAAGATAATTCTATGTAATTCTATTTCTACAGCTAACGATCTTCATAGATATTATAAGATACCTATGCAGAAATTATTTCCTATTAAGTTAGGCTTTGATAATGCAAAGTATTATCCAATAAAAAAAAATCGAAAAAAATTTTTTCTTATTATGGGTAGACACAATCCTCATAAAAATTTGGGTAGTGTTATCAAAGCATTTGCATATGCCAAAATTAATGATTATAAGCTCATTTTTGTAGGCCCTTTTGATAAAAGGCATACACCAAGTCTGATAAAACTAATTGATGAATATAATCTGAGACATTTGTGTGTCTGGAAAGGTTGGATTGATGATGATGAAAAATTATCATTATTAAACGAATGTCAAGCACTTATTATTGCAAGTCTTTGGGAAGGATTTGGCCTACCAGCTCTTGAGGCAATGGCTTGTGGAACTCCGGTTATCGCTTCTAACAGAGGTGCATTGCCTGAGGTTGTTGGTGATTATGGTTATTTGGTTAATCCATTCGATATTCAATCAATATCTTTTGCGATGAATGCAGTGATAAATGATAAAAAATGTTTTGAAAAAGCCCTTCAAGAAGGCCCGAAAAGAGCTGAGTCTTTTAATTGGTTTGATACTGCCAAAACAATAGAAAAAATTATTCAAGAGGTTGATTAATCTTTTCTTTTGAAGCTATTATTTAATAATGCAATCGAAAATATATAAACTATTAAAAAACTAAAGTAATTCTAGACCTTAGTTTAATTATTATTCAGATTCATTAATATGTTGAGTTATGAATTGGAATTACTTTTCCTTATATAGCATCACTCTGAATTTATAATTGCTATGATAATTTCTTAAATCTATTTTAGATATGCCTAGAAAAAAATCTAAAAAAAAATTAACTTTTAAAACAACTGAAGTAAATGAGGAGACAAAGACAACACCAAGAACTGCAAAAATTGTTCTCTTTGTATTTGGCGTGGGTCCTTTAATTCTTATGTGTTTATTTTTATTCTCAAATGGATTTTTCAACTCTCCTTGATAATTTGATAAATCTATAGAAAACAAAGTATTATTATTTTTGAATCTGAAAATCCAGTTCTTAAGCCTTATTTTTCCTTTTGTCTTCTTTTTATAACATCATTTGTTTCTTGATCTATATATCAATCATTTATTTTTTGTTTCTAGCTAAAATTTGTTTTTATAGTTCGACTAATGCAACTCTACTTGGTTGATTGCCAGTTCCCTGATATTGATAATCAAATTGCTGCGTACAAGCAGTTTGTAGAATTTTGGGAAAATGGAGAGATGTCTAAGCAAGATAA
Organism: Prochlorococcus sp. AG-402-C09; assembly: GCA_003279565.1. Classification (GTDB taxonomy): domain Bacteria; phylum Cyanobacteriota; class Cyanobacteriia; order PCC-6307; family Cyanobiaceae; genus Prochlorococcus_B. The sequence goes on from QCHN01000001.1 coordinate 23,025, forward strand.
ATTTGATGGGTTTGACATGCTTTTTCGTGTGCATGCTCCTGGTGAGGGTCGTGTTGTAATTCTCTGCAATGCAAAAAGTGATAAGGAACTTTTTCTACATTTTGCTCCATGGAGAGCTCAGTTCGGTATAGATATGGAAATTACTCCAGTCATAAGCTGCCAAAACGTTGTTGACTATCACAAGGACTTGTTTGAAAAAATGTCTTAAATGTATTCAATAAATCTTTTTTTAACTTATTCCTTGATTTTAATTTCTACAATGAAGATCAATTTTAAAAGATATTATTTATCTGCTTGAGAGAGCGTTTCCACTTGTCCATATATTTTTGAATTCGGTTTTATCCTTTAGTAATTGAATAGGAAGGCTAAGTAAAATTCCTAATGCGATTAAGGCAAATGAGTCAGTTGTGGCTCTAGCAATGCCCCATTCTGATGAAGCTAAGGCAAGAATTGATAAATGCATGAAATTACCTAATTTCTAAAAAAATTTTATCAGACTATTCATTGTTAATTAAAATACTTATTAAAAATTATTGTATATAAGAAATAGATAAGTAACTTATAGTTTTGAATTTATTAAAACTCTTATGAAATATAAGTTTTCCCGCTTTTTATAGACTCTCAAAAGTAATTTTAATATCTTTTTTCCTTTTTATTTAATGCAATTATTTCTTTTGATGTTGAGGGGAATTGAAGTTTCTTAGAAATTGACTTTGAGACCATTACGGTGCAATTGAATTAAGGAGCTCTCGTAGTGTTTATGGATTACTTAAAAAATAGGAATCAATAAGTTTAAACATAGTAATGACTTTTTCCATCAATCTTCTTGAGCGCTCTTGTATTAATCCTGAAATTCCGAATTTTTTTCAGGCGATATAATTTGATACCTCACTTTTTAAATTAATTCTTCAAATAATGCTTAAAAAGATCTTTAGCTTTATATCCTTCATGCTTTTCTCATTTGTTAGTTTTGCGCCGATAGCAATTGCAGTTGAAGATAAACCTCCTGTAGATGTGCAAGAGCTTTTCTCAAGTAAAAAGCCAATTTATGGAGAATCTTTTACTTACCCTGCAGGTAAAGGAGAAATGCGTCTATATAAAGTTGATGTTCAACCAAGTGGTGTGGTCCCCCTTCATTTTCATGAGGCACCATTAACTAGCTATATTTAAGCAGGTCAATTAACACTGAAGACTAAGAAAGGAAAGAGCACAACTTTTCATGAGGGTGATTCTTTTGTATTGGCAGCTGATACGCCTCCGCACACTATGTCTAATAATGGACAGGTTCCAGCAATTATGTGGGTCACTGTTGCAGCAGCTGAAGGAGTCCCTACGCTCACCAATGTTGAAGGATAATTTAGTTTCGGTTGAGAGCAGATTTCTATATGTACTAGATGAGCTGAATTGGGCTAGTTACTTTTGATGTTTCGAGAAGAGTGACAATTGCTTTCAAAGAGAAACATTGGATTTTACTCTTGATTTTTTTTTCTTAACTCTTAGACCCATGGGAGCTCAATGAAAAAAGAGACTTACCAAGCTTCATGGATCAATTGGGTAATAAGGATTGGGGTTTAGCGACGTATTAATTGATTCTTTCTTGGCCAAAAAATATCCAATTATTAATAAAAGGTTATTCATTGCACTAGAGCAACTATATAAGCTAGATCTGAAATTTTTAAGGTAAGTATGAAAAGGCTGTCTGCAGGTCTTGCTACAACTTTGCTCTTGACTGCGACTGGTGCAGTTCAAGCTGGAACTTATGAGGCAATGTGTGGAGAAACAAAATGCACTGTAAATATCAATGGGAGGCAAATTAATACTCCTTTGGGCAGTATCCCTGCCAAACGCGTTACGCAGTGGGGGTTAACAGGTAAATCTAAAACCAATATCAGTACTGGTGTTTGGACCACTGTTCTTTTTGGTCCTATTGGTCTCCTTGGTTTTACAGCTAAACACAGCGACTACAATTTTCTAGTCAATGGATATAACAGGCAAGGAGATAAAACATCTCTTCAATTCAAATTCAAAAACAATAAGCCAGTTGAGAGCTTGATGCAAGAAATGCCTATGGTAACTGGGATCGGCATGGGTGAGATACGTACTGCTTTGGAGATAAAGAAGAATGAAGGGCTGATAAGAAAATGTTGGTGGGGTCCTTGGAATTGTTCTGATCCTTTAGAAGGCCAAACCATAGACCCAGAAAATCTTTTTGAGACAACTGATTTAGATCAATCTTTTCCTAAAACAGCAATAGGGATAGGTGCTTTGTTTGCATTTCTTCTGGGCTTCTTATTCTTGAAGAAAAATAAAAAAGGAGAACCTAAGGAAAGCAGTTAGTGCATATCTAGTTAATAAGAGATGTTTATCGAAACCAGAGGGCTGACTTAGTTCAGTCCTTTTTTATATTTTTGAGACGATTGAGAATTTCTTTGTAGGAAAATTATTCGATTTTTCGTCCACTTTTTCGTCCATCTCTATTTTTACGGTTTTTTGAGATTATAAGACTCAAGTCATGCCAATTTAAAAGGACGCCTTCCAGCGTCCATGGATCAATTGGGTAATAAGGCTGACCTCACCCCATCTCCTAGAAGATCAAGCAGCAACAGGGGCTGTTTGACGGGAGAAACTAACGATGTTGTTAGCAGTTATGGTTTTGCTCTGACCGAGCAGGCTTCAGTCACTCGCCTGATACCCCGTCGAAGCCATTGCAGCCCCATTCATGGAGCTGAGCGGAATCGAACCGCTGTCCGAGATACTGGTCTGAATCACCTAGTCCATTAAGAAATAGACAAATATATTCTGACAGATGTTTTGGAATTAATCGATTAGGGTTAAAGAACTTTTTTATCCTTTTTTAATAAATAAAAAGTAATGAAACTTGTTGCATCTATCTCACAAGGTCTTGAGCAAGAGGGTGCAAAAGAGCTGATAGAACTTGGAGCTAAATCAGTTCAAGCTTCAAGGAGACATATATTATTTGAAGCTGATCAGGCTTGTTTATACAGAATACATTTAAGGGCTCGCTTGTCTTTTAGGTTTTTAAGAGAGATTTCTAGATTTTCTTGCAATGGTCCTCATGAACTTTATAGCGGTGTTCAAAGGTCAATTGAATGGGAAAATTGGCTTCAGCCTAAACAAAGTTTTCGAGTAGATGTAACTGGTTTTGGAGAAGGTTTGTCACATACTCATTTCACTGCTTTACAGGTGAAAAATGCAATTATTGATTTACAACGAGTTCGATGGGGTTTGCGTTCAAGCATTGATTTGAGCAATCCAGATCTATGTTTTCATTTGCATTTGGCAAATTCTCAAGCCTTTTTGAGCGTTGATGGTTGTAACTCGAGTCTGCATAAAAGAGGATATAGACCAGCTGTTGGAGTAGCTCCGATAAAGGAGACGTTAGCTGCAGGATTAATGCGAATGACTAAGTGGGATGGAACACTTCATTTGATTGATCCATTGTGCGGTTCTGGAACATTTTTGATTGAAGCAGTAAGCATGTTGCTTGGAATTTCCTCTGGTATAGATAAACAATTTCTATTTAATAATTGGCCGGATTTTGATAGCTCTATTTGGAATAAAGAATTAAAAATGGCACAGAAGATGAGACCTCTAACTAAGAAGTTACCTAAAATAATTGGGTGCGAAGTTGATGAAATGATTGCAAACTCCGCTAATGAAAACGTTAGAAAAGCTGGCTTGGAAAATTATATAGAAATAATCAACTGTCCTTTTCAAGAATTGCAATTGCCGCCAGGCTTAGGGTTTTTAGTTTGTAATCCTCCTTATGGGAAAAGAATAGGAGATGAGAATGAATTACCTAATCTTTATAAACAATTAGGTGAATATTGCAAAAAACAAGCCTCTGGATGGGATCTTTGGTTACTTAATGGGAACCCAAAACTAAGTAAACATTTAGGAATGAAAGCAAGTCGACGTTTTCAAGTAAATAATGGTTCAATCGATTGCCGATGGTTAAATTATAAAATTAAATAATTTAATTTTTTCCTAAAACAGCTTTTGTGGTTTTGGTAATTCCCTCTAATGTTTCTGGAAGGTAAGGACCTTTTGCTAGATATCCTCCGATTCTGAGACTCATCCCTGCTAAACCAAGGTTTATAAACATTAAGATTAAAATTGTTGATTTGTTATCTATTTCAAGTAAGTCTCTAAGCCAATATCCAAGAATTAATTCAGACCCAAGCAAGGAAAATAACATCAAAACCCCTCCAGTAGCCAAGAAAATTACACCACTGATTAGTCGGCGTTTCTCTCTATCCATCTCTTGCATCGCAATGCGGACATGAAGATCCATAACTGAAGTTGCTAATGCAGTAACTCTTGCTGCAGCTCCTAAGCCTTTTTTCCGTTCTGAGTTGGTCATTAATTTCTTCGGCCTCCACTAACCAGTATGCCAAATAAAACTCCAATTCCTGCAGCAATGCCTATGGCTAAGATGGGCCTTTTTCTCACTGGTTTCTCAATGCGTGGTCTTAACGTAGTGTTTAACTCATCTAGAAGGTCTTCAAGTTGTTTTTCGAGAGGCTCCAAAGATTGTGCTAGCCCTCTAGTTGTGTCAGTTGCAGAATGAAAAATTTCTTCTAGTTGCTCTTGAACCCCAAAACTATTTTTGCCTGAATGTACAGATATGACATTGATTAAATCGTCGAGACTTCCTTTAGTGGCTTCTAATGTTTGTCTAGCTAAATCTGGCCAACGCTCTTGAATTTTAGGCAATAAATTATCAAATTGCTCGTTGAACCATTGCTCTGGCGACTTTTCAGCAATAGCTTCTTCAGCATTGACTGAATTTGGAGATGTAGAGGATGAGGAATTCACTGATTCCATAAACCCAAAGGTTTATTAAAGAATAGAGAAATATTCGCCTAATCGAAACCCCTTCATGGAATTGAATTTTTTAAAGTTGCCTCAAAAGAATCTTTTTTTTCAGTTTTAAATGTTTGAACTCCATAATTTCATGAGAATTTTTCGTCGTCTTTGCTTACAAATATTGCTATTCGAATACGTATGGTGCTAAACGTCATTGATATCTCCTCAATATCCCATGGGCGTCGGAATTTCATCAATGGTTTTTGCTTCGAATACAATCCCTACTGACTTTGGCCTAGTATTAGCCGCTATTGCAGGTGCTGGAAGCCTTCTTTTAATTGCTTTAAGGTTTGTACCTGAGGCAAAAAGCTAAAAGCTTTATCGTTCCGCAATTTGTATTTTGGAGAATTCCTCCTGATATTTTGTCGTGGAAAGTTATTTGTTAGCTTTGAATTATTTTTAACTTGAATACTTTAGGTAAGGAAAAAATTTGTAGGTGGGTTTTATTAAGACATACCGGAGCACCGGATGATAATGATGGCATTCATTTTGATTTTCTTTTAGAAGATAAAGATTTTTGTAGAACTTGGCGCTTGACGAAGATTCCATTATTGGATGGACCTTATGTGGCTTCCATATATATCGCCCCTCATAATCTTTATTGGCTAGATATTGATGAAAAGGTTGTTTCTGGTAATCGAGGAGTTGCAACTAGAATTAAAAAAGGAATTGTTTTGGAATTTCTACCATCTTTGGAGAATAGTTTTATAAATTTATCGCTAAACTGGGGAGATGTTGAATCAAATTTGGTAATAGATGAAAATGGTTGCAAGATTTTCCGCAAAAGATATTAATTATTTCCTGTCAATCAGAAAGGCTTGAGTTTTTCTCATATTTCGCTAACCTCATTCTTATTGTGGATGCATTCTGTTGGTCCATATCAGCCACGTAGATTTGTCTCATTTCAAGTCCTTTGGTGGATCGATGTCGATTCCACTGGAAGAGGGCTTTACAGTTGTAACAGGTCCAAATGGTTCAGGTAAAAGCAATATTCTTGATGGAGTTTTATTTTGTTTAGGCCTCGCAAATAGTCGAGGCATGAGAGCTGACAGATTACCTGACTTAGTTAATAGTGGCGTATTAAAAGCTGGAAAATCTTCTGAAACTAAAGTAACTGTTAAATTTGATTTAAGTGATTGGCGGGCCGATGATGCCGAAGAAGGGATAGAGCCTGCTCAAGAAGGTCCTTGGATTAAGCCTGATCAAAAAGAATGGACAGTCTCAAGAAGATTAAAGGTCATGCCAGGAGGATCATATGCATCCACTTATAGTGCTGATGGCGAGCCTTGTAACTTACAGCAATTACAAACCCAATTAAGGCGTCTAAGGATCGATCCTGAAGGGAGCAATGTTGTTATGCAGGGAGATGTTACTCGAATTGTTTCTATGAGTAATAAAGATCGAAGAGGGCTCATAGACGAACTTGCTGGTGTTGCACTATTTGATACTCGTATTGATCAAACTCGTGCAAAGTTGGATGATGTTTATGAAAGGCAGGAACGTTGTCGGATTGTTGAACAGGAACTGATTCTTTCCAAGCAACGTTTGCAAAAAGATTGTGAGAAAGCAAGTTTATATAAAGAGCTAAAAAATCAATTATTAATTGGCAGACAGCAAGAGCTAGTTTTATCATATGAAGATGCAAGAAAGGGATTGGAAAAATTAGATATAGATCATCAAGAATTAATTAAAAAAGAAAAAATAGATGCAGAAAAGTTAATTAATAATGAAAATGATTTAAGTAAATGCATAGAAAAGTTAGAAATTTTACAAAAACATGTTAAAGAACTTGGTGAAGATCAATTGCTTGAAGTTCAAGGTAAAATAGCAGGAATTGATTCCCAACATAGAGAGCTAGAAAGACAAGGCCTTGCTCATAAAAATGAAGGACAAAAATTACAGGAATCTAGAAATAATCTTATTCAGAGAAAGAAAGATTATCAAACTGATTTACAAATTAAGTTGAATCAGATCAATCCTAAAGACCTAGAGGAAGCTGACTTAAGATGTAAAGAAGCTGAGGCTTGGGTTGAAACTTCTAGAAGGAAGCTTGCAGATGTAGCAGGTCGTTCTGGTGAATGCTTAGAAAAACATCAGAAAGCCAGAGATGAACTTAATAAAATCCGATTAGCATTAGATCCAAAAAGACTAGATAAACAAAATATTGAAGAAAGTTTATTGCAATTGAATGTTATTTTAAAAGAATTAGAAACTGATCAAAAAGCTGATGAGTCTTCCAATGATAAAGTACATATAGCAATTAATAATTTGAATAAGGAATGGGATAATGTTTTAAATTCAATATCAATTAAAAAAGAAGAGTTTCAAGAATTAGTTTCTGAGAAAGGTATACAAGAGCGAACTAAATATAGATTAGAGAAAGAACAAGTAAAGCTTCAAAATGATATTGCTCGTTTAGAAAGTAGGAAAGAAATTATATCCGAGAGCCGAGGGACAAATGCAATAACTTTGTTATTAAAATCGGGGATAGAAGGTATACATGGACCTGTTGCGAATTTAGGAGAAGTTGAGGATCGTTATAGAATTGCTCTAGAAGTAGCTGCTGGTGCAAGGCTTGCCCAAGTTGTTGTAGATAGCGATCGAATTGCTGCAAAATCAATTGATCTTTTAAAACGAAAAAGAGCTGGAAGATTGACTTTTTTACCTCTTAATAAGATTTTAAAAAACTCTCAAAATAGATCTGATGTATTTCAGAGATCTGTTCAGCCTAATCTTAATAAAAATACTGGATTAATTGCAAAGGCTATTGACTTGGTTCAATTTGATTCAATATATAAAGATGTTTTCTTTTATGTATTTGGTGAGACAATTGTTTTTAGTGACTTGACATCAGCTCGTGATCAAATTGGCATAAAAAGAGCTGTTACTTTAGAAGGTGAATTGTTAGAAAGGAGTGGAGCAATGACTGGTGGAAGTTTAAATAATAGAGCCTTGGGTTTGAGTTTTGGAAGAGTAAAAGATAATGATGATTGTGATCAATTAAAGATTAGATTATTAGAAATTGGCGAGACCTTAGTTAATTGTCAAAATAACGAAAATCAACTCATCCATAAGCTAGATAATCTTAGAACTCAGCTAAGTCAATTAGAACAAAAGAAAGCAGCACTTGATGCCGAAAGAGTAACTTCTAAAAGATCAAATTCGCCTTTATTAGAACGCCAAAGTAATCGCTTAAAAAGGATTGATGTTCTGCAAAAATCTAAAAATGAAAAGATACTTCAATTAGAATCAATTAATTCGATTATTAAACCTTTAGAGGTCGTTGTATTAGAAATTGAGAAGGAACAAAAAACAATAGATAAATCAAGTGACGCATCTGTTTGGTCTGAATTACAAAAAGATCTAGAAGATGCTGATAAAAATCTTCTTGCTTTTAGAAATAAAAGAGATGAGATTTTACATAAGCAATCTCAAAATAAGCTTGCGATTGAACGATTAAATGATCAAGAGACTTCTTTAATCAGCGAAGAAAAACGTTTAAAGGATTCCATTGATAATCTTGCTTCTGCTCATATCGCTTGGCGTGAGCAAAGCAAACTACTTAATACCAATCGGCAAGATTTGATTAATAAACAAAAAGATTTAGAAACCCGCTTTGGTGAACAACGAAGAGAGAGAGATTGCGTAGAAGCTGATGTGGCTAAAAAACGATTGAATTTACAAGAAATGCAATGGAGTCTCCAACGTTTAAGGGAAGATCAAAAAAACATGAAGGAAGAAATGCGTATGGAAACTACTCGATGTAGTGAATTAGAGAAAAAGCTTCCAAATCCCATGCCCATGATCTCAGATGAAATAAGAGATAATGGTTTACAGGCTTTACTGTCTCAATTGGACGCTTTGCAGAAAAGGATGGAAGAATTGGAACCTGTGAATATGCTTGCACTGGAAGAATTAGCCAAATTAGAAGAGAGACTTGATGAACTGGAAAATAGACTTCAAGTTCTCACCGATGAAAGATCGGAGTTATTGCTTAGAATAGAGACAGTCTCAACTTTGCGTCAGGAAGCCTTTATGGAGGCTTTTCAGGCAGTTGATGTTCATTTTCGTGATATTTTTTCAAGCCTCTCTGAAGGAGATGGACATTTGCAACTGGAGAATCTTGATCAACCGTTGGAAGGCGGTTTGACTTTGGTTGCTCATCCAAAAGGCAAGCCCGTAAGACGGCTTGCGGCTATGTCCGGAGGAGAAAAGTCATTAACTGCTTTGAGTTTTCTTTTTGCGTTACAACGTTTTAGACCTTCCCCTTTTTATGCCCTCGACGAAGTAGATAGTTTCTTAGATGGAGTTAATGTTGAAAGGTTAGCCGCTTTAATTGCCCAGCAAGCTCAGCATGCACAATTTCTTGTTGTAAGTCATCGAAGACCTATGATTGGAGCCTCAATGAGGACTATTGGAGTTACGCAAGCAAGAGGCAATCATACTCAAGTTGTTGGGTTACCAATCGCAGCTTGATTGAATTTACTAAGATGGTTCAAAATGGCTCTACTAATCTCATTACTGCATATTTGAGTTGACCAACACTCAAGCCCCACAAGAATCACCATCAGCTGTTCCAAGTGACAGATTATGGCTTCGTTCTGAGTTGATGGGGACTCAGGTTATTACTCGTGATAGTGGACGTAGGCTAGGCCTTGTAGGAGAAGTGGTTGTTGATATTGATCGTAGAGAAGTTGTTGCTTTGGGACTACGTGATAACCCTTTAACACGTTTTTTACCTGGTTTGCCTAGATGGCTTCCTCTTGATCAGATCCGTCAAGTAGGGGATGTGATATTAGTAGATACAATAGATTCCTTGAGCGAAAACTTTGTTCCCGAAAGATTTAATAAAGTTATTAATTGCCAGGTTATTACTGAATCAGGAGATCAGCTGGGAAGAGTACTTGGATTTTCTTTTGATATTGAAACAGGAGAACTGCTGACTTTAGTAATGGGAGCATTAGGCGTTCCTTTATTAGGCGAAGGGGTTTTAAGTACTTGGGAGATGCCTGTTGATGAAATTGTAAGTAGTGGTCCAGATCGCATAATTGTTTATGAGGGAGCTGAAGAGAAATTAAAACAATTAAATAGCGGGTTTCTTGAAAAGCTTGGTGTAGGCAATTCGGGATGGGAAGAAACAGAAAGAGACAGGTATCGAGTTAATCTTGTTCCAGTTGAAAATCAATTAACTTCTGGTGAGAGTGAAAATGAGGAACAAAGGCTTCTAGATCAATCTGAAGAGGAAATATTTGAAGAAGAAGAGATGGAATATGTAGAATTAAAAGATTCAGAAGAACAGCAATATAATCAAGAATTAAGATATCTTGATGAATCTAAGCAGTCTTCAATTTATTCTGAAATTGATGAAGATGAAGTTAACTATGATGAATCAAAATTAAAAAATAAAAATGATAATTTTCAATCTAATATTTCCTCTAATAAGACTAAAAATAGATCAAAAATAACAAGAGAAGAAGAACCTATTGATGTCGAACCTTTAGATGAGTTTTCTATACAGGAATCTCAAGATTCTATATCTAATGATAAAGAACTTTTAGATATAGAAGATCCATGGTGATTAATTTAAAAGCTTTTCTTCTTCTAAAAGATTGATAATTTGCTTGCAAAATTTTTTTGTTGCTCCTCTATTTCCTCTGAGTGCTTGAAGGTCTTCTTTTTGACCAGAAAGTCTTGTTGGGGAATTTAGCCAATCTATAGTTTCTTCAGCTATTTGTTTGGGGGTTATATGTCCTATTCTTTCAGGGACAATCATTCTCTTTGCAGATATATTTGGCCAAGCCATAAAACCTGTTTTTCTAAGTTTTATAAAGCTAATTAATGTACCTAGGAACCATTTAAAGATTGGTAATCTAGCTATTAAGCCTATAAATCCATCCCATGCTTCCATAACTAAAATGTGTTGTGTAGGTACAACAACTATCATCGGAATATTCAATGATCCCAGCTCAGCAGTATTAGCTCCTACTGTTGTTAATGCTATGTCACACTGGCTTAGATCACTATATGCAGGATGCTTTTCTTGTATTAAAATTACAGTAGAATTATTTGTCATTAATATTCCTCTTGGTTCTTTTTTATTAGCTTTGGTAATTGATTTTATTCCAGATTTATATTGTTTCGAAATTGGATTTTTGCTACTACCAAAGTATTTAATTTCATCTATATTTGTTGTAGGAGCAATAGGTATTAGAAACTTACAATCTGGCATTGATTTTGATATTTTATCAGCTACCTCAAGAAAAAAAGGTATTCCAATTTTTAGTTTGGCGCTTTTTGAACCTGGCATGAGAGCAATCCACTTTCCAGCAGGGAGTGGATCATCAATTCGTGCGGTTTCTGTTAAGTCAGCGGTCAGGTCTCCAATAACTGAACAACGATTTCTAATTCGTTTTGGTATTTTCTCAACGATACTTTCCGACATCGCGAAAATACGGTTATTCCAAAATGGCCATCTTGCGATCCATTCTGCATAAGTGATATGTAAATATCCCAATCTTGCTGAAAGGAGAACGCTCCAAAATTGGTCTCCTCCTAAGAAAATTACTAATCCTTTAGATGGCCATGAACCAAATTTTTTAGGTTTTAGAAGAAGCTCCCAAAAATTTTTTGCTTTTATGATGCTTTCGAATTGAAACCACTTTTTAGCAACAAGATTTTCGTTTCCAGTTGCATTCGGACAGGGAACTAGGACAAGATTTAAGGATATTGAAGATTTCTCTGCTTTAGGTCTTAAGGCAATTAGTTGATGAAGTTCTTTAGCCAGTGGCTTAACCCAGGTAGATAGTTCACCTGGTCCATTCGAGACAAAGATAATTGCTAAAGGATCATTACTCATTTATTGATGAGCATTAGTTTTGATAAATGCGGATGGCGAGACTTGAACTCGCAAGGCCGAAGCCACATGTTCCTTAGACATGCGCGTATACCAATTCCGCCACATCCGCAAGTGAACTCAGTTAAACACCAAGTAACCATGATCATAATGCTTAACCTATTAAGCTTCTACCTAATGCGTTTCTGTCTTGGGCACTAATACTGATACGATCCGCCTGAGGACTTAATAAATTTGAATGTCCATAGGCAAATTGCTAATAGCTAATCGTGGCGAAATAGCTTTAAGAATTCTCCGTAGCTGCCGTGAGATGGGGATTGCAACTGTTGCTGTTTATAGCACTGTTGATAAAAATGCATTACACGTTCAATTGGCTGATGAAGCAGTTTGCGTTGGAGATTCCCCTAGTAGTAAAAGTTATCTCAATATTCCGAACATATTGGCTGCCGCAACATCACGCGGTGTTGATGCTATTCATCCTGGTTATGGCTTTTTAGCTGAGAATGATCGATTTGCGGAGATTTGCGGAGACCACGGTCTTATTTTCGTAGGCCCATCTCCTCATGCAATACGTTCAATGGGTGATAAGTCGACAGCTAAATCAACTATGCAGCAGGTTGGAGTTCCAACTGTTCCTGGAAGTGAGGGCTTGCTAGAGGATGTTTCAGAAGCATCTCAGCTTGCTTCTGAAATGGGCTATCCAGTAATGATTAAAGCAACAGCAGGAGGCGGTGGTAGAGGTATGCGCTTAGTTGGACATGAGGCTGAATTGGATAATCTTTTTAAAGCTGCACAGGGTGAAGCAGAAGCTGCATTCGGGAATCCTGGGCTATACATGGAGAAATTCATTGATCGACCAAGGCATGTAGAGGTTCAAATTCTTGCTGATCGTTTTGGAAATGTTGTGCACCTTGGAGAGAGAGACTGTTCGATTCAAAGACGGCATCAGAAACTGTTAGAGGAATCACCAAGTCCCGCTTTAGATGATCAAATGAGATTAAAGATGGGAGAAGCGGCCGTTGCAGCTGCAAAAAGCATCAATTATGAAGGTGCTGGGACAGTGGAATTCCTTTTGGATCGGCAAGGGAACTTTTACTTTATGGAGATGAATACTCGTATACAAGTCGAACATCCAGTTACTGAATTAGTCACTGGTATGGATCTAATTTCAGAACAATTACGTATAGCTGGAGGAGAAAAATTACAATTTAGTCAATCAGAAATAAAGATTGAAGGACATGCAATTGAATGCAGAATCAATGCTGAAGACCCGAGGCACAATTTTAGACCTTCTCCAGGCAAAATTACAGGCTGGTTGCCTCCGGGTGGACCAGGCGTGAGGGTGGATAGCCATGTTTATACCGGTTACGATATACCTCCTTTTTATGATTCTCTAATAGGAAAATTAATTGTTTGGGGAAGAGATAGAGAAGCTGCACTTAAACGCATGGAAAGAGCTTTAAACGAATGTGCAGTGACGGGAATTACCACGACTATTGATTTTCATTTGAAATTGCTTAAGAGAAAAGAATTTACAAATGGGGATGTTCATACAAAGTTTGTTGAGCAAGAAATGTTGTAATTAGACCTAAAGATCAAAATACAATTTGCGTTAGCAAACCTTGTTGACCAAGAAATAATTCGCGAAAAAGACTTAACAGACCTACCCAAATAATCGGAGTGACATCTACACCTCCTATAGGAGCTACAATTCTTCTAGTGGCTACCAGTATGGGTTCAGTTGGTAAGAAGATAATTGGCCAAAAACCAGTTCTTAAATCTATTTTTGGGTACCAAGTCAAAATAATCCTGAGAAGGAATGCAAGGGTCAGCGAACCTATTAAAAAACCCATTAAAAAATGCAGGGTTGGTAGACTTTTAATTAACAGAGGCATCACAAAGCTCAAAGCATTGTTGAATAGATGGTATAAATCATCTTTTATTGCGTAAGATTACTCGGTCTTGCATAAGAATTAGCTGAAATGGCTTTTCATTTATTAAATTTGTTCCTTAGTGCTGGAACTTCTAGTGAAGCTGCTACAAGTTCTGCTGTTGGAATGATAGGGAGTTTTCTTGCGGCTGGTGCTTTGATAGTTGCACCTGCTGCTGCTGCGTTGATTTGGGTTAGTCAAAAAGATGCATTGAGTAGATAGCCCTAGCAATCACCTATTTATGCCATAGACTGATAAAAATAAGGTTGTTTTCAACCTGAAAATGTTTATTTAAGAGGGTAAACTTGGTCAATGCCAGTCTAAATTGGGCCAGCATTGTTGGCATAGTTCTTGCTGTATGCGGAGCTGGCTTATATTTTCTTAGATCTTTTAAGCCAGCATTGGCAAGAGATTACGATGTATTTTTTGCCGCTATTGGTTTGCTTTGTGGAGGAATACTTTTTTTTCAAGGATGGCGTTTAGATCCCATTCTTCAGTTTGGGCAGTTTTTGCTTGCAGGAACAACAGTTTTCTTTGCTTATGAAAGTGTTCGACTAAGAGGTATTGCAACCGACCAGGCACGTCGATCTTCATATTTTGATGATGAACCTGAGTTGCCAAGATCATCCAGGGTGGGTTTGTCTGATGATAGGGATTATGATCGATTTGAGGAATCTCAACCTATAAATAGGAGGTTTTCAGGTAGAGAAGATTATCAAGAAGAATATTCAGATGATGAAAATTATGGAAGACGTCCATCTAGGCCTGTAATCCCTGAGCAGGCCGTAAGTAGAAGGCCAAGAAACATGAGTTCTTCAGAAATTAATTCTCGTGGAGCTGAAAGGGAGAGGAGAATGGAAAGATTTAATAATGCAGAATCTTCTTCAGATAGATCTTCAAATTTTGGAGATAGGCGAACCAGCCGTCAAGAGAGCAGAAGAGGAACTCGTCCTTCAGCCAGTGGTCAAACTTCAAGTCGCAGACGAAATGCCACTTCTAATCCTTCTCAACAATCTTCGTCAAGGTCAAATACTGATAATTTAACGAGACCTTCCTCTAGATCTAGCAGGTCTCCTAAAACTAATAATATTGAGGAGGCAGCCTTTTCTAGTTCTACTGCTAACAAAGCAGTGAATCGGTCTAGTAGGAGACCTGCACAAAATTCCGGGAGAAACCCTGCTAATGAAAGATCATCTTCTAAAAGCTCATATTCATCATCCACAAGAAAGACGAGACCAAGAGATAACAGTTCAAGATTTGATGATTAATAAAACAATTTTTATTTGCTAATTATTCCAGCCCATTCCAAGAAAGATATCTTGCTTAGTGTTTCAACAAGCAGAACTGCTATTAAACCAATCATTGCAAATCTTCCGTTGATTCTCTCTGCATAGCCACTCCAACCAAATTCAGGAATATCATTTGTAGTTGCGCTAGTTGAGAGATTTTTAATGTCTGAATCAGTTTGTTCTGGTTCATTTGACTGAATATCTTGAGTTGTTTCAGTATTTGAGTTCATAGAAATTACACTAGTTCTCAGTAAATTGGTAACTGTCAGCGGGCAATAATCGCCAACCTTTATTCTCAGTTATTTCAAGTACAGTTTCATGATAGTTCTTTAAGGTTGGCCTATGACCAACGCTAATGCAAGACATCTCGCGTTGGTTAAGAAGTTTATAAAGATGTTTTTCAGTATTTACGTCTAATGCGCTTGTTGCTTCATCTAAAACAACATATTTAGGTGAATTTAGCAAAAGTCTCGCAAACGCTAGCCTTTGTTGCTCTCCAAGAGATAGTAATCTTTGCCAATCTTGTTTGATATCTAGGTCAGGGTATCTTTGGATGATTTGAGGTAACTTAACTTCTTCTAAAACGGCTTTTAGATGATCATCACTGAATCTATTTTTATCTAATGGATAACACAGTTGTTCTCTCAAAGAGCCAAGAGTCATATATGGTTTTTGAGGTATAAAAAGCAAATCACCGTTAGAGGGTGTTTCTATCTCACCAGATTGTATGGCCCATAGACCGCTAATAGCTCGGAGTAAAGATGTCTTACCGCAACCAGAAGGTCCAACTACAAGTAAACTTTGACCTGTCTCAAGACTTAGATTTAAATTATTAATTAAGAAATTATCTTTTCCAGGAGTTTTAATACTTACATTTTTTAGAATAATAGAATCGTTTTTTTTGATTTCTACTTTAAAGTCATCAAATTGGTTATCTCTGATCTCATTCATGTTTGATTGAAATCCTTCAAGCCTGCCTATGGAAGCTGAGAATCTTGCTAAAGCTTCTATTTTATAAATAATAAAAAATAATGATCCTTCAAGAAGGTTGTAGTTCAAATTTGCTTGTTGAAAACTTCCATAGTCCATTTGGCCGCTAAGAATTGGTCCTGCGAGAATAATGAATGGAATAAAAACACTTCCATAAATTCCAGAGCGTTGGAGAACTCTTAACAATGCTTCCCATATTATTAAAAGATTAAAGTTATCAACTACAGACTTAAGTCTTCTGCTGACTTCTTTTTCTTCTTGATTTTCGCCAGAGTAAAAAGCAATTGATTCTGCGTTGTTTCTTACATGGACAAGACCATAACGAAAATCAGCTTCAAATCTTAATTGATCATAATTCAATTTGAACAGTTTTCTACTAGCAAAAAGTAGTAAAGTTGAAACTAATGTGGCGTAAACTATTAGAGCAAGTGTTAGCTCTTTGCTTATACTTAATAAAATAAAAATGTTTAATGAAAATACTAATAAAGAATCAAAAATATTTAATGATAGATCAATTGTTTGCGCGGTAAAGTCTCTTGCATCTTCTGTAATTCTTTGATCTGGATTATCGACATTCGTTTCAGATTCATCGTTAGGATTTAATATATAATATGTCCTGTCATCTAAATAGTCTGTTATTAGGCTTTTGGATAACCACTCTCGCCATAAAAGCTGAAGTTTTGCTGAAAAGTAAAATTGGAAGCTTCTTATTGGAAGAGCTGCAATAAAGCAAATTCCAAGAATCCACAAGTTTTTATAACTTTCATTTTCATCTTTCTGTATTAAGGCATTAGTTATATCTCTGACAAGAAAAGTAATTCCAGCGTTAATTCCATTGACAGACAATAACATCAATATAATTACCCCTAGCAATAGCCAAGGAAGCCACCTCTTTTGTCTTAACTGGCCACGAACAGTAATAAATGAAAAAATTCCTAACGCAAATAAGCTAGAAATTATTATTCCTGAAGGACCATCCCAAATGATTTTTAGGGAATTTTGCACCCCACCTAAAAATTGGTTGGTTGTTTCAGGAGCTAAGTTGTTTAACAGGCTCATCAAACCTGTTAGTAAAAATAGAACTGTTCCACCCACACAAAATAATAAAGCTATTAATAAATAGACAAATAGCCAGCCATTGTTCTTTGTATAAGGTAGAAAATATGGCTGAGTAAGCTTTCTTAATTTAATTAGTTGGCTCACTAATCCTTTTTGAGCTTTAGAAATTGATGAGGTCATATTAAATTGATTATTTCAAAGTCAATAAATACTTGATTAGCGATTAGGCTAGTTTATTTTTTAAAAGTTAAATTTGATACTTTTTCGAGAGAAAAACCCATCAAATTCATTTATTTAATATATTAGCTAAAACCTAAATATGTTTTTATCATCATTGGTAGCGGTAGCGAAGAAATAAGCTGCATATCAAAAGAATGAACGGCAGGAATAGTTTGATCTAATAGCCAAATAACCAAAAACGGGGTATTGAGAATTATCTGCCATTGCCATTTGTAAGTTAAAATTGACCATATTTTTTTAAAAATAGATTTCTGCTTCTCACTAAGATTTGACCAAAAATTTTGTAAATTCACGTTTACTTTGTTAATTATGACGTTTTTCTCTGAAGCTGTTTGGGAATCCATTGAACAAAATTAATTAAATATCTTATAGCGCATCAATGGGTTGAGATGAGTTAGCAACTGAGCCAGTAAGTCAATCGTGCTGATTAATGAGGAAAAACTATGAAACATGAATATTTATCCGGGTGGCCAATTCAATTTCCTTCCGCCGATGATGTGTATGTGTAAGTGAAAGACTGTCTGACCTGCTTCTTCTCCGGTATTAATAATGGTTCTCCAACTTTCTAAACCAGCAGCATTTGCAATTTCAGTCCCTTTGAGAAGTAAGTGTCCCAGTAATTCTTGATCTTCTTTTTTTATATCTTGCAGACTTGGTATAGGTTTTCTAGGAATTATTAAAATGTGAGTAGGGGCTTGGGGGGTTATATCTTTAAAAGCTAAACATTTATCGTCGCTAAAAACCTCATCACAAGGTATTTCACCACTAAGAATTTTGTCGAAAATTGTTGTCATTTAATTTGAACAAAGGTAAAAAATTTGAAACTGTTGAGATTCTTTAAAGCTTTTACTGAAATTTTTTTCAATTAGTTTCATGCCTTACATGCTTTTCGTTGAATTTATTTTCTTTTAATTGTTTTTTGAGCTCATCTTGATCAGTAACCTTATCAACAAATAAAACCCCATTGAGATGATCTATCTCATGTTGAATGCATCGTGCCATGAGGCCCTCAGCATTCATCTTTTTGGGTCTACCCATTTCATCTCTATAACTTAATTTAATTGAAGAGGGCCTTACTACATTGAGATAAACACCAGGAATACTTAGACAACCTTCTTCATAAGTATCTACGCTTGCACTCGATGAAATTATTTCAGGATTTATGAAAACATTAGGAGGGGATTCTGGGTCTTCAAAATTCAAATCAATAACAAGTATTCTCTTTTGTACTCCAACTTGCGGCGCTGCTAAACCAATTCCTTTTGCTGAATACATAGTTATGAGCATATCTTTTGCAAGCTTTCTAATTGAATCGTCAACCTTTACTATTCGATTAGCAGGAGTTCTCAAGGTCTCTTGACCGAGCATGTAAATCTTTAAAGGAGGATTTTTTACAGCTTCTTTAGAAACCGCAATTAGAGGTTTCTTTTTTTCTGCATTTTTTGCAAGTTGAGCAAAACTTCCAGCCAAAGGAATATTAGGAGAACATCAATTGATACTTTACTTTGTTTTCACTGACATGAGCGAAATAATTTTCGACTCTCAACATCAAGGAGAATAAAACAATGACAATTTTAGATGCTGAAAAAGTTTATGGGGAAGCCCCCATATTTAAGGAGCCTAAGATCATAGGTGAGTGGGTTTTGTGGTTAGAACAAAGACCTTACGAAAAGGGAAGGACTACAGCTTTAATTAGATCTTGGAGACAAAAAGATTTAGCACCACAGGAGTTAACACCTTATCCAAGCGATTTAAGGACAAAAATTCATGGTTATGGTGGCGCCCCTTTAACAGCTACCCTCAATGGATCAGATCTAATACTGACTTGGGTTGATAATTATGATGAATGCTTATGGACCAGAACTTGGTCTTCTGAGAAAGACAATAAACAATCTTCTGCTTTTAAATTAATACCTAAAATACAACCAATTCGTCTTTCAAAAACACATAAGCATTTTCTTGCAGGTGGTGTAATTGACCTTAAAAAGAAAATTTGGATTGGATTGATGGAAAATGAACAGGGAGATCATATAGTTTCTTATTCTTTAAATAAAACTGATCAAAATCCAAAATTCATATATTCATCTCAGGGCTTATTAGGTTATCTTGCCCTGAATTGTAAAGATAGAAAGTTGGTATGGGTTGAGTGGCAAAACACTTCAATGCCGTGGGATTTGAATGAATTAAAATTAGCCAAATTAGATGAGAAAGGAAATATCATTAATATAGTAAATTTAAATGGTGAATATTTAAAATACACAGAAAAAATATCATTTTTCAATCCAATTTGGTCTGATACCGGTGATCTTTTTGTCGCTGAAGATAGTAGTGGATGGTGGAATATTACACAGATTAAAACTGACTCTAATAATAGTTCAATTACTATTTCTCAGCATCAATGGGCTATTCAGGCTGAAATCGCTTTTCCTCAATGGGTCCTTGGGATGTCGAGCTTTTCGTGCGTGGGGGATGATGTCGTTGGGGCTTTTGCTAGGGAAGGAGTTTGGACTTTAGCGTTATTTCAAAAAAATGGATCTATCCAAATTATTGATCAGCCTTTTACTGATTTTTCAGGTCTTCATTCGCATCAAAATCGAGTTGTTGCAATTGCAAGTAGTCCCAAAATTAGTGAAGGGATGTTTGAAATAGATTTATCAGATAAAAGTTGGGATCATACTCCTGCCTCTTCATTTGGCTTGGATCCTACAGAAATCAGTATTGGCGAATCTTTTTGGTTCATCGGATCGAATGAAGAGAATGTGCATGCTTGGTATTATCCACCTCTCAATAGACAAATATTGTTACCTCCATTATTGGTGAAAAGTCATAGTGGACCTACTGGTATGGCTCGTTGCGGATTGGATCTAGAGGTGCAATTTTGGACATCAAGAGGTTGGGCGGTTGTTGATGTTAATTATGGAGGCTCCTCTGGTTTTGGTAGGCAATATAGAGATCGATTGATAGGTAATTGGGGAGTAATCGATGTTTTGGATTGCACTAAGGCAGCTCAGTCATTGATTGCCTCTGGGAAGGCTGATAAGGACCATATAGCAATTGTAGGGAGTAGCGCATCGGGGTTTACAGCTTTAGGTTGTTTAATATCCACTGATATTTTTAAATTCGGAGCATGTAAATATGCTGTAACTGATTTGATAGGTATGGCTAATTCAACTCATAGATTTGAAGAGTTTTATTTAGATTACTTAATAGGTAATCTAGAAACTGATTATGAAAAATATATTAAAAGATCGCCAATTGAAAATGTTAAATCTATCAATATGCCAGTAGTTTTATTTCATGGATTAAAAGATAAAGTTATACCTTCTGATCAATCTATTGCAATTAAAGATGAATTATTAAAACGAGGAATTCCAGTTCAAATAAATTTGTTTGAGAATGAAGGTCATGGATTTAAAGACGGCAAAATAAAAGTTGATGTATTAAAAAAAACAGAGGCTTTTTTTAGACAATATTTAACTTTTTAAGAATTCTTCTTTAAAAAAGAAATTACTGATTTTAGTTCTGCAGCAAGACAATCAATTTCTGATGGAGTAGATGTAAAGCTCAAGCTTGCTCTAGCTGTGCTTTTTATCCCATAGAAGCGATGAAGTGGTTGGCAGCAATGATGACCACTCCTTATACAAATATTGCTGTTATCAAGTAACTCAGCAACATCATTAGAGTGAATATCTTTTATGTAAAAGGTTGCTAATGGTCCTCTATCAGGCTGAATTGCAGGGGTAGGACCAAGAATCTTTAAATCATCTATCTCCTCTAATTTTTCAAAAAGATATTTTGTTAATTCTTTCTCGTAAGTATGGATTTCGTTTAATCCAATTGATTGTAAATAATTAAGTGCGGTTCCCATGCCGATCGCTTCCCCAATAGCTGGGGTACCTGCTTCGAATTTATGTGGTAAGTCTGCCCAAGTGCTGTTATCCTCAAAAACCTCATTAATCATCTCTCCTCCACCAAGGAAAGGAGGAATCTTCTTTAAAATTTCTTCTTTACCCCATAAAAAACCTATTCCAGTAGGCCCGCAAAGTTTATGAGAAGATCCTGCTAGAAAATCAATACCAAGTTTCTGAATATCTACCTGTTTATGAGCAAGACTTTGACATGCATCTAAAAAAACTAAGCTACCTTTTTGATGTGCAAGGTCTGAAATTTCCTCAATAGGATTGCAACAACCTAGTGTATTACTTACATGAACAAGACTTACTATTTTAGTTTTATTACTCAATTTTTTTCTAAAATCATCAAGATCTAATTCTCCATTTTTATTAATATTGATATAAATTAGCTTGCACTTTTTTGCGTTGGCTATCAATTGCCAAGGGACTATATTACTATGATGTTCCATTAAACTTATTAAGATTTCGTCGTTTTCCTGAAGTTCATAATTTCCCCATGTATAAGCTACAAGGTTGATGGCTTCAGTTGCATTTCTAGTAAAAATAATCTCTTTTTCATTATTACTATTAATAAAATTTGCTGTTATCTTTCTTGAGTTTTCAAATTTTTCTGTTGCTATTGCGCTTAGCTGATGAGCACCTCTATGAACGTTAGCGTTTTGAAAGCTATAATATTTGTTTAAAGAATCTATAACTTCCTGTGGCTTTTGACTAGTAGCTGCATGATCTAAATAGATTAAATTATTATCATTTCCATTAAATAGTGGAAAATCATTTCTACTTTTTTCAGCAATATTTTTTAGTAAATGCTTCACTATTTTATATCTTTCATTAATTTTTTAACAAAATTCCATTTTTTAGAACTTTTAGGTAAGTGTGAAATAACTTCATCATAATATCCTTTTAATAATAAAGAATTAGCATGTTCATTATCAATACCTCTACTACGAAGATAAAATAACTCTTCATCTTGAAGTTGGCTTACAGTTGCTCCATGAGTACACCTAACATCATCGGCAACTATTTCCAACTCTGGCTTTGCATCGATTCTAGCGCGTTTAGAAAGTAGTAAATTTCTACTTAGCTGCGCAGCTTCTGTCTTTTGAGCTTTTTGTGGTACTTCAATTGAACCATTAAAGATGCAATGAGAATATTCAGAAGCTACGGCTTTTTGTAATTGATCAAGCTTTCCATTTGGGCCTTCAAATCTTATTAGAGAGTGGGTGGCTATTTGCTCTTTCGATTTGGTGACTTGGAGGTTTTTTATGATTGTTGAAGCTTCTCCTTCACTTTGAATTATTCTTGGTTCAAATCGGGCATAATCCCAACCATGATGAATTGAATGAAGAGAGTATTTGCTATTCTCTGATTGTTCTACCGCTAAAGTGCAAATTGAGGAGGATTCTTTCTCTTCACCTAAAGAAATTAATCCATGAGATAACTCTACTTTAGATTCTAGTTTTATTTCGATTAAGTGATTCTGTGCCGAATGATTATTACCTAGAAAAACTTGTAAAAGATCTAATTTTGCTCCCTCTTCTACAAGCAGAAAGATTCTAGTTGAGATTGACTTTTCCTTTATCGATGGAATTACTATCTCTAATGATTTATTAAAATTACGTTTAACTTTTAAAGCTAAAAGTTCTGAACTTGATGCCTGATTAAGACATACTGATAAGTCGTTTTTTACATTTGTTGACTTAACTATTTTGCCTAGATTTTCTTCAATTTCTCTATCATTTAGTTTCTCAATACCATTAGATAAATTAATATTTAAAAACTGATTTTTATTAGGATTAATTATAATTCTTTCGCTATTTTTATCCTTATCTGGAAGTTTATATTTAACATCTTCGCTTTTAATAATGATTGGTAAAGACAAAAAACTATTTAATCTATTGAAATTGCATAATCGCCAAGCTTCATCTTTATTAGACGGTATTCCTTGCTCTAAGAGTAATTCTCGACCTAGTGATTGTTCTTTTTTTAAACAACCCTGAGTTGGAGGGAGAGAATCAAGCCATTCTCGGTAAATTGTCGATGATTTCAATTTACCATCTCCTTGTCTTTCTTATTTTTGTCGATGAAGTCATACCCTGATTTTTCAAGATCAATAGCTAGTTCTTTGTTGCCAGTTTTTATTATTTTTCCATCAGCCATGATGTGTACAAAGTCAGGAGTAATTTCATCGAGCAGTCTTTGATAATGAGTTATTAGAATCGTTGCCGAACTTGGTTGCGATAGTTTATTGATCCCAGAGGCAACAATTCTTAGAGCGTCAATATCAAGACCTGAGTCAGTTTCGTCGAGTATTGATATGAATGGCTCTAAAAGAGCCATTTGAAGAATTTCGTTACGTTTTTTCTCTCCACCAGAAAAGCCTTCATTCACGCTTCGTTCTAGAAAGGCTGGATCCATTTCTACTATTTTCATTCTTTCTTTGACTAGATCTTCGAATTCAAAAGTGTCTAATTCACTTTGAAGTAATTCTTTTCTTCTTGAATTTGTGGCAACTCTTAGGAACTCTAAATTACTAACACCAGGAATTTCTACTGGGTATTGGAACCCAAGGAAAATCCCAATTCTTGCTCTTTCCTCTGGGGCTAGATCGAGAATATCCTGACCTTTAAATTGAATAGATCCTGATAAAACTGTATAAGATGGATGTCCAGCTATAACTTTTGAAAGTGTACTTTTCCCGCTTCCATTTCGACCCATAATTGCGTGTATTTCGCCTTCTTTTACTGATAGATTGACTCCATGAAGTATCTCTTGATCATCAACACTGGCATGAAGATCTTTGATAGATAATATTGTTTCTGAAGTTGAGAGAATCACTAAATTAGAGGGAAATTTGTAGAGGTTAAAAGTATGATTTTAATTTCAGTTTATCCAACTGAACCCTCCAATTTTAGAGCTAGAAGTTTATCTGCCTCAGATGCAAATTCCATAGGTAATTCATTGAAAACATCACTACAAAATCCACTGATTAACATTGAAACAGATTCTTCAAAATCAATTCCTCTACTTTGTAAGTAAAAAAGTTGATCTTCTGAAATTCTACAAGTACTAGCTTCATGTTCAATATTTGACTGAGGTTGCTTGGATTGAATATATGGATATGTATTTGCGCTGGCTTTGTCCCCTATCAACATGGAATCACATTGGCTGTAATTTCTTGAACCCTCAGCATTAGGGCCTATAGAGACAAGACCTCTATAACTGTTCTTAGATTTTCCAGCACTAATACCTTTGCTTACGATTTTTGATTTTGTATTTTTTCCTATGTGAATCATTTTTGTCCCTGTATCAGCTTTCTGGAAATTATTCGTCAGAGCAATTGAATAAAACTCACCAATTGAATTGTCTCCTTGTAGTACGCAACTTGGATATTTCCACGTAACAGCAGATCCTGTTTCGACTTGAGACCAGCTTATTTTGCTTCTCTTACCTCTACATTCTCCTCTTTTTGTGACGAAGTTATATATTCCTCCAATACCTTTTTCATTGCCTGCATACCAATTTTGCACAGTTGAATATTTAATAGTTGCATCATCTAGTGTGACAAGCTCAACTACAGCAGCATGTAAAGTATTGGTATCAAACATAGGTGCTGTGCAACCCTCTAAATAACTAACAGAGGCTGATTCTTCTGCGATAATTAAAGTTCGTTCGAATTGGCCAGTATCTCCAGAATTTATTCGAAAATAAGATGATAATTCCATAGGACATTCGACACCTTTAGGTATATATACAAATGAACCATCACTAAAAACAGCAGAATTTAG
Organism: Prochlorococcus sp. AG-402-C09; assembly: GCA_003279565.1. Classification (GTDB taxonomy): domain Bacteria; phylum Cyanobacteriota; class Cyanobacteriia; order PCC-6307; family Cyanobiaceae; genus Prochlorococcus_B. Next base: position 47,979 of record QCHN01000001.1, read on the forward strand.
GGCTGCAAAAAAGTTATCATTTATAGGAACAACTGTGCCCATATATTTTTCAATTAAATCTGGGCGTTCAATGATTGCTTCACTAATAGAACAGAATATTACGCCATGCTCAGCGAGTTTTTCTTTATATGTTGTTGCTATGGAAACACTGTCAAATACTGCATCTACAGCAACATTAGATAATCTTTTTTGTTCGCTAAGTGGGATTCCAAGCTTTTCAAAAGTTTCAAGTAATTTAGGGTCAACTTCATCCAGACTCTTCTTTTTTATATCTTGTTTTGGAGCTGCGTAATAAACTAGATCCTGATAATCTACTTTGGAATAAGTTAATCCGGACCAATCAGGCTCTTTCATCTTTAACCATTGTTTATAAGCTCTTAAACGAAATTTTAATAAAAAATCTGGCTCATTCTTTTTTGCGGAAATCAACCTAATAACATCTTCATTCAATCCTTTTGGTATCTTTTCAGTTTCTATTTCAGTAGTAAAACCATATTTGTAGGGTTGGGCAACAATTTCTTCGACAGTATTAGTTTGGGTCATTTTATTTTGATTAAATCAAGTCGTAGTAGTTTTTATTTATGAAAAGTTTGGTTTTTAAGTCCCAAGATGATCTTCAATTATGACATTTGGGGCTCATTATTAGATCAGAGTGTTTTGATAGTTGGATCTCAAGAATCATTCTAAGTCAAATCAAGGATGAAAACCCAGTGTTACGAAAGTAATTTCAATCAGATTCCACCTTAAGCCAAAACCCTTGCAATCGTTTCAACCTGTAATTTTGCGTGAATTAAACTCTTGATCTTTTTAAAGTTCGTGAAAGATTTTCTAATGTATACAAATAGCTATGTAAATCCTTATAAATACAATTGATTTCATTTATCAATTCCTTTTTTGGACTTGTAATAGTTATAGAATGAATATCTTTTCCTTGTTTATAAGTGGAAAAAAATAAGAGCAATCCTTTTTAAAGATAAATATTCTTTTAAACTTTACTGGTAAGAGGTGCTCCCGCTATCAAATGAAGGAATCTACTTTTGTCGATAATTTTGAAAATAGTCCTTTAAGTAAAGAGGATATAAATTTGATTGCATTTACTAACCTTTCAGTTAGTGAAAAGCATCATCTCAGGATGCTTGCGCACTGTTTGCAGTGTTTTAAATCTATGAGTAAGAGAAATTCAGGCGGCTTGATTCCTGTGAAGGAGGAATGGCTGGAATGGTGTTTAAAAAACCCTGTAATGATTAAAGATGACGAGTATGTGCAGGTGATGTTTGAGCAATTTTCTGGTGCAGCGATTCAGTTGGAAAGATTGTCAAATGATTTACAAGTTGCTCCATTGGATTTGACATTGAGAAATTTGATTGACGCATATCAGACTTAAAATTCTTCTTGCCTATGCATGAAAAAATATTTTTTAGACGATAATGATCCCAAAGAAAAACAGTCGTCGAATTCGAAAAATTAGGGATTGTTATTTTCTATTGAGGTTGAAATAAGTTCGTTTTTTTGAAACTTTTAAAATGGATATGAACTCCTGGTTTGTAGTAAAGCCAATGGTTCTTAACCGTAGATACCATTTTTTGACCTCTTCTTGGAGTCAGTAGATGCTGACCGCATCAACGAGAAGAGCACATTTCATCACATACTTATCGCACTGATCCCAAACAAAAAATGGAGGTTTATGGGCGTGACTTTTGATCAAGAATCCCTGTCACGTTTAACACTTCGTCAGCTACGTATTAAAGCGAGTGAATTAGGTATTCCTCTTTATAGTAGAAAATCAAAGGCTGATTTAGTTAAAGGTGTTCTTCTCTACGAAGAACAGAAAGAAGCAGAAAAACAGTTAATAAATAATAAAAACATTAAAAATGATTCATCTAAAGAAACAACATATTCTAGTTCTCTAGACACCAAAGTCGTTTTTCTACCTCGTGATCCCGAGTGGGCATATGTGTTTTGGGAGATATCAGATGCAGATCGTTCTAATGCTCAAAGTGAAGGTGCTAGCAGGCTTTGTTTACGTTTAGCTGATGTTACTAATAGTGGAGATGGAAACGCTAATCCTGGAACCCTTCAAGAAGTTGTTGTTGATAGTCATAGTACCGAGTGGTACTTACCTATTCCATTAGGTGGTAGAGATTACAAAGTTGAGCTTGGTTATCGCATTGGTCATAAATGGATGTCACTTGCTCACTCATCTTCAGCAAAAGTACCCTCACTTCATCCAAGTGATCAAATCCTTGATCAATTTGTTCCTTTTAGCTTGGAAGCGCCAGTTAATACCTCATCTGAGTCCACGGAAGATTTTTTATCGCCTGATCAACCAGATAGTGGTCTCCATGAGCGCTTGTATCAATCAGCTACAACAAAATTTAGAACTAGACGAGTTGGTTCAGAAGAATTTCATGAAGGTGCCCCAAACGATCTGAATTCGAACAATGATTCTGGGAGTGGTCTTTGGGCTAGTGGATTGACTGAATCTGGTATTGGAGGAGTTCCGCAATCGCGTTCTTTTTGGCTAGTCGCTGATGCTGAATTAATTGTTTATGGAGCTACTGACCCCTCAGCTAAATTACTTATCGAAGATCAAGAAGTCCCTTTAGCTAATGATGGAACCTTTAGATTGCAAGTTCCATTTAGAGATGGTATTCAAAACTATTCCATTAAAGCTATTGATAAAGATGGTGTGGATTCAAGAAACATAACAATGAAATTTGAGAGAGTTACTCCAGTAGACAATACCAACCCAAATTCAAACGCTGAATCAGAATGGTTTTAAATTTATTCTCAATTAAATGATGGTCCGCTTAATTGTTGCCTTTACTCCTTTAGTAGGTGCCTTAGCTTTTCCTTTGTTAATTCCTACTACTATTGAGCGTTTTGGATTGGGCCCTGGTGTATTGAGTGCGTTGATTCTAAGTACTTTTTGGTTTGTCGCTATGCTTCGTACTTCAGAAATGCCTCACTAAATTAAATTATTGTCATTTTGACTCTCTGTTCATTTTTTGAGATCTTTACTAATCTTTATCCAAAGTGTTTTCTTCAGAATTTAGCCAACTTACAGTTAAGTTAAACTCACCTTTTACTGATCAGAAACCAGGTACTTCTGGATTAAGAAAAAGTACTTTACAGTTCCAAGAGGATCATTACTTAGAGAGTTTTATTGAATCAATCTTATGTTCCCTGCCTGGGGTGCAAGGAGGTGTTTTGGTTGTGGGAGGTGATGGTAGATATGGCAACAAAAGAGCGATTGATATTATTATTCGGATGGCAGCTGCACATGGAATTCAAAAAGTTATAACAACTGTAGATGGAATTTTGTCGACCCCTGCGGCTTCAAATTTGATTCGAATCAATAAAGCAATAGGTGGAATTATTTTATCTGCTAGTCACAATCCAGGTGGACAGGAAGGTGATTTTGGAGTCAAGCTAAATGGCTCAAATGGTGGACCTGCCTCAGAATCTCTAACTGATGAAATTTATAATTACTCCAAGAATCTTAAAGAATATAAGATCATAAAATGTCAATCAAATAATTCTTATTCACTTGGTAAATACAAATTAGCTTCAATGGTTGTCGAGATCATTGATGGAATAGATGATTACTTAGATTTAATGAAAAAAATATTTGATTTTGATTTAATTAGTTCCTATATCAACAAAGATTTTCCAATAGTTTTTGATGCATTAAATGCTGTTACAGGGCCATATGCAAAGCGTCTTTTTGTTGATCATTTAGGAGCTAATGCAGAAACAGTAAGGAATGGAATACCTTTGGAAGATTTTGGAGGTCTTCATCCTGATCCAAATTTGACTTATGCAAAAGATCTTGCTGACTTGCTTTTAAAAGGCAATTTATTTTCCTTTGGAGCAGCATGTGATGGGGATGGGGATAGAAATATGATTTTAGGACGTGGTTGCTTTGTAAACCCTAGTGATAGCCTTGCGATTTTAGTTGCTAATTATGACTGTGTGCCAGGCTACGCTAAAGGCTTATCGGGTGTTGCTCGTTCCATGCCTACGAGTTCAGCTGTAGATGTTGTAGCAAAACATTTAGGGATTAATTGCTTTGAAACTCCTACTGGGTGGAAATTCTTTGGCAATCTCTTGGATGCTAATCAAATTACTCTTTGTGGAGAGGAGAGCTTTGGGACTGGAAGTGATCATGTAAGAGAGAAAGATGGATTGTGGGCTGTTCTTTTTTGGTTGCAGATACTTGCTTCAAAGAAAAAGTCTGTTTCTGAGATAATGAAAAATCATTGGCTATTTTTTGGTCGTCATTACTATTCTCGGCATGATTATGAATCTATTCCATCTGAAGTTGCAAATTCTTTGTATTCCAGATTGAGCAATATGCTTCCTACTTTAAAAGATCAATCTTTTGCGGGAAGGATAGTGAAAAATGCTGATGATTTTAGCTATACAGATCCAGTTGATGGTTCAATTACTCTTAATCAGGGTTTAAGAATTTTATTAGATGATGGTAGTCGAGTGTTAGTACGACTTTCTGGTACGGGCACCCAAGGAGCTACTTTGAGAGTTTACTATGAAAGCTTTGTTCCAAGTGATGGTGATATCACTCAAGATCCGCAGTTAGCCTTGGACCCTTTAATTAAAAGTATTGATTCTCTAGCTGAGATTTCAAAACGAACAGGCATGTCCGCTCCGACAGTTATTACCTAGATCAAAAATCTTCTAATTTGAAATCATCAAAACAACTGTATAAGTTTTTTTTTGCTTTTAGAGTGAAAAAATGTTTGTTTATCAGTTTTGGCTAAAGATCTGTTTGCTTTTAATGGCGAACAGCTAATTCAGAATAATGCTCCTTTAGCTGATCGCTTACGGCCTAAAACACTTGATGAATTTGTGGGTCAAGATCACATTCTTGCTCAAGGACGTTTATTGAGACGCTCAATTGTAGCTGATAAAGTAGGCAATTTATTGCTTTATGGACCACCAGGAGTTGGTAAGACTACTTTGGCTCGGATTATCGCCTTAAATACCTTATCTCATTTTAGTGTCGTAAATGCTGCCTTGGCTGGTATCAAGGATTTGAGATCTGAAATTGATTCTGCAATAGATAGATTAAATAAATATGGTAAACGCACGATTTTATTTATTGATGAGGTTCATAGATTTAATACGGCTCAACAAGATGCCTTATTACCTTGGGTTGAAAATGGAACTTTGACTCTTATTGGGGCAACTACGGAAAATCCATATTTTGAAGTTAATAAAGCTTTGGTCAGCAGATCTAGACTATTTCGTTTAAATAGTCTGAATTCAAAAGCTTTACATCAATTGCTGCAAAGAGCTTTGAGCGATAAGGAAAGGGGGTATGGTTTGAAATTAATTAATTTCTCTAGTGAAGCTGCGGATCATTTGGTTGATGTGTCTAATGGTGATGCAAGGGTTCTGCTTAATGCGCTTGAACTTGCTGTAGAGAGCACCATTGCAAATCAAGATGGTTCAATATGTATTGATCTCAAGATTGCTGAGGATTCAATTCAAGAACGAGCGATTTTATACGACAAACAAGGTGATGCTCATTTTGATACGATCAGCGCGTTTATTAAGTCATTACGAGGCTCGGATCCAGATGCGGCATTATTTTGGCTGGCTCGAATGTTAGAGGCTGGAGAAAATCCACGCTTCATTTTTAGACGTATGCTCATCGCTGCAGGAGAGGATATTGGGCTCGCTGATCCCAGTGCAATTGTAATAGTTGAGTCATGCGCGGCGGCTTTTGATCGAATAGGTTTGCCAGAGGGTATTTACCCACTAGCTCAGGCAACTTTGTACTTAGCTTCCACTGAGAAAAGCAATAGTTTGAAGGCTATCTTTAAGGCAGTTCAGAAAGTTAAAGATTCCCAAAAGCAGAATGTTCCTTCTCATCTTAAAGATGCAAACCGAGATCAAGAAGCATTTGGTGATGGTCTGGGTTACAGATATCCTCACTCATTTTCAAAAAATTGGGTACCTCAGCAATATTTACCAGATAGTTTGCTAGAAGAGAATTTTTGGGAGCCAACTAAACATGGATGGGAAGGGCAAAGACGATCTCTTGTGCATGAGAGACGATCTGAACAAATAGCTTCAGTAGTTGAAGCTGAGCAACAAAACCCTTTAATTATTACATCTGGAAAAGTTGATAGTGACTTGGAGAAATGGTTATCTCGCCAAGTTTTGCAAGAAGGGGAACGATTAAAAAACTTGATGACTAAATTATGGTCGGGTATTACTTGGAGAAAAAATCATAGAGTTTTAGTCTTAACACCTAGTTCTTTGCTTTGGTCTTTGAAGCCTTTAAGAGAGGCATCTGAGGGGGGAGTTGTTTTGGCTGTTTCAGAGGATAATCATCCAAGATTATTAGCTGAATTAGAAGTTTTAGCTCCTATGGAGCGACCTGTTTTAATTGATTCAACTTTTGAATCAATTAAAAAATTAGAACACAATCTCAAATTTGAGGTGATTGGAGGAAGGATTCCATGGAAAGTTTTTTCTGAAACAAATTTTTCGGAATTGTGGCCGATTCTTACTGAAAAATGTACAGAGAATGCAGAATTAAGTTTAATTATAAGTAACCCATCCTCAGGTCCTGCACTTTCTCTAAAGGAAAGCTTAGAAGCTTATAGCAATAATAAAAATAACGATTTGTTATTATTAGATAATTTAATTTGCAAAGAAGAGGAGTGGTTGCACAAAAAAGATTATAAAAAGAAATTTATTCTACAATTAGAAAAATTAGGCTGGAATATTTCTTTTGAAGAATGGACTGAGTGTATATCTCAAAAAGTTGATAGTTCTACAATTAAAAGATGGCTTGATGAAGGGAGTAAATATCGTGAAATCATTCTAAATAATTGTAAGGAAGAAACATTAGATCGATTGCAGAAATTATTTAAAAGATTGGAAGGGCAGACTATAAAACAGAAACTTCTACATACTAAATATGTTGCAAAAAGAATAATTAATTAAGGCAAATTATTGGTTCTCTTGTTACGGAGTCGTCATCTAATGCAATCGCATAAGTCCACTGATCATGAATTCGTTCGTAAATTTTTACTTTGTGTCCAAGTCTTTTATGATATGCAAATAATGATTTATTTTCCCAAATCCATTGATTTATATTAGTTGCTATTTTTCCTTTCTGCCATTTGATTGCGGCTTCTTTTACTACCCATCTTTTTAGTACTATTTCTTTAGCTTGACTTGGCGTTAAATATTCTATTTCGCTATTTTCATCTTGAGTGAAAAAGCGTTTTGACAATTTATGAGCTTGAAAATGTCTATCCTTTCTTTCTATGTCTACGCCAATTTTTGTTGAAGACCATCCTATTAATAACGCATCAGAACAGTGGCTCATGCTGATATGACCCATTCCATCCGCTAATAAAGGTGGCTTCCCAGGATCGGCTTTAAGAGGTATATCAAGAGGGTCTAAGCCTGTCATGTTAGACATGACTTGTCTAAGGCAGCCTCTAGAAAAGTGGTAATTTAATGCTCTCCTTGGGGTTAACTTGTTAACCCATTTTTTCTCTTCGCCGCTTATGGGTAAAAGTTTTGATGGCATCAAAAAAAGCCAAAGACCTAGTACGCTTTTATTGTTTATTTGAGTAGTAATCATGACTCTCTGTATAGGCGATTCTGCACCAGATTTCACTCTCCCTAATCAAGATGGTGTTGATACAAATCTCTCATCATTCAAAGGATCGAGAGTTGTAATTTATTTTTATCCAAAAGATGATACTCCTGGCTGCACTAAGGAAGCTTGCAGCTTTAGAGATAGTTGGGACCTTTTTGAATCAAACAATATTCAAGTTTTAGGTATTAGTAAGGATGCCTCGAAATCGCATATAAAATTCATTGATAAATATAAACTGCCATTTATACTTTTAACTGATAATGAGCCTTGTCCTGTTGCGGCATCATACGAAAGTTATGGCTTGAAGAAATTTATGGGTAGAGAGTATTATGGAATGATGAGACATACTTTCGTTATAGATAAAGATGGGAAAATAGAATTAATCTATTTAAAAGTAAAATCAGCAAATATGGCTAATCAAATTTTAAATGATCTTAAATTGAATTAATTTTTTGGTCTATATCAATCATTCCTTCTAGAACTAGATTTGGACAATAATTTATATCAATATTTGTATTCTTAAGTTCCTTTAATAACAGTGGAGCATCACCTCCGCACATCCATATTGGTAACTTTGTCTCCTCGAATATTTTTAAGATTAATCCTAATAAGCCATTTATTGCACCTCTGACCATTGCATTTTTAGTTTCATGTTGAAATGTCTCTATTGGGATTGTCTTGATGATTGGATTTTCTAAATTTAATGAACCATTTGCCATCGAAGATAATTGCAGTCTTAATCCAGAAATTAATTGCCCTCCAGCGAATACACCTTTTTTTGTTATTTTTGTGACGCTCATGATTGTGCCTGCATCAATAACAATTAAGTCTTGCTCTTTGCTTTTTAAAGATGATTGCTTTTTATAAGCACTCCATGAAGCTAGAGCTCTATCAATCCCTAAATTAGATGGAAGATTGATAAGCGGAACATCATCTAAGTTTATTTTTTTTGAAGGGCATAATTTAATGTTCTCAGGGATGGAACCAACTGAGGCCCAAGTTAATTGAGAATAATCCTTATCTTGAAATTTGATGGGATTTGGCGAGGTATGAAAATATTTCCAATCTTTGTTTTTCTTGCTTGCCCAATGCCATCTTGTATTCCCAATCATTAAGTAATTTTTTTCTGAAAACACCAGCTATATTCCTTCTCCTAAAAAATTTTTTTCATCAACATGAATTCCACACTCCTCACTGACCCCTCCAAATCTTGTTGATCTTCCTTTGGAATTATTATTTTCAGCTACGCTGGAATGCCAATCTCCGACAGTAGAATAGCCTTTCTCAAATAAAGGGTGTTGAGGTAAATCATTATTTTCCATGTAATAGAAAATATCTTTCTTAGTCCAGTTTAAGAGTGGCCGTAGAGTTAAACGGTCTCTGATGTAATCAATATGTGTCATGGATTCTCTGTTTTTAGTTTGACCTTTACGTACACCGCTAGCCCAACAAAGAGCGTCGAGCTCTGAGAAGACATTTTCTAAAGGTTCAATTTTTCGTATTTGGTGATATTTGTTTAGATCTCTTAGTTCGCCAGTTTCCCAAAGTTTTCCATATATTGCTTCCATCCTGGCTGGTGAGATAGAGCTTTGGGCTACGATTAAATCTAATTCGAATAGTTTTGTTAGTTCTTCTGCATAGTTATAAGTTTCTTTAGGTAGATAACCAGTATCTATCCAAATTACCTTTGGTTTTTTTCTAGATTTTAAAGCCACTGTCATATGAAGTAAAACAGCAGATTGGATTCCAAAACTGGTTGTTAAAACAAATTTCTCATCAAATTTCTCATGGGCCCATTGAAGTTGATCTTGAGCAGCAAGTTTTTCAAGATATTTACTTGTTTCATCAATTGATTCCACCAGAAAAGGTTTAGCAAAGTTAGTTGATTCTCTCAAATCACCGGTGTAATTGTCTTGGGATTCTTTCTGCATATTTGAGAATTGAATGCCGAATCGGTCAAAGTTTGTTTAGGGTCTTGAATATCATCTTCAATCTAGTCCCTATGGACTTGAACAATTTGAAATCTGACCCAATAGTTATTGTTGGTGGTGGCTTCGGAGGGCTGGCTACTGTTCAAGCTTTGTTAGCCAAGTCAGATGGAACTTCAGTGATTTTGATTGATGAAGGCAATAGATTTCTTTTTAAGCCATTGCTTTATGAATTATTAAGCGGTGAGCTTCAATTATGGGAGGTGGCACCTCAGTATTCTGATTTGGCTTCAGAATTAGGATTTATTTTTTTACAAGAATGTGTAGTTGAGATTGATGAAATAGCACAAAAGTTAATTACTTCATCTGAGATTGAAATAACTTATTCTCAACTTGTCATTAGCACAGGAGTGACAACTAATTATTCCTTGCTAGAAAATTTACAAGACTATTCTTGTGGCTTTTCTGATTTAAATGATTTTCGAATTATTAAAAAGTTAATAACTAAAATAAATAATTCTTCTGAATATACTAATCCTATTGTGATTGCTGGAGCTGGCCCAACTGGTGTTGAGCTTGCATGTAAAATTTCTGATTTAATAAAAGATCGGATTGAAATATATTTAATTGATAAAGGAGATAAAATTCTACCTACGTGTAAATCATTTAATAGAGAAAAAGCAATCGAAGCAATAGGTAAGAGAAATATTAGAGTTTATTTAGACTATTGTATAAAATCTGTTGATAAAACTTTTTTAGAACTTTACAGTACTAATGATCAAATAAATAATTATATTAAAATTGATTATTCTACTTTATTATGGACTGCAGGTTTAAAACCTTCAAAATCAAAATTTTTACATCATTTTTTGAATGAAAATCAGAAGATCAAAGTAAATAAATTTATGCAAATCGATGAATATAAAAATATTTTTTCCGTTGGAGATATCACATTTTATGAAAATTCCCCCTTCCCTTCTTCCGCACAAGTTGCAATGCAGCAAGGTTCTTTAGTGGCTCAAAATATTATTTCTCTAAGGAAGGGAAATGAACTCAAATCATTCCAATTTGAAGATCTTGGAGAAATGTTGAGTCTTGGCATTGGTAATGCATCTATTACTGGCTATGGAATTACCTTGGCAGGACCTCTTGCATTTGAAATTAGGCGTTTTGCATATTTAATGAGAATGCCAGGGTTTCTTCTATCGTTTAAATCCTCTGGTTCATGGTTATTTAGTAAAAAAATAATTAATCGTTTATTTTCTCAATCTCCTTAGCTCCTTTACGCAGTAGTCTTAAAATTAATACTTGAACAGAGTCAGTTGAAAAGGTTATTAATTAAATAATATGAATGAGATATTAACTGTTTTTGAAAATCCAAAAGCTGTCATAACTTTGGCAGTGTTAATTAGTGCAGTTTTTTTATTTGTAAGTAGTGCTCTGGCTCCTGAACTGACTGGACTTTTGAGTGTTGCATTATTAATGGCAACAGGAGTTCTTTCTCCTCAAAAAGCATTGGCTGGTTTTGGAAGCCCTGCTTTGATTACATTGATGGGCTTATTTGCAGTTTCTGCTGCACTTTTTAAAAGTGGAGCTCTTGATCGTTTAAGAGAGTTAATAGCTTCTGAAAGTATTCGAACTCCGCGTAGGTTAATAGCTTTGCTTGGATTGGTTGTTGCTCCTGTGTCAGGCGTTGTTCCTAATACTCCAGTGGTGGCTTCGCTGTTACCAGTTATTGAGGCTTGGTGTGTAAAGCGAAAATTATCTCCTTCTCGTGTTTTGCTGCCACTATCTTTCGCTACGGTTTTAGGTGGCACATTAACTCTTTTGGGGAGTTCAGTAAATTTGTTAGTGAGCGATATTAGCGATCAACTTGGCTACGGTCCTTTTGATCTTTTTACTTTTACTGCAATAGGTATACCAATATGGTTGCTTGGGACAGCTTATATGTTGTTAGCTCCTCAATCTTTACTACCTGATAGAGGAAGAATTAGCTCAGAGTATGGAGGTAGTTCGGATCAAACTGGTTATTTTACGGAGATCACAATTCCTTCTGGTTCTGAATTGGTTGGGAATTCCTTGAGGAATAGTCGCTTGCAAAGAAGATTTGATGTCGATGTTTTAGAAATACAGCGAGAGAATGAGAGACTTTTACCACCTTTGGCTGATCGAATAATTCAATCTGGAGATCGCTTGTTGATAAGAATTACACGCTCAGATCTTTTGCGATTACAACAAGAACATACAGTTCAATTAACTAAAGATTTAAATACTGAAAAGAATTTTTTTCTATCCAATACTGATGAAGGTCAACAAACTGTAGAGGTCCTTTTGCCAGCTGGCTCCACCTTGGCTGGCGCGAGTTTGCGAGAATTACGATTTAGGCAAAGGCATAATGCAACTGTTTTAGCTTTAAGACGAGGGCAGCAAACAGTTCAAGAAAGATTGGGCCAAGCAATTTTAAGAGAGGGGGATGTACTACTTCTTCAAGCACCCAGAGATTCAATTAGAGGATTGCAAGATAGTAATGATCTACTCGTTTTAGATCAATTTGATAATGATCTACCAACTGTCACAAGAAAACCTATAGCAATTGGTATCGCCATTGCTATGTTGATTCTTCCTTCACTTACTGAGTTACCTCTTGTTGCTTCGGTTTTATTGGCAGTAATTGGAATGGTTTGGGGTGGATGTTTAAGGCCCGCGGAGGTTCAAAGGTCAATTCGACTTGATGTAATTCTTTTGCTTGGATCTCTCTCAAGTTTTAGTGTCGCAATGCAAAACACAGGCCTTGCAGATGCTTTTGCGAACATTTTAATTTTTATATTGAAAGACCTATCTACTTATTCCGCTTTACTAGTAATTTTTCTCTCTACTACAATATTCACTCAATTTGTCAGCAACGCCGCTTCAGTGGCTCTTTTGGCCCCAATTGCTGTTCAACTGGCGCCAAGTATGGGTCTACCTCCTTTGGCTTTATTGATAACAGTTCTTTTTGGCGCTAGTCAATCTTTTCTTACTCCTATGGGTTACCAGACAAACCTTATGGTATTTGGACCTGGGCGTTATCAGTTCTTAGATGTCACTAGATATGGAGCTGGGTTGACCATCTTGATGACTTTTCTTGTCCCTTGGTTGATTTTATTAAAGTATAGTATGTCTTAAATATGTGGAACATGATTATTAAATTAGGTCTGATTTTAGATTGTTCATGTAATTGCAAGTATTTAATCTTTTCAGAATCAGTTTGTATCTACTTTGAAAGCAAGTGAGTATTAGGCAAGAAGCTTACAGAAGGCTGTCCGTACCACAATTCACTGTGGTAACGGGCTTGCTTGTTATTACTTTTGGAACATTATTATTAGCGACACCTTTCTGTTCTAATGCCAATGTAGGTCTATGGGAGGCATTATTCACAGCAACTTCTGCTGTCACAGTTACGGGATTATCAATTATTGATGTGGGTATAGATTTGACATTTTTTGGACAACTAATTTTGGCAATTATGTTATTAATTGGTGGCCTAGGTTTGATGGCAATTACTACATTTTTGCAGGGCTTTATTGTTAGTGGAACAGAATTAAAGACTCGTCTTGATAGAGGGAAAACCTTAGATGAATTTGGGGTGGGTGGTGTTGGTAAAACTTTTAAAGGAATAGCTATCACTGCAGCCATATTAATCTGCTTAGGTGCTATTATTTTATATTTTTTTGGCTTCAATAGTATAACTAACTCAAGCGATAGGCTTTGGGCATCAGTATTTCACAGTATTTCTGCTTATAACAATGCTGGATTCAGCTTATGGAGTAATAGTTTAGAAGATTATAGAAACAATTGGGTAGTGAATTTTGTTTTAATTATTTTAATTGTGTTAGGTGGTTTCGGGTGGAGAGTTACAAATGATATTTGGATCAATCGTAGATCTTTAAAATTAAGAAACTTAAGTCTTCATACACGCTTAGTAATTAGATCATCTTTCATATTGGTTTCCCTAGGGTTTTTTGGTTTGATTTTTACTGAATCTTTAGCTCGAGGTAGTTTCTTTTCATTAATTAATTTTGATGATCGTATATTAACTGCTTTATTTACCTCAGTTAGCGCTCGAACTGCTGGCTTTACGAATTTACCTATATCAGTTGAGAGTATTTCTGATTCTGGCCTTTTATTGATTATGTTTCTGATGTTTATTGGGGCAAGCCCAGGTGGTACGGGAGGAGGAATTAAGACCACAACTATTGCTGCTTTAATGGCGGCTACAAGAGCAACATTACGTGGCCAAAGTGAAATTATTATTCGTAATCGTCAAATATCTGACAAAGTAGTTCTTAAAGCAGTTGGTATAACAGTAGCTTCATTGTTATTTGTATTAATTATGGCCCTATTATTAAGCTTGAGTAGTGGATTTAATAGTGGGGAGAATTTTACATTTTTAGAAATGCTTTTCACGTGTATTTCTGCCTTTGCTACTGTAGGATTCGATCTTGGTGTTACCTCTCAGCTAGGACATATAGGTCAATTAATACTTGTTATTGGGATGTTTGTTGGCAGACTAGGTATTCTTTTATTCTTGAGCGCTATATGGCAAGCTCTCTATAAAAGCAAGCTTCAACATCGCAATCGAGTTGGCTACCCGAGAGAGGATCTTTATGTTTAATGAGGACAAATCATGAGTGACTGGTGGCAATGGTCTCCCATAAAAGCAAATCAGAAACTTGGTTTTGCTGTAGTTGGAATTGGTCGTTTTGGAAGCGCTGTTTGTCGCGAGCTCTTGAGAAATGGTGCTGATGTTTTGGCAGTTGATTCATCAGAGAAGGCAATAGAAGAATTACGTCAACTTGAGCCAACAATTGAAGCTAGGGTGGTTGACTCAACTGATGAAGAATCTATGAAGGAAGCAGGAGTTCTTGAAATGGGGACTGTGGTAGTAGGTATTAGTGAGCCAATTGAGGCAAGTATTACTACAACTCTTATTGCAAAAGACGCAGATGGAAGTTTAGTGAAGCAAGTGATTGCTAGAGCTACAAGTGATTTGCATGAAAAAATGCTGAAAAGGGTTGGTGCTGATCGAGTTGTATTTCCTTCAAGAATGCAAGGAGAAAGATTGGGTTTGGAATTGGTTAGACCTAATTTGATTGAAAGATTAGAACTTGATGACAAAACGGGGATTGATGAGATTAAAGTACCTGAGGTGTTTGTGGGACGTTCTTTACGAGATTTGAACCTTAGAAAAAATTATTTTGTTAATGTTTTAGCGGCTGGACCTGCTCAACTATTAACGGTTAATCCTCCAGCTAAATATGTGTTAGAGAAAGATCATGTGCTTGTAGTAATGGGTTCAATGGAAGATCTTCAAAAGCTCCCTCAAACTTGATTGATGCGTGTATTGGGTTTGATGAGTGGTACCAGTGCTGATGGAATAGATGCAGTTTTAGTGGAATTTAAAGGTAATCCGTCAAAGCCAAAATGGGAAATTTTAAATACAAGTTCTCATGAATATCCATCTTCAACTAGAGAAAAAATAATACAAGTTGGTCAAGGGTTGAAAATTAATAGTAAAGATTGGCTTGAATTGGCTGAAGAAATTACTGAAATAAATGCTGATGCTGCAAGGGCTTGTGATCCTAAATCAACTGCAGAGCTTGTTGGATGTCATGGCCAAACTTTATTTCATAGAAGTGTAAAAAAATCTAAAAGAGGAGGAAGCCTTCAAATTCTATTAGGACCGTTGCTTGCAAATATTTTAGATCAAATTGTTATTTATGATTTTAGGTCCAAGGATATTGCTTCAGGTGGTCATGGTGCCCCTTTGGTAGCGCTAGTTGATGAAGCGTTATTTGGAAGGACATATGGATGGAGAGGAGTTCTCAACCTTGGTGGAATAGCGAACCTTACTATTATTCCTCCAAAAACTGGAATTGATAAAACCTCTGAATGCTTAGGATGGGATTGCGGACCTGCTAATTCCTTAATTGATTTAGCTATGAAAGATATTACTAATTCATCTTTAAAGTTTGATCAGAACGGCTCGTTAGCATCGCGTGGGATACCTAAATTAAATATTATCGAAGAGTGGTTGATGGAGCCTTTCTTTCACATCGAACCTCCACGATCTACAGGTAGAGAGCATTTTGGCAATCAAGATTTAAAAAAAAGGACAAAGGAATTGGGTGATGTATCAAAAGAAGATTTAATATCAACACTAACTACATTTACCGCATCAATAATTTCTCAAGATTTAGATAATCTTTTTAGATTCAGAAAAATACGTTTAATTGAGCTTTTGGTTGCTGGTGGTGGCACTAAGAATTTATTTTTAATGAGACAACTACAAAAAAACTGCTGTGGTGTTCATGTCCGTCCAATAAATGAAATTGGTATTCCCTCTCAATATAGAGAGGCACTAGTTTTTGCAACTTTAGCTTGGTGGAATTTCTTAGGAAAAAAAGTTAATCCGAAGAACATCACAGGAGCAAATCAACCTCTTTTATATGGAGTTAGAGTTGATCCTTGATGTTCATTTATTTAATAGTTAATTTCTTTTAAATTTTAATCTTTTTGGAATCCCTTTTAGTCTTTGTGTTTTTTGCTTTTCTAATTCATTTATAAAATTTTGTGTTTTACTTTTTTTCGTTTCTAATTCTTTAGATGCTGGATTTTCTTTTAATTCATGATGCTTAACACCTTCCTGAATTAAAACTTTGGCCATATTGCTCACAGTTCTAGATTCTTTTTCAGCTAATTCTGACAACCTTTCACATAAATCTTCTGGAAGAACAACTTGTATGCGAGGCGATTTTTGCTTCCCGTTCGATGAGTTTTGACGAGTAGCCATGCGTACAAAGAACTACCAAGTAGTAAATAGTGTACACTTGTACGCAAGGGTAGTATCCTTGTGTATGATACTTGTCAATCTGGCCAGTCTTGTCTTGTCAGTCTTTGCTTAATTTTTTTGATTTAAAAAGGAGTATTTCATGTCTCATCCATCTCTTCCTCAAACATCTAAACCTCTTTCTTCAAGTGTTGTTGCTGACAAAAGGGTTGTAAAAAGACAAAGACGAAAGAGTCTTAGTAATGGTAAGAATGGTGATGTTCTAATTTCTGCTGTTGTTAGCTCTTATTTATTGACACACTTACATCATGTTTTGCAAAGAGCGGAATACGGGGCTAGCAAAGAAGGAAGATCCTCCCATGCTGCAAACTTTGCTCAACTGCGTAAAGTCCTTTGTATGGATGCTAGAAGCATGAAAGATGCTTCTGCATTGGGTCTTAAGGAAAGTGATTTAGATATCTGCAATGAATCTCATGATTGCGAGACAAAAGCTGCATAATTGAATATCGTTTAATCAGTGAATGATTTCTTATGAGCGGCAATGCTGAAGAGCTTTATAAGCTTATAAATGCTGATCCCAATAAAAAACAAGATCTTTTTCGTCAAGCTCTTCAAAATCCTAAAGGTGCTATGCAATCTATATGTGCATTTGGTATTGAAATGAATTTGCCAGTTACTTCAGAAGAGGTCAAAGAATATTTGTCTACAATTGATGATTTAGATACTCAACAATGGCTAATAAAGGCTCGAGGGGGGCTGTGATTAATCTTTGAAAGAATTAGGGATTTCTAATTCATCCTTACTATTTTCTCTAATTTCTCTGCGTTCATAGCCACCTCCGCCTGCCATAGTCCAAAAAAACCAATAACTTGGAATTGCAAGAGCGGCAGCAAGTACTAAAGCAGTAATTTGTTCGAGTCTTAACATGGCCTAACTTACGTAATGTAATTTAAATCAGTTGGCATCTTTTAAAGCTAAATGATTGCAGGTAATTCACTTGAGGTTTTGTTGTAGTGTTGCGACTTCAAAAGATTAGTAAGATATATCCCACAGGCCAAGTCTTGAAAGATGTCAGTTGGGAAATAAGAAATGGAGAGAGAATCGGTTTGGTTGGTGTTAATGGAGCAGGGAAATCTACACAATTAAAAATTATTGCTGGCTTAGAAGAAGCAACTGATGGATCTTTAATTAGCGAAGGCGATCCATCTATTGCATATTTAAAACAGGAATTTGATGTTGATTTGACGAGAACTGTTAGAGAAGAATTGTTCGAGGCATTTAAAGAAGCATCTGACTTACTTAAAAATCAAAAACGAATTCAAGATAATATGGAGACTGAATTAGCCTCGAAAGATTCAGAATATCTGGATTCATTAATCAAAGAATCAAGCGTTATTCAAAGTAAATTTGAATCAATAAATGGTTACGATTTAGAGTCTAAAGTTGAAAAGCTATTACCTACTATTGGTTTCAAACATAACGAGGGAGACAGATTAGTAGGAGACTTTTCGGGTGGCTGGCAGATGAGAATAGCTTTAGGAAAGATTCTCTTGCAAAGTCCTGATTTATTGTTACTAGATGAACCAACTAATCATTTAGATTTAGAAACGATTGAATGGCTAGAAAACTATTTACTAAATCAGAAAGTTGCTATGGTAATTGTTAGCCATGATAGATCTTTTCTAGATAAAGTTTGTACAAGAATTGTGAATACAGAGCGAGGTCAATCTAAAAGTTATCTTGGAAACTATACCTCATATCTTCAACAGAGAGATTTTGAATTTGAATCAACAAAAGTTGCATACGAGAAACAGCAGAAGGATATGCAAGTTCAAAAGGAATATATTGAAAGATTTCGAGCAAGTGCTACAAGAAGTACACAAGCTAAAAGTAGAGAAAAGTTATTAGATAAAGTTGAGAAAATAGAAGCTCCTGAGAAGAAATTAAAAGGCCCTATTTTTCAATTTATGGACGCACCTCGCTCTGGTAAGGATATATTAAGTATTAAGGACTTAACACATAGTTATGATGAAAATATTTTATTTTTAGGAGCTTTTTTGGAGGTTCAACCAGGTGAAAGAATCGCATTTTTAGGCGCAAATGGTTCTGGAAAATCTACTTTGCTAAGACTAATTATGGGCTTAGAGCAACCTGAAGAAGGATCTATATCAATAGGAAAATATAACATTATTCCTAGTTATTTTGAACAAAATCAGGCCGAAGCCCTGGAATTAGAAAAAACAGTAATTGACACAATTTCTCAATCGGTACCAAATTGGAATCAAACAGAAGTTAGATCATTATTAGGCAGCTTTGGCTTAACTAATGATTCAGTATTCAAGGAGGTTGGTAAAATCAGTGGAGGAGAGAAAGCAAGACTTGCTTTGGCTTTAATGATTATAAAACCATCAAATTTTCTGATTCTTGATGAACCTACAAATCATTTAGATATACCTTCAAAGCAAATGCTAGAGGAAGCATTATCTAATTACAATGGTAGTGCATTAATAGTTTCTCATGATCGATATTTTATTTCAAAAGTTGCAAATAAAATCGTTGAAATAAGAGATGGTCAATTAATTAAGTATGAAGGGGATTATCAATATTATAAAGAAAAAAAAATTGAGCAAGAAAAAGAAAAGGAAAAAGAATTACAATTGGCAGAACGTGAAACAAAAAGATTAGCTAAGAGAGAAAAACAGAGAAAGAAGCAAAAAACAAAAAAAAGATAATCATTATCAAAAATCTTTTTTAATTTTATAGTTAAAGCTCATATATATCAATTGGCTTGATAAATTTGATAGCCTCTATATTTTTTCTAAGTATTTTAATTTTTAAAGTCGATTTTAAATTATTCTGATTAATTTTTTGTACAACATCTGCTGGAGTTGAAATTTTTTCATTATTGATCGAAAGTATTAGATCATTAACTTTTAATCCACCTTTTTGGGCTGGACCATTTGGCAGTAAATATTTAATAATTGCTCCACTTTCTCTTTTGGATAGAAAATTACTTTTTTGTTTAATATTACTTGAAAGTGTTACTCCGATCATTGGATGCTTGGCTCTGCCATTAGTGATTAAATCTTTGGCGATTTTTCTGGCTCTATTTATTGGTATTGCAAAGCCCAATCCTGCTCCGGGCCCTGAGCGAACAAGAGTATTAATACCAATTACTTCTCCTGAAGAATTCAATAATGGACCTCCAGAATTACCGGGATTAATTGCTGCATCAGTTTGGATAAGATCTATTCTCTTATCGGATATTCCTAGCTGGGCAACATCTCTATTGAGATTGCTAATTATTCCAAGGGTTACGGTATTTTCAAGTCCAAATGGATTACCAACTGCAATTGCCCAATCACCAACTTTTAAATTATCAGAATTACCCAATTGTGCAGTGGGCCAAGGACCTTTTGCTTTCAGTCTGATAACTGCAAGATCCGTTAAAGAATCTTCCCCAACAACATTTCCAAGCACTCTTCGTCCATCTGATAAACCGACTATAAGTTGGTCAGTTTTTTCTATTACATGAGCATTAGTCAAGACAAGACCTTCTTCGGAAAAAATCACTCCACTACCTTGACCTTTTTCAATTCGAGATCTTGGAACTTGGAGTCCTCTCAGACCAAAGAAACGTTCAAAATATCGATCATTTAAAATTCCAGGAGGAAATACTCCTTCACTAGAGGACAACACTTTACGCTCCGTTTCTATGGTAACTACTGCATTTCCACTAAGATGTAATGCTCTTGAGACGAAAGATTGTTTATGCAGATTTTTTGGAGTTACTAGTAAAGATTCACTAGAATGTATTGGAGTATCAAATCGGAAATTAAAAACAATAAGTGCAAATAAAACAAAAATTTTGAGATATTTTTGTTTAGGTAATTTCAGGGATCCTATTAAAAGTCTCGTTGCATCTAATCCATGCATGATCTTTTGGAAGGGATTAGTTTTATTTCGAATACTAATGATAGCTAATTTAGAAATCGAAAGATCCACTAATTTGATTACCGTTGACTTTTACTAAAGAAGTGCTCTTAAAAATTTATTTCCTTTAGAATCTTATTTTGATTTATTCTGTAAAAGTCTATGAAAACAGGGCGAGTTCAAAACTTGATTTGAATAAGGCATTCAGTTTTTTGATTTCTCATTTTGCAAATGTTGAGTAATTTCGGACCTTTTCTTTATGGCCTTTCAGTTTTTATTTTGTTGATTTTAGCTGCAAGAATAATGCTGAATGGGTTTTTCTCAGGTCAACCATTAAAGACTCAAAATTCATTTTCAAAGAAAAGACGCGACGATAGAACTGGTTTGGTTACTGTTCATCCTGAGCTATTAAACGAAGATGGCTGCATTACTGATGAAGATTTGCTCACAGTTCGTTTTTCAAAGGACACTGATCATCCACAATCATTTGAAAAGCCTTCTGAATAATTTTCATTAGATTTTTTGATTTGACATTAAATAGTTCTCAAAGAGGTTTTAATTTTGGAACAACGAACCCGCATAGTCGCTGCAGTTTTGAAAAACATCAAGTTACCTCCTCGGTTTCGTCTCAGATTATTAAAGGAAGATCCTGTCAGGCTAGAACTAAGTCTGACTCCAGCTTATGGAAAAGATCCTATTCAAGTTGGGTTAGTGGAATCTCTAGATTTGGTTGCTAGAAGAGACAGAGAAGGAAGAATGCCCAGAGATCTACAAGGGACATGGGATTGGACAGTACGCCATGGAGAAGTGAGTACAGGTGGATGGAATCCTTATTTAAAAGAAGCTCTTCAAACAATGTTTGAAACTGGATTACCAGCAATTATTTATGAGGAACTAACCGGAGATGACTATCATCCAGTTGATGGTGCAAGACATGTTCGATAGGTTTTTAATTTTTAAAAAATAAATTAATTTAAATAGTTAAGTTATTTCTTTTCTCATTTGGAGCATTTCTTTAGTATTATTAATTTGATTTTGATTTACAAATGAAAGATAACTTTGAGCCTCGTTATGGTTTTGTCAACTTTGCTGAAATATGGAATGGCCGCTTGGCCATGATGGGCATATTAATAGGTTTAACAACAGAGCTTTTGACTGGGCAGGGAATCTTAACTCAGATGGGAATTGGCTGAAAAGATAATTTTTAGTTTTTTATTTCTTATGGTTTGACTAATTTTAAAACTCATAAAGAATCTATACCTACATATAGTGTTAAAGAATTAAATGAATCTATCGGATTATTATTATCAAGAGGATTCGCCCCTAAATTTATACTTAAAGCCACTGTTTCTAAATCTCAAATAAGAAAAGGGCATTTATGGTTGACTTTGACTGATGGGAAAACAAGTGTGGATGGAGTTGTTTGGTCATCAACAATCAAGTCTTTAAAATTTCTACCAAAAGAGGATGATGGTGTTGTGATTGTTGGCAAATTAAATTTTTGGGAATCGCAAGCAAGAATATCTGTACAAGTTTTTGATATCCGAGCAAGTATTTCTACTGTTCAGAAGAAGTTCGAAATAGTTAAATCAAAGCTTTTGAAAGACGGTTTGATCGATGATTCTTTAAGAAGAAAATTACCAAAATATCCTCATTCAATTGGGATTCTTACAAGTGTTCCAAGTTCTGCTTTGGCCGACATGCTTAGAACGGCGAAGGAAAGGTGGCCTTTGACAAAACTGTATATAATTCCTATCCCAGTTCAAGGTAATAATGAAACTGAAGTAAAGAAAATTTTAAGTAAATTGAGAAACAATAAGCTAGCACTTGATGCGATAGTCATTGCTAGAGGAGGAGGAAATAGAGAAGATTTAATGTTGTTTGATACTGAGATTATTGCTAGAGAAATAGCAACATTCCCTATCCCTGTAATTACAGGAATAGGGCACGAAGATGATCTAACAGTTTCTGATCTAGTTTCAGACCAGAGATCTGCTACTCCAACTGCTGCAATTGTTGATTTATTACCTTCAAGAGAAATTGAAAAACATAACTTTTTTAAAAATAAAAAAATACTTAATGACTATTTTAAATTGTTTGTTCAGAATAAAAAGAATTTTTTAAATACAAAAAAATCTTTTTTTCAAGATCATTCACCTAGGCAATTAATAAAAAGTAAAAGAACAAAATTAAATTATATATATCAGCTCCTAGATGCACTTTCTCCAGAAAAATGGTTGAGAAGAGGTTTTGCTTTAATTACTGATGAGGAAGGCAATTCGATTTATAGTGTACAAAGTTTTAAGGAAAAAGATAAGTTCTTAGTTCAATTTTGTGATGGGAAAATCAGCGCAAAGGTTGATAGTCTAAATTATGATAAAATTTAAATTTATTAAATAAAAAACTTATATACCATGTCATTTGAAGATGAGGGAACAAAAAAAAAATTATCAATGTCTAGGAAAGTTACCAACATGAAAGATATAGAAGCTTTTAAAAAAAATATTAAGAAATTAAGTTATGAAGAATCTATCTCTGAATTGGAATGTATTTTAACAAATGTACAAGATGAAAATATTTCACTAGATAAAATTCAAATTAATTATATCAAAGGTCATTTACTTCTTAAACATTGCGAGGAAATGCTGCAATTTGTAGAACAAGAGATTAATGAAATTAATCCTTCGTTTTTTAAAATAGATTGATTTTATAAATTAATTTCTTCTGATTTTATATCAATTGTTGCTGCACTTGCTGGGATGTTTTCGAGAATATCCTTGCTAGTTGTTTTATTTTTTCCACATATTGGACAACTAATTTGACTATTGAAAAAGCTTGATCCACAACTATCACAAGTTTGTATTGTTGATTGTATTTTTTTCCAGGAAAACCATCCAATTCCTCCTAATATTAATGGTATTAATGCCATGAAAAGGAATATTCCACCTGCTAAATCAATAATAAATTTCCCAGCTGGTGTAGGAAAAATAATAAGTAAAATAAGGACCATCCAAATTAATGAAGATGGCTTATTCATAAGTATTTAAGAGATTTACCAATATATTATAATTTAAATTTTGTTGCTTGTTTCATTGATGTTTAAACGTATCGATTGCGACGCATGCTTGCTATTACAACGCTCCAGCATTGACCAAAATAAATAATCACTCCTACCATCCAAACCCAAAGAGTCAAAACCAAGACTCCTCCGATGAATCCATAAGCTTGAAACCTTGAACCCAAAGAGAGGATACTTCTACTAACTGCTAAATTTAGAATAGTTAGCAAAGTTCCAATCATAAAAGCACCAGGTATTAGTGGTTTCAAAGGCACTCTTCTGCTTGGTAGTAGACCCTGTAAAAGTAGAGCCATAGTTGAAAAGCCTATTAATGGAAGCATGAATTGCCCAACTTGAAGAACGGGTATCTTTGACATCGCACTCGCAATCCAAGGTGTTGTATTTGCTAATTCTTCCAAAACGGCGCCAGGAATCATACGAATATTTGCACTAATTTGATCTATGACCATTAAAAAACCAACTAATAGAACTACAAAAAAAGCTTCTATTCGGTTTCTGATAAATCTAAATGCTTGAATTTTAAGTGGATCTGGTTTTGATTTAACTGGTAGAACATCCTCCCATAATCTATCTGCTCCTCGTTGAAGTGTTAGATAGGCATTGCCAGCAGTGATCATTAAGAACATTGCTCCAAGTATTCCAGCTCCAAATCCTTGATTGACTAATTTTATTAGAGTTGAATCGACTAGGCCAACAACTGATGGGGGTAAAACTTGAGCAGCCAGAGCAATGATTTGTTGATCTAAGCCTTGCTGTTTTCCTAAAAACCATGATGCAACTGATAGAGATATAAGTAATATTGGAAAAAATGACTGAAGAGTGTAGTAAGCAAATGCTGCGCTTAAATCTACACAATCACACTTAGACCATCTTTCATAAGCTTTCCAGAGGCTACTAAAAAACCACCTTGCTTTTTGACTCCAGTTCAAGCCCACTTTGGTTTTAGAGTATTTACTATTACGCTACCTCGTGAGGAGAAGATTTCTCTTGGTTGAATCGGTAGATTTAAAATTGTAGATTGTTTTTTTGGAGCTGATTTCATTATTTATTGAACAAAAAGCAAATAATAAATTAACTATCTTGGATTAATGCTGAAGCCCAAGGAAGCATGTTGTTTAATTGATCTTCAGAGGATGCTGTTAGCAAAGGAAAATTCACAGAAGTAAGATCAGTTCCAGAGATAATATCTTTTGGATTGGTTTCCAACCAATTGATGAGACAGTTAAGTTCTTCAAGTATTAACCAAGCAGCTGCAACATCCCAGATTTTTGGTGTTGCTTCCAACGCAGCAATGGTTTGACCTATGGCAACACTAGTCATATTTAGACTTGAAACCCCAAGTAATCTGATTTTTCCTGGGAAAGACTGCTCTGGCTTCATTTGTAAAACTTTAATGGACCGGCTACATAGAGAAATGCAATCACTATTTTTTTTGAAACGAGATTCAGGCTTCAGTGGCTTGTTATTTAGCCAAACTCCTTTTCCTCTGATAGCAAAAATTCTTTTTTTCAGAGCTGGTATATCAAGAAAGGCTGTCTCAGGTTCCCCATTGGTAAAACGTGCTATTGATATTGCCCAGTAGGGTATTCCTGCAGCAAAATTAGTTGTGCCATCTAGCGGGTCAACTACCCAATATTCACTGGAGTTAGGAATTGACTTCTTACCTTCTTCACTCAGGACGCCTTCTCCGGGAGCTATTTTGGCTAAACCTTGAACTATCGTTTTATCACTCCACCTATCACATTCTGTAATAAGTGTTCCATCAGGTTTTATATCAGAGTTGATTTGCCCAAAATCTTGAAGTTGACGTCTTCCCACCTCATCAACTAGATGATGAATTGAAATTAGTTGAGCATTGCTCAGGGGTTTAGATATTGGGTTCTGATTCATTTTTATTCAGTTAAAAGCTATAGCTGACATAGAGGAATTAAATTAGATTCATAGAGATTTGATTTATCTTCTAAATCCTTTGGATTTTGTTGATTGACTTTTATATCACATGGTTTGATGTTATCTAAGCCAGTTTGTCTACTTAAATCAGCTAATAAGGTGTTATAGCTTGTGACAGAAATAATATATCGAACTTCGGAATCAGTTAAATCTCTTTGGTTGTTTACAACTTCTCGTTGTGTCGTAATACCTGATTTATATCTAAGCTTGGCAAGTCTAAGAGACTCTCTAGCAGATAAAACTTCTATATAAGAAGCCGAAATATTTAGTTTGGAAGATTCTAACTTGAAGAATACCTCTTCAACTTCTTTTCTGATTTGAGCTCTTCTTAAAGCAAAACTTAACTTTGATTCTTTTGCTTTACTTTTGTTATATTTATATAAAGATTTTGAATTGCCTCCATCAAAAATAAACCATGTTGCATTGAGCCCAATGGTGTTAGAAAAATTTGAAGATTTATTGTTAGTATTTGGAGAAATTTGATTTAATTCACCTTTTGCAAAAGAAGACGTAGATGTATTTACTATGCTTAATCTTGGTTGGCCAGCAGCAAGTGCAGCATTGGCATTGTTGTTATTAATTGATATATCTAATAAAATATTATCAAGCTCTTCTCGTGCATTATAAGCTGCAATAATACTATCTTCTAATGATAAATCCCACAAACCTAATACTTTGGTTTTTGAACCAATTAATGGTGTTACATTTTCTGGAAAATTAAGTATTTCAGCAAGAGATCTTTGACCAATTTTTTGCTCTCCTGATTTAATATTAAATAACTGCTGATCTCTCGCTAATTGTGTTTTAGCTTCTAGAACTTCCAATTTTGTACCAACACCTGATTCAAACCTGATTTCTGCATCTCTTAATCCAATTTCTGAGGATTCAATCGATTTATTTGCTACTTTTATTTCTTCATTGGCCTTTTGTAAATTGAAGTAGCGTCTTTTAGCTTCTAATTTTAAATCTCTTAACATTATTGAATAGGTGTATTTTGATTTTTCCAAACTATCTCGAGCTGAGGCTATCTCAGGAACTCTTGCAGGATTAATTAAATCCCATTTAACTTGCGCATTTAGAGAAGAGCTCCATTGCTTACTAGAAGTGTCTTTTATTAAACTTGACTCATTGTAATTATTAGATGAAAAATATTGAGGAATGCCATTAGCTGTTAGGTTTAATGTTGGGTACCAAGAGGATAAAGCCCTTTTCAATATTGACTTAGCTTGGTCAATTCTTTCTAAATAAATTTTGATCGTTCGATTGTTATTGATAAGAATTTTTTCTAATTGATCGAGAGTAATAGTTTTATAGGTTTTTACTAATACTTCTTGCTTTCTAGAGGGTAGAGAAAGATCAATTGGAGAATTTAATGTATATAAGAGCCCGTGTTTTTTTTGACTTTGATTTTTATTTAAATCTTCTTGAAATCTTACTTTAGAAATTATTTTTTGCGAACTTGTAGCCCATAAAGGGTTTATTCCAGATATGAACAAACCTGCAAAGATTAGGAATTTTCTCTTCACTCTCCTCATAGTTATAAGAAAAACTGAGATGGATTTTATAAAGCAATTATGCTTTATAAAGTGCTTTGTTCACGATGTCATCTGCATCATGGACAATTCTTATAGATACATTAAGTGACGAAGAGAGCTCTTGAAGGGTCATGTCATCAAGAAAGATTTTTTCACCTTGCCTTAGCATGACCGATGGTAGAAGCAACTCATCGCCCAACTCTTTTCCTTGCAGCCCTTTTATCAAGTCTTGACCTGTTAGCAGGCCTGTCACGATTTGTTCTTGACCCCAATAAGGACTTGGAATTCCGTAAAAATACAATGTAAAATTATTTATTTTATTGAGTCTTTGGCTAGGTTTCTGTAATTCATTCTCAACCAGTTTTCCAACAACCCAGCTGCAGGTTCTTTTTTTATTAATCTTGATGGGAAGATTTCTTGTCGCTTCATCCATCGCTTTAAGAAAACTGCGAATACTTCCTACTCCATTCTCTTTTTGAGGTAAATCTTCATAAGAATTGAGAGAAGGCAATGACTGCTTCGCTATTAAATACCATTCGTCAGATAACCAGGCAAAACGGGAACCTATTGATTTATAAAATTTTCTCTGCATTGGCTCAATTTGATTGATGACTTTTGTTGCACAATCAGAATTTACGGGTATTAGACCATCATTACTGGGTCGAAACCTTGTTAACCCAACTGGTACTACTGCTGCTGAAAGGACTACCGGAAAATCTCCTTGTGCAAAACTAAATAGATCATTAATAGTTTGTTCTAAAGCTTTCCCGTCATTTATTTCAGGGCAAACAACAATTTGAGCATGAATTTGTATTCTTTTTTCTGAGAACCAAGCTAACTGATTTAAAAGGTCAATAGCTTTTGGATTTCTTAGTAATTTCGACCTTAAAGAAGGTTCTGTTGCATGTACTGAAACAAATAAAGGTGTAAGTCTTTGTTGATCAATTCTAAGCCAGTCTTCCTCGGAGAGATTTGTAAGTGTTAAGTAAGAACCATATAAAAAACTTAGCCTATAGTCGTCATCTTTTAGATATAAGCTTTTTCTTTTCCCTGATGGCTGTTGGTCAATAAAACAAAATGGACATTGATTATTACATTGTTTTAAACCATCAAACAAAGCTTCAGTAAAAGAAATTCCTAACTCGTCGTCATAATCTTTTTCGATGTCAATTGTATGTGTTTTACCTTTTTCATCTAATACTGTTAGTTGAATACTTTCTTCAGCAATGAGAATTTTGTAATCAATCAGATCTCTTGGTTTTACACCATTAATACTAATTAATTGATCTCCAACTTCAAATCCAAGTTCATCGCCTATTGAACCTTCTTCGATAGAAGCAACAACAGCAGGTTTTATTTTGTTTTTATTTACCTTTACTGTGCCCATTTATGCTTCTTGAATTGTTTTTATACTTTTCTGGTAGCGTGAAAAAAATCAATTGATGTTGAAAATTTAATTATATTGAAAATATAATTAAATTTTCAACAAAAAGTAATTTAAAGGCTTGTTTAAAGCATCTCTATTTCTAATGATTAAGAAACTGTATCTTGAAAAGCATTGCAATTATTAAAAAAAAGAAGTTTTTAAGAATTTTTCTTTTAACTTTCATATTTGTATTCTGAAGTCATTTTGGTTTGGGTATCGACTTAAAGGTAAATTCATAGAAGGTTGAGCTGAAAACCAACTCAGTTTTATTAATTCTGATTTACTCAAACAATCCCACCAAACCCATCAATAAAGAAACGTCCTATCTTTCGAAGTCAAGGACATTGCAATTTTGGGCTAGCACAATGGTTGTCCTGCCGGTTTTTGTTCAGGCTCCATGGGTTCATGTGTTTCCTTTTTCAGCTTTTTTATTTAGTTTCATTATATTTTTTGTTGGATTTTATTTACTCAAATTTTGTGGTGATAGGTGGTCGTCTGTTGGCTCTCTATTGGTTGGTGTGAGTTGGAGCTGGTTAGGAGGATGTCTTTTTTGGGGATGGTTAAGAGCTCATCCAGTGTGGCATTTGCCTGTTGAGTCAATAGCCTTGCCAATAGCAGTAAGCCTTTTAAAGACTCGATGGGGAATTGGAGCCAGTTTCTATTTGGCATCTTTACTAGGCACTGCTTTTACTGACTTGATGATTGTTTTAACAGGTGTCATGAAGGCTTGGCCCGAAGTTGTTGATGCTCCTTTTTCAGAAGCCTCCAAAATGTTGAGTTACACGGCGGAACAATTATTGGCACCTTTTTCTTTATTGGCAATTTTTATTGCAGCACTTTTAATAATTTTGATTGCAAATTGGATGAATCAAAAATCAAAAAGTGAATCATTTTCATCTGATGCTTGGCTTGTATCAAGTTCAGCTTTGACAACGACCTTGTGGGTTGATGGTTTATTTTTTGCGACCACATTGATTCAGCCTCAATTAAGTGGATTGATCTAAAAACAAATATTTTATGGACTTAAATACTGGATTTAATAAAAATGATATTTACTCAATTAATTGGGATGTAATTGTTATTGGAGCAGGAGCTGCGGGTTTGATGTCTTCTCTTGAATTACCATCAAATCTGAAAATTTTATTGTTAAACCGTAATACCAGTAAGCGTTCTTCCAGTAGATGGGCACAAGGAGGAATGGCTGCTGTTACTCGAATTGAAGATAGTGAGGAGATTCATGCTTTGGACACCATTAAAGCTGGGGCAGGTCTTTGTGATAATGAAGCAGTTAAGATGTTTGTTAAGAGTGCTCCGGGATTAGTAGATAGACTTTTGAAACTAGGTATGGAATTTGATAGAACCTCTGGAAAGTTATCTACAACTCTTGAGGCTGCTCATACTCATAGAAGAGTTCTTCATGTTCAAGATAGAACTGGGAAGGCATTGGTTGATGTTCTGAATGAGCAAGTTGATCAAAGACAAAATGTTCTGCATAAAAGGGGAATAAGAGTTACTCAGATTTGGGTTGAGCAAGGAAGATGTTTAGGGGTACAAGTTCTAGATGGACCAGCCTTGCGTTGGATAAAATCAAAGGCAGTTGTTTTAGCTACTGGTGGCGGTGGCCATTTATTTGCAAATACAACAAATCCAACTCAAGCAGCAGGTGAGGGC
Source organism: Prochlorococcus sp. AG-402-C09 (assembly GCA_003279565.1). Taxonomy (GTDB): domain Bacteria; phylum Cyanobacteriota; class Cyanobacteriia; order PCC-6307; family Cyanobiaceae; genus Prochlorococcus_B. The sequence goes on from QCHN01000001.1 coordinate 77,978, forward strand.
ATTGCTATAGCTTGGCGGGCTGGAGCTCTAATAGAAGATCTCGAATTTTTTCAGTTTCATCCAACTGCTCTGAAGTTGGATAATGCGCCTTCGTTTTTAATTTCTGAAGCTTTAAGGGGAGAGGGTGCAGTTTTAGTGGATTCATTCGGAGATAGCCCTGTAGATAATCTTGAAGGGAAAGATCTTGCACCAAGAGATCAAGTCAGCAGGGCATTATTTAAAGCTATGCAAAAGCAAAAAGTTGATCACATTTGGCTTGATGTTAAATCTATTGATGTTGAGGATATAGAAGCGCGCTTTCCTTCGATTTTTCAAAGGTGTAGAGAGCTTGGCTTAGAACCTTTAAATGAATTAATCCCAGTAGCTCCATCTGCCCATTATTGGATGGGTGGTGTCGCTACAAACTTGAAGGCACAAACAAATATTAAAGGACTTTTTGCTATTGGTGAAGTGGCATGCACTGGACTGCATGGTGCAAATAGGCTTGCAAGTAATTCATTGATGGAATGTTTAGTGTTTGCAAATCAAATGAGGAATATTGAATTCGATGATTCTAAGACTTTTCATATATCAACAAATAATTTAAGTTTTAACAAAGTAAATCTCCGCTTTTCAAAGGGGCAAGGAACTAAGTATTTAGCAAACGAGATCGAAAAACTGAGACAATTATGCTGGCGTGAGGCAGGAGTTGATCGATCGCAAAAAGGCATGACTTCTGCTCTTTCCAAAGTTAAACGAGATTATCAAAATCTTTTAAATGAACCCTTATTAAAGTTGGTGTTTTCTCAGCCAAAAGATGTAATTAATGGATTTGATGAAATTGCTAGGAGAGATCTTAATTTGCTTCTTGATTTGAGTAATCGACAAATGTCAAGTTTGCTTATGTTGGAGGCTTGTTTGTTTCGAGAAGAGAGTAGAGGAGGTCATTTTAGAGCTGACTTTCCTACTTCAGTTCCTTTTTGGAAATGCCATACTCGTCAAATAAAAGGAAAGAATATTCATACAAGACCTGTTATTGATAAAGCTGTTGTTTTTAAAAATCTTTAGAGTCTTTGTAATTGCTAAGTTCAGCTAATTCCTTTAAGGATTTGACTCCTGAATCAATTGAGCCATTGATTTCCCAAGAAGGGAAACCTGTTATCCCTTTTATTTCGCAAAGTTCTCTTTGATTATTAAACCCATCTTTTGCACATTCAACTAAATTTAATTTTTCTGAAGCTTCTTTCCCAAACATTTCTTTTTGATCATGGCAATGTGGACACCAATATGCGTTATACATTACTGCTCCTTCTTTGGTGAGATGTTCAGCGAGCTTTATTGTTTTGGGAGAACTTATCGCGATTACGGCAGGTGGCATACCTTGGATATTATTTGAAACTTCCTTGGTAGATGGATCAACTGATGATGACCATATTAGTCCTGCTAAAAGAACTGCTACTGACACAATAAAACCTCTGAAAAATAACTTTCCATAATCTTCCCATCCACCTCCAAATACATTTAATAGTAGAAGTGAAACTGATATAAGACAAGAAAGAAGACAGAAAAAACAGAAAGCTTTAATTTTAAATATCATGATTGAGATTAAAATTAAGCTAAAAATAAAAGTCGATACAGATATATAAAAAGATCCCCACCATGCAACTTTTGAGACACTATTTTTTTGGTTTTTTAGAATAGGTATTAATGGGAATATTGCCATTAACAATATTAAAAAATAACTGATTAAACCTATTAAAGATAATGGAATAGAGTAATTATTTGTTTGAATCAAAGTCCCCCAAGGGCTATTTAAAACTTTATCGCATCCCCCTAATCCACCTGGACAGTTTAAATTTCCTATTAATCCCCATTTGTTCAATGTTATTGATCCTGTATCAATAACTCCTACGGTTGATAATATAGCTATTATAACTCTCGCCCACTTTGAACCCAGATCTTGACGTCGTCGACTTTTTAGTCTTGAAGATCCCATGCAAGTGAATTAAGAAGAAATAAATTTATTTATTATTCTAAAGAAAAATTCGTGTAAAGCCTGAATAATCTAAATCATTTTCAATGTTCTTTATATTTTAAAAACCATTTAAATATTTGACTGGGTATTAAATATAAACCGCTTTAACTAATTTAGTACTAATTAAGAGTGATTTATTTATTCAGATTAATTTAATGGCTTTCAGGGCTTTTTGAATCAAGAATGCTGCAGACAGGCCTGCGCCAACAAAAACTAAGTAAAAAAGAATTCCCATTTGATTTAAATTTCTCAATTAATAATAGAACATCAGTGCTTTATCTTTTGAATTTATTAATTTTAATCTTGAATATATTGTTTCCCAGTTGTCAGGCATTGCTCTGCTCGTTGTAATTCACGACCAATGTAAATGGCATGATCTAAATGACTGATGGGGAATGGACCTTGACCCTCGGAGATTTGAATACCTAATTGCTTGGCACTCTTTCCTCTATAAATATTGCTTGGTTTATATCTACTTTTTGTTTTACAACCAATTGTTTCTCCGGACTCTGGATCAATAGCGCGACCTTTTTGATCAATATCATTTAAATAATGTTCAAGTATTAACTCATTAGTTGTTGGTTCAATTTTTATTAAGAAATAACCTTTTGGGTCAAGCTTTATTTGTCGCTTGGATAATTTATCGTCTAAAAACTTTATGGATTTAATTAAGTCTTCTTGAGGATCTAGATTTTTCATTTCTTTAATTTACAAATTAAAAGGAAGATAAACAAGTAATCTGTTATTGTGTTATTAAATTTTTAGATTTTTCTTCGAAAATTTATCCTGAAATAAAGCTTTTTAAGATTAAAAATATAAGTAGGTTTACAAAAATAAAAGATAAATAAACAATACCTGGATTTTTCAGTCCTGCCGGTGCTGTTAGTTCATAGCCAAAAAGAGTAATAACACCTTGGGTACCTTTATCTTTATAACTAAAAATCCCTTTAGCAAAGAAAGGTTTTTCTTCATTAGAATTAATTTTATTTTTCTCGGTGGAAAGCGATTTATCTGTTTCAGGAGAATCTAGTAAATTGTTGTCTTCCATTTAGATTAAGTCTTTAATTTTTCTGAAGTTACTATGTATTTGATAGTTTTGGCTCTTCAAACTTAAAAGGTACTTCATTATTTGTAGCGTTTATTTGATCAATCATTAACTTATTTGCTTTTGGGAGCCATTCTCTAATTAATGAGTCCATTGGTAAGTTGTACCATCTATGAAGACTTGCATTGGGCTTAGCAATAAAACCTCTGCGTTTTTTGTGACTCCCTCCCGCCCCAGGATCAAAATATTTTATTTGATTTGCTATTGCCCACTCAATCGGAGAGTAATAGCAAGCTTCAAAATGTAAATTATCTATATTTCTTTCTGAACCCCAATATCTTCCCCAAAGCATATTGTCGCTTTTTACACATAATGACATTCCAATAGTTTTATCATTTCCTTCTTCTTTTGCTTCAAATAAAACAATATTTTCTTTGAGTTCAGTTGATGTAAGTTCAGTAAAAAATGATTCAGTGAGGTATTTACTTCCCCATACTCCCCATCTTGAACAATGAAGCTCATAAAAATAATGCATTTTTTTTAAATTCATCACATTTATTTGTGATCCACTAAGAGGTTCAACTTTTACTCCACATTTTTTTATGCTTTCTCTTTCTCTTTTAATATTTCTACGTTGATTAGAATTAAATTTTTTTAAAAAATCAGAAAAACTATTTTCTTCATTCAATGTCAATAAACTTTGTTGGTTTACCCACTTAGCGCAATTTAGAGATTCAGCTATTTTCATCCACTTAGGATCTACATATAAAAAGTTACAACTTAGAATGCTATTTTGTCGGGCAAAAATATCAATCTCAGAGATTAATATCTTTGTGAGATCTATATTATTAACTCCTTCTGCAAAAAGAAAGCGATAACCTTCTATTGGACTTAATGGGCTCATTCCTATTAGTTTTGGATAATATTGAAGTCCCATATTTTGAGCTAATTGAACAAAGGCATTATCAAAAATAAATTCTCCATAACTATGAGATTTCAAATATAGAGGTGCACATGCAATTAAATTATTTTCACTCCATGCAGAGAGAAATAATGGTTGCCATCCATATTTTGTACTTACACTTTTTGATCTTTCTAATGCATTTAACCAATCCCACTTATAAAAAGGAGTTGAATTTCCTTTTAAGAAATTATTCCAAATAATTTTGGGAATTTCCTGGATTGATGCATGCCATTTGATTTTGATATTATTCATTTCTTTTATACTAAGTAAATATTCAGGATAAATTATTTCTAAAATATCTGATAAGTAATTCATTGTTTCCAAGCTTTTTACTTTCTTTTAGAATCCAGTTATTTTTTTGATTCATGATTTCTTTTAAGTTTCTTAATTCAGATGAAACCCAGCAGTAACATCCTCCTAAAAGATCAGGTGTAATGGTGATTTGTAATTCATCTATTAGATCCTCTAATAGAAATACTGATATAAGATTTGCGCCTCCTAGTAATACAATTTTTGCAATACCTTTCTGATATAAATCATCAAGAGAATCACGCCAAGTGAGTTTTAAATTTATTTTTTTATCGAATCCATTAGGAAGCATAATCTCATTGTTCTTATCTTGTTTTTGGATTAACCATTTTTGAATAGGTTGTTTAAAAAAAAGCCAATTAGTTGGAAAATCTATTTGATTGCTGGCTATAAGAGCAATTGGCTGTTCATTTTTTCCTTCTGAAGTTCTTTGTTTTAATAAGTTTTTATTTTTTATGATACAAATTGATTCATGGTCTCTCAGCGTTTGCCCTCCCATTAAAATTCCATCTGACCAAGCAAGTGATTCTTCTAAAACTAAACGATCACCAGATTGACCTAATTGTGTTTTTCCTCCTTCTGGATATGCGATACGTCCATCAATACTAGAAGCTATAACTAATTTAACCCATTTCTTTTTCAATTATCTCAGCAAACCAACCTGATTCTGTGAGTCTTTAGTATCGATCTTTGATTCAGATACGTTTGCATAAACTTCAGCTGCATTATTTGGACTCTCCTGCAGCTTTATCTTATGTAAATTTGCCCCAATCGCATTAATTGGATTAGTTAATTTATCTGAAATATGTAATGCAATATTTTCAGCTGTAGGTACACAATTTGCAAAATAAGGAATATCTTTATTTAAAAAGGTATGATCAAAAGGTTCTACAACCAAATCATTTATTAAACTATTTAATGCAGATAAATCGCATATCATTCCAGTTCTAGGATTAATCTTTCCTTTGACAGTTATATCTACTAAGTAATTGTGTCCATGTCCATTAGGGCGAGCACATTTTCCGAATATTTTTTCGTTTTCGGTTTGAGGTAAGTCTTCTCTTGCTAAGCGATGAGCAGCTGAAAAGTGTGTTTGAACTGTTAAATAAGCATCCATAGCATTTCCTTGATAGTCAGCCCAGAGTTTTGGGTTTTCGTAAAGACGAAGAGAGGTTAGGGGTAAGTGAGATTTAAGTCGCTCCCATATAATACGAACTAAACTTTCAGTTGTGGGCAGGCAACCTTCGGGTTTAGAAAGGTCAAATTCTGGCCATGTGTCATTTAAAAAACGAAAGTCAAGCTGACTTGTAACTTCGTTTTTAATGGCATGTTTTACATCTGAAAGGTTTAAGACCATGCCATATTTATTAAGTTCTCCTTCCATGGTTACGATTAACTCGTAATTATGTCCGTGGCCAGGAGCTATTGAGCATGGGCCAAACAAAGCTGAATTATCATCATCAGATAATTCAGGAAGCCTATAAAGGTGGCTTGCGCTAAAGCAGGCTCGCCTTGTGATTACACAGTTTCTCCCCTCTCCGTGGGAAAAATCAGATGTGATTGCTTCCATAACTTTTTCACATCAAAACACATCTTAATAACTTTTAGTTACTTCTGTCTTTATGGCCGTCCAATCAACCCCTAAAACTCTTAAAGAAAAGTTAGGTGGTCGAAATATATTTTTGATAGGAATGATGGGTTCTGGCAAAAGTCAAACGGGCCCAGTCCTAGCCAAAATGATCAATTATGCTTTTGTTGATACTGATGATGTTATAGAAAAAGCTTCTAAACAGTCTATTTCATCTATTTTTGAAAAAGATGGAGAAAAAGTCTTTAGGGATGTTGAAAAACAAGTTTTAAAAGAAATTAGTCAACATCATTCTCTTGTAATTGCTACTGGAGGTGGTTTAATCACCGTGCCTGAAAACTGGGGCATTCTTCATCAAGGAATTGTTATTTGGTTAGATCTTGATTTGAAACGTTCAATTAAACGATTAGCAAGTGATAGAAAGACACGCCCTTTGCTAATTGGGGATGATTTAGCTGAGAATTTTAGACAGATTTATGAAAGTAGAAAACCAATATATTTAGAGTCAGATTTGAGAATAGAAGTTGAGGATCAATCTTCATATGAGGTTGCAACTATGATTGCTGAACATTTGCCAAGTATCCTTATTGACCCGGAGACTCAAGCCGAACGGCATACCACTGAATTGTAAAACCTGTTTTGATTTCTAGGTCGCAGGCTGTATCAAGCAAATGTTGAGCAGCTTCTTCTATTGAAGACTTACATGCAAGATCTAAGGGTAGTGAATCGAATTTATTTAACCAAGATTGAATCCATACAAGAGTTTGTTCTTTATCCATGAATTGTTCACTTTCGCCAGGAACCAAAACAACATAATTATCCATTTCTCTAATTAGCGGATCAGACATGAGACAAAAATCTTTCTTTTTTTTGATTTCTATTTTAATTGTTTTTACTTACATAGGTCCTGCGCTTGCAGAAACTATCTTTGAAATAAATAATTTTCAACCTTCTAAGCTATATGAACGCAAATTAATCTGGCCTGATTGGCGCTTGCCTTCTTCTATGAAGCGCCCAGGATTGAAAGATGACTTAATTTACCCTGATTGGTTTGAAGGGGTATGGGATGTTACTAGTGAGATGGAAAGTGATCAGAATCAAGAACCTGTTATTCACTCAGCTAAATTTATTCACAATACCTCTGGTAATTTAATTGCTGACCGAGAATACAACACAAAGTCTTATGCTTTGAGCACAAAGACTGCTGGTTTTTTATCAGTAAAGAATGATCCTAAGTCTCCTAATCGTCAGTTTGCTAAATTGACTGAAGATAGGTATTTAGAGACAAAAATTATAGGGAGGATTCAAGAAAAAATAGATAATAATATTTTTTTTACTGATGAATTAACTTTACAAATTTTGCATACACCAGAATTGAGCAGGGTTAGTCAGGTCGAAACACTAACTGAGTTTAAAAAATGTGGATCTAACCAAAAGAATGATATGAATTTTGGTGATTTTAAAATTTGTGGAGAACAATTTCAGGCAATTTACAATCAACCTGGTCAAAATCTTATTTCTTTGCCGATTAAAACAGAGAAATCTACATTAATACTTAGAAAGACTAATTATGATTAGTTGTTGTTACTTGATCCTCAATTAAGTCTCTCCAGTTAAAAAGATTTTGAAGACTTGGATCATGTATAAATAAAGAACAGCCTTTGCCTTTTAGACTTTCGCCAGATGAATTTGGAAATTTGAGTAGTGATAAGTGTGATGCTACAGCGATATCTGCAATAGAAAGCTTTTCTCCAATAAGAAAGTTTTCTTTATCAATTAAATTTGATAGATATTTTAGATTTTGTTTTAGAGATTCTTTCTCTCTATGGTTTGTTAATCCAGAAATTTGACTAGCAATCTTTGTAGGAATATTAAAAATAAGTTTTTGCATAGAATCCGAAATTTCGTTGGCGAATAAAGAGGAAATCAATATTGGATTCTTCGTTAGCTCTTCCAAAAAGACAATTTTTATAGATTTTGCCAAAGTTGTATCTGCCCAATTCTCAATTATTTGGGCCTGAGATGCTTCCTTTAGACCCTCAGGAATTAATTTTGGTTCTATTTCAATTTTCTCTAAGTGTCGTATTATTGAACTTGATTCATGGATTGTTGTTTCCTTATCAAAAAGCACGGGTAATTTTTTTTGTCCTGTTTTTTGAAAGATATCTATTTGCCCTATGCCTGGAGTTATCTCAACGGTTCGATATTCAAGCTTTTTTGCAGCCAACGCCATTCTTACTTTCAAGCAATAAGGTGAGTGCCTAAATTGATGAAGTTCCAACATTTTATTTTCCTTCAAATGGTTAGCAGATTAGCTATTAATTCAGTCTTTTGGTGGTGAAAAATGGGTGAGTTTTTTTCTAATGTTTCTAGATATCCCAAATATCTAATCACAATAGTTTTGGGGGTTTTTACTGCTGCAATTTCTCCATTAATTAAACGAGGTAGTAATCCGATCACAGCGATTGCTCTTATTGGGGCGTTGTTAAGTGGACTTCTGACAATAATGTTCTTATTGAAGGCTATGGCTTTCCCTGCACCAATTACTTAGATATGGCTAATTCAAGAAGAGTAGAAAAATTAGCAGCTTTACTCAAGAGAGAAGTTAGTGAACTTTTAGTTAACGGGGTTAGAGATGAAAGAATTCATCAAGCTATGATTACCATTACCTCTGTTGAGGTCTCAGGTGACTTACAGCATGCAAAAATTTTTGTAAGTCTTTTTGGCGAAGATGAAAAAAAAGCTGAAGTGCTAGTTGGTTTAGAGGAGGCAAAGAGATTTATTCGTGTTGAGCTTGCTCGAAGGCTCCCAATGCGACGATCTCCTGAGCTTGTCTTTAAAATTGATAAAGGTATGACAAAAGGTCCTGCAGTTTTAGATCTTCTCAATTCATTAGAACTTGAACGTAAAAGTAAAGATATACGTAAAGACTTATAGATTAATCAATGTTTTCATGAATAAATCTGATCTTAGAAGACAAGTTGCTGAATTATTTATAGTTAGAGCAAGTGGATTTAATCTTGATTCCCAACGTTTATATCCTAACTTAGAAGAATCTAATTCAAATCTTAAGAGACTTTTAGAAGAAGGTGTTGGTGGAGTTATTTTGTTAGGAGGAACTGTAAAAGAATTAGAAATTCGTTGCCATGTTTTGAAGAAATGGTCTGGTAAACCTCTTCTCTTATGCGCTGACATTGAGGAAGGTGTTGGTCAAAGATTTTATGGAGGAACAAAGTTTATTCCTCCAATGGGTATCGCTCAGATTTATAAAAAAGATCATAATTTAGCAATTTCTATTGCTGAGGAAATCGGGTATTTTACTGGTAAAGAAGCAAAAAATATTGGTTTAAATTGGTTGTTAGCACCTGTCTGTGATATCAATAATAATTCAAAAAATCCGGTTATAAATCTAAGAGCTTGGGGAGAAGAACCTGAAACAGTAAAAAGTTTAACTTGTGCTTTTCTTAGGGGTGTTTCTAGATCAAAAATGCTGACCTGTGCGAAACATTTTCCTGGGCATGGAAATTCCGAAGTTGACTCTCACTTGGATTTGCCAGAAATACAGAGTGACTTATCTAAATTAGAGAAATTTGAGTTGATTCCATTTAAATCTTTAATCAATCAAGAAGTAAATAGTATTATGATCGGACATTTACTTTTATCAAAGATTGATCCTATTTATCCTGCAACACTTTCAAAAAGAGTGGTTACGGATTTGTTACGTATCAAATTAAAATACGATGGTTTAGTTGTTAGCGATGCGCTAGTGATGAATGCAATATCTAATAAATATAGTAGTGGTATGTCTGCAGTAATGGCATTTGATGCAGGAATTGATTTGATTATGATGCCAAAAGATATAGATGAGGCAATTGATTCTCTTACTGATGCTTTTTATTCAGAAAAGATTTCTTTAGAAAGGTTATATTTATCTATAGAAAGAAGAAAAAAACAACTTGATTTAATTAGTATTGAAAATGATTCAGAAAAAAAAGAATTGAGGAATGATGATATTAAGAATAAATTTTCATTGGATGTCTCTAGATTTAGTGATTCCATCATAAAAAATTCAATTTTTGTCAGAGAAGAAAGTACTATAAAAGCTGAATTGAATGATATCAATCTTGTACAAATTGACAATTTTGATCAAATATCTAATAAATTTTTTCCTGCATTAGATTTACCTAAGGCAGTCGGGTTTAAAAATTTAATTATACATCCACTTGGTATCAGTCCATGGAAAAAAACTAACAAAAGATTTTTAGAATTGGAGCTATTTGGTAATAGTAAAATTCTTGTTCAGCTCTTTGTAAGAGGTAAACCATTTATTGGATTAGATTATCATAATGACCATTGGATAGATGCTATAAAAAATTTAGAAATTGAGGAAAGATTATCAGGGATTATTATATATGGATGTCCATATTTGTATGATAAGATTAAGAAAAATATTCATGATTCTATTCCTTTAGCTTATAGCCCTAGTCAAATAGAGGAAGCACAAAATCAAATTTTAACTCGTATATTGCAATCAAAAATAGTTAAAAAGGAAATTGATAAAACTTCAGGTAAAGAATTTACTGATTGAAAATTGCTTCATCTAGAATTTAGTATTAAGAAAACCCTTATTGTTGTTTAAATAACTGCATAGTTATTCTTTAGACTTCTTAGTAAGAAGCATACAGAAATGGCTTTAACCGAAAAGAAGATAATTATCACTCGTGCCCAAGAACAGACTTCAGAGGCTAGTGAAATCTTTCGAAAAAATGGAGCGCAGGTATTTGACCTTCCTTCATTAGTGATTGGACCTCCAGATGACTGGTCTCCTTTGGATCATGCCTTAAGGGAGATTGCTACCTTTGACTGGATCATCTTTTCTAGCGCAAATGGTGTAAGGAATGTTGAAGATAGAATGAAAAAAATAGGCTTATCTTTGTCGAAAATTTCTAAAACTATTCAAATTGCCGCTGTAGGAAGAAAAACAGCTTCTTTGCTTTCAGATATGGATGCAAAGATTAGTTTTGTTCCTCCTAGCTTTGTTGCAGATAGCTTGGTTGAATATTTCCCTCAGAATCCAAAAGGTTTAAAATTACTTATTCCCAGAGTACAAACTGGAGGCAGATCAATATTATCTGACTCTTTTAAATTAAAAGGAGCAGAGGTTACTGAAGTAGCTGCTTATGAATCTTCTTGTCCTAAAGATATACCTCAAAAGACTATAGATGCTTTGAATAAAGGGAATATAGATATTATTGCTTTTACTAGTGGTAAAACAGTAGTAAATACTGTCAGCTTATTACAAAAATACTTTGGTGAAAATTGGTTGAAATTGATTGAAAAGATTAAACTTGTTTCAATTGGACCTCAAACAACTATTAGCTGTATAAACCTTATTAGAAAACCGGATAAAGAGGCTACTCCACATGACTTAGAAGGATTATTGCAAGCTTGTCTAGAACTAACTTTTAATTAAATTTATGCTGATTTTTCTACAAGTTCTTTAAACCCATCAAGATTCTTTTGTAATTCTTTTGTGACCATTCCTCCAAGAATATTTGCTTTCATAAGATTTGCTAAAACTTGAGGTAATTCATAAGATATTTTTAATTTAACCACAGTTTTAGAGCTCTCTTCATTATAAAACCGAACTGAACCCCTAGTAGGTAAACCACCAACTGATTTCCATTCCAATTTCTCTGCTTCTACTCTTTTTGTGATTTGAGCTTTCCATTTAAAACGAAAACCATTAGCTGCAAGTGTCCACTCCGTTAGATCAGGAAGTGTCGAGGTTTTTTCATCGACTGTCTTAACCGACTCAATCCAAGTCATCCACAAAGGCATCGAATCTAAATCACTCCAAAACTTCCAGACAAGTTCAACTGGAGCATGAATTTCACTTATCACTGTGTGATCAAGCCACTTTCCCATTTCTTAAGCAACCGAAGAATTTTTTGCTAGTGAAACAGACTTCGAGAGCATAGCTGAAGCAGCAAGATGACCGCTCATTGTTGCACCTTCCATAGAGTCAATGTAATCCTGTTTTGTGTAACTGCCTGCCAAGAAGAAATTACTAAACGAGGTTTTTTGATCTGGTCTATATGGCTCCATTCCAGGAGCCTCTCTGTAGAGAGAATGAGAAACTTTTACTACATTGCTCCATAAAAGCTTCATGCCTCTTGAAGAAGGGAAAAGGCCCCTGACCTGTAGATCAGTATGTTTTACAATTTCATCTGAGGACTTTGTAATCCAAGGATCTCCAGGGGTTAACACGCATTGAAGTAGTGATCCCTGATCATCTTTTTTATAGTCTTCCGGGCTTGATAGAGCTAAATCTGCAAAACAACTAAAATCAGCATCGGCGGTATATAACAAATTGTCTAAACCAGATGGATCTTTTAGGTTTTTTTGAGCTTGTTCATTGTTGATCTCGGTTACCCAGCCATCGTATCTAAGTTGCACTGTCGCGACTGGTACAGCATCAAGCTTGAAAAGTAAGTCAAACTCTTTAAAACGTCTCCATGATCTAGGAATTATTCTTTTAATCCCAGAGACATCACAAGCAGCTAAATATTTATCTGCGTGAATTTTTCTTTCGCCCTCTGGTGTTTGAAGAGTTAATCCAGTCACAGATGGTTGGTCTGAATCCTCTGAATGAATTTCTTTGACAATATTTTCTAGGTGAAGTCTGCCGCCTCTTTGTTCAATGTAATCGAGTATTGGTTTGGTTAGCCATTTGTGGGGTGACCCTTTCAATAGGTTGAGCTTGGATGCCTCTGTTTTCGATGCAAACATCATAAAGATAGTAAGCATGCATCTTGCAGAAATGGCTTCGCAATCAATGAATCCCAGTGCATATGCAATAGGATTCCACATTCTTTCGATACTATTTAGACTTCCTCCATGGTTAAGAAACCATTTTTGAAAGCTTATAGAATCTAGTGATCGTATTGTCTTCATTGCACCTTCGTAGTCAACAAGGCCTCTGACTATTGGACTTGTTCCAAGAGCAAGAGCATTCCTTAGTTTGTCAATCCAATTTAATTGAGGTGTAGTGAAGAAGGCTTTCAAGCCATTAAAAGGAGCTCCTGCAAAAAATCGAAAATCTAGTGACTTAATGTCACCTCCCTTGTTAACAAAAAGGTGAGTGTGGTCTTTTGGTAAAAGATTTTCAAATGCCCCTACTTTTCTCATTAATGCAAAAAGATTGGCATAGTTGAAAAAGAACACATGCAAACCCATCTCTATATGATTTCCATCGGAATCTTCCCAGCTTCCAACTTTGCCTCCCATAAATGGTTTTGCCTCAAATAGGTCGACCTCATGCCCTTCGTCAACGAGGTCAACTGCAGCAGTCAATCCTGCTAAACCTGCACCTATTATTGCGATTTTCACTCGTTTAATTAGTTGGATACACTAACTCTATGAACAAAAACTCTTTTTTGGCACTTTTAAAATCGAATATGATTAATAGAGTGTTATTAATGTTTAGAAAAAAACAATGAGTGAATCAAAGGTACTGCCCAAAACTCATAAAGCTCAGGGTGGTAAGGGTGTACTTATTACCACTTCTGCATTGGATCAGTTGTCTAGGCTTTGCAAAGAACAAGGTTCAGGGAAACTATTGAGAGTAGGAGTACGTTCAGGAGGTTGCAGTGGTATGAGTTACACCATGGATTTTGTATCTACTGATGATATTCAAAAAGATGATGAAGTCTATGAGTATTCAGTTGGTACCAGTTCGTTTAAAGTGATTTGTGATCCAAAGAGTCTTTTGTACATATATGGTATGCAATTAGATTTTAGTACAGATTTAATTGGTGGAGGATTTAACTTTACTAATCCCAATGCGTCACAAACTTGTGGCTGTGGAAGTTCGTTCGCAGTTTAATTTCAACTAAAAGAATTTCTAAATTAACAATGGATCAATCAGAGGAAAGTCTTTTTGAAGAGGCCCTAAATCGCTATAAAGCTGGTTCACCAGCAGACGAATTGATTGAAGATTTTCAGAAAATAGCTTCTACGACTCCAAACAATGCTGCTGCTTGGACATGCCTGTCATGGTTGCAATTGTTATGTGATTCGCCTCAGGAAGCCTTACGCTCTGCACGGTATGCAGTGAAACTTAATGGACAAGATCCACAGTCAAGGATAAATTTGAGTCTTGCATTGTTAGAAACTAATTCTAAAGGAGTTAGAGATCATATTGATTATGTGAAAAGAGCTATGTTTGTACTTCCTGAATTAGAGAAAGAATTAAAAGAATCATTTGATGATGGCCTTTCACGTAAACCTAATTGGAAAACTTTGCTTAAAATAAAAAATTGGCTAGACCTTTGACTTCAGATTAGTTCCAATAAAAAGTTCTAAGTTAAAATTGCTTTTAAAGCGTCATTAATAGTGGGAAAACTGAATTTAAATTTGAGTTTATTTAACCTTTGAGACTGTACATTTTGTCCCTCTAAAACTACACGAGCACCATCTCCTAAAATCAACTTCAATATTGGCCCAGGAACTGCGAGAAGACTTGGTCTATCAAGGACTTTACCAAGTGAATTAGAGAACTCATTCATCCGTACAGGATTTGGTGCAACCCCATTAACAACACCTGACCAAGCAGAATTTTTCACACTTTCGTTAATAAGATTGCAAAGATCTGATCTGTGAATCCAGCTCATCCATTGTTTCCCATCGCCTATAGGACCTCCTAGACCAGCTCTGAAAATGGGAAGCATTTTTCCTAGTGCTCCGCCATCTTTGGCTAATACGATGCCAATTCTTACAATTAAAAGTCGAGTCGCTCTTGGTTTGTTTTTTGCACTAGATTCCCATTCTTTGCAGACATTTGCTAGGAAATCATCACCCTCAATATTTTGTTCAGTGAATTCAGTTTCAGGATGTGAGCCATAAAAACCAATCGCCGATGCATTAATAAGAAATTTTGGGGGTTTTTTTTGATTCCGTAGGTTTTTAATCAGATTATTTGTTGTCTCAATGCGACTATTTGTAATTTCTTTGCAGTGATCGGTAGTCCATCTTTTTTCAGCAATAGGTTCGCCAGCGAGATTGATAACCCCTTCGCAGCTTTTAAGAGAGTTTTGAATATCTTCTTTATCCCAAGACATAGACTCAGCTGGATTCATTTGTATCACATTGATGCTTTGGTTATTGGCTATGGCTTTTATTTTTCCTTTAGGTTTTCTAGATATGACTGTGAGGCTATGCCCTTCTTTAACTAGCAAAGGAATTAATTCTCTTCCGATAAAACCAGTGCATCCAGTAAGTAGTAATTTCATGATTCCTCTAATTAGATTTGATCAGCTTAGAGGGATTTTGATTAACTTATGATGTTGATCTAGCAATAATATTTGCGTTATGGAATTTGCGATTAATTAATAACATGATTTTTGCCATTCTGTTTTAACTGCTATCCTTCATTTGAATATCAGAATTAAGTCATTAGTCTTTTTTATTAATTATTTAAAATGTCTGAACAAACCGCAAAATTAGATGATTCACAATCTCCTACAAAGATAAAAAAGAAATTCAGAAAAGGAGATCTTGTAAAAGTTGATCGTGAAAAATATTTTCATAGCTTAGAATCAAAAGCAAGCGATGCTAATTTACCTGAATATATTTTCGCAGGGCCTGGGGAAGTATTATTGATTAAAGGTGATTATTGTCAAGTTAGGTGGAGAAGACCCGTACCTGATGTTTGGATAAACTCTGATCATATAGTTTCATATTAACAAATGATTAAACATTAAAATTATAAGAAAAGCCATTCTTTTTTATTGCTTTGTAAAAACTGTCTTTTTTTCTTAGCAATAGTAATCATTGCTTTTCCATCATGGAGGTAATTATCTACATAGCCCATTGTATAGCGTTCTAATTCATTAATACCATCCTCAACATGTGATAAGCAATGATAAAGATCTAAGCTGAAATCTCTTATAATTGATGGACTTGCAAAAGATGTATAAATTTTTTTGATCTTAGTTATTTTGTTTTTACTCTCCTCAAGATATATGCAGAAAGAATCCATTAATATGTGATCATAAGGATCAGCTGATAAATCTTTTATTTTTCTACCTAAAGGATTAATTATTTGTCCTAATAATTTATCAATAGGTAGATATATATTTTGAAACCATTTTTTTATATCTTCAGATTTAGAGTAGTTATTAGTTTCTTTTTTGTAGTTATTCTGGTTGTAAACCTTTTGATTATTAACTTCCTTTAAATTAAGGTCTTTATGCTTTTTCTTTAATATTTCCCATGCTGAATTTACTTCGAGCATGACTGCTGAATCTCCTCCTTTGTCTGGATGATGTATTTTTACAAGTTTTCTATATGCTTTCTTAATCTCTTCTAGTTTTGCGCTCGGATGAACTTTCAATATTTGATAGGGGTCTTTGCTCATTATTTAATGATTATTTTTTTAGAGGTACTCATTCCCTTTCACTGGGTTTGCGGGGATGGAAGTAAACATGGTTGTTGAGAGATATCTTTCACCAAAACTAGGGAGGATAACAACCAAGCGCTTATTCGCAAACTCAGGTTGATTCCCTATCTGTAAAGCAGCTGCTACTGCAGCACCACTGCTGACGCCACTTAGCAATCCTTCTTCTTTGGCAAGTCTTCTTCCTATCTCCATTGCTTCATTATCATTGATTCTTATGACTTCATCAATTTGATTCATATCTAATACATTAGGGATAAATCCAGCACCAATGCCTTGTATAGCATGAGATCCAGGATTCCCTCCTGAGAGAACGGGGCTTGATGAGGGCTCTACCGCAAAAACCTTGATTTTTGGATTTTTTTGTTTTAAGAATCTGGCACAACCTGTAATTGTTCCTCCTGTTCCTACTCCAGCAATTAATGCATCAAGTTTGCCTTCGCAATCTTCCCAAATTTCTTCAGCAGTAGTTTTTTCATGAATTTCAGGATTTGATAAATTGTCGAATTGCTGAAGCAAATATGCATTAGGTATAGATTCCACCAATTCCTTTGCCAGCTGAATAGCTCCTTGTATTCCTTCTTTGCCAGGAGTTAGTTGAAGCTCTGCTCCAAATGCCCTCAACATAGAGCGTCGTTCTGTACTCATAGTGTCAGGCATTGTAAGTATGAGCCGATAACCTTTTGCTGCAGCAACCATGGCCAACGCAATTCCTGTATTTCCGCTAGTTGGTTCAATAAGAACAGTATGTCCAGGTTTGATGGTGCCATCTTGTTCCGCCGATTTCACCATTGCGCCAGCTATGCGGTCTTTTACGGATGCTGTTGGATTGAAGCTTTCCAATTTAGCTATAATTTCCGCTCTACAATTAAATTCATTCGGTAATCGATTCAGTTTGACCAAAGGAGTTTGGCCAACTAAAGAAGTTATGTCATTAGCAATTGGCATGATCTTATTTTAAAAACTTGAATCAGTTTCTAGGCAAAAGTTATTTAATAATTCAATTCTTTTTTAATAATGCTTGAAAATTTGTTTTTCAAAAGCTTTATTGGCCTTTTAGAGATATAAATAGATGGAATAATTTTTTGATATTGACTGAGAGCATTTCCCACAACTACAGGCCTCCAATTTTATGGGTTTTTCTTTTTTGGACCATAGCTTGCGGAATTGCATTTGTCTCTCTGGGAAATTTGCCTCTAAGAGATTTTGATGAAGCAACTGTTGCTCGAGTTGCATTGGAATTAAACCAAAAAAGTGGACTAGAACGATTGCTTCCTACTATCTGGGAAAAGCCCTATTTGAATAAACCCCCTGGCTTACATTGGATAATATCTTTTGCTATTGGAATAAGTCGAAATTTTCAAAATAGTTTTGATTCATTACCCTCTGAGTTTTGTATAAGATTTTTCCCAGCACTTTTTTCTACTTTTGTTGTTCCATTGGGTGGCCTGATTCAGTGGAATTTACGTCCTAAAGATCGAATAGCTTGTATTTGTACATCTGCAATTTTATTGACTTTATTGCCAATTATTAGATATGGAAGAATGGCAATGTTGGATGGAACGCAACTTAGTGCTATAGCACTTTTATGGTTTTGCTTATCATCAATAAAAAATAATAGGTCTACTAAATTTAATTTTTTAGGAGCTGGATTTGCATGCAGTTTTATGCTTTTACTTAAAGCTCCTGTAATTATTCCTGCACTATTTGCGTCTTTATTACCTTTAATCTGGGAATATAAATCAAAAAAATATCTTAATAATCTCTCATGGTCCTGGTTATTTTATGGATTAATTCCAGGCTTAGCTTGGCATGTATGGAACTTGGTGACATATGGTTCAGGAGCTTTCTGGTTATGGTGGGGCGATGGTGCAGGAAGAGTTTTATTTAAAAATGGCTCAGGTAGTGAGTTAGGGATTCTGGTACCAATAATTGAAATTTTTGAGGGTGGGTGGCCTTGGATTCTTATCTGGCCAATTGGTTTTTTATGGGCATGCTTTAGTCTTAATACTCGTTGGGGGATTTGGGCTTTTAGTACTCAGATACTTATTGCAGGAAGTATTTTTCCTCTAAAAATGCAACTTCCCTGGTATATTCATCCATTTTGGTTGCCTTTTGCTTTGGTATGTGGCCCACCAGTATCTTGGTTAATTCAAAGAAAAGAAAATAGTTATATTTTTGCTAGAAAAATATTAAGAAAAATTCCTTATGTATTGTCCTTTATTGGAATATGTTTATTTGTATTTTCTTTACTAGTTAAATTAAATATTATCAACTTTGAAGAAGGTTACTTGAGTGCAATCTTGTCAATTAGTTCTGCTTGGTTTTTAGGAGGATTATTATTATCTAATTCAAGAAAGAATATTAGAAAATCTGGTTTTATTGGAATGATTTTTGGAAGCACAATTGGTTTATTCTTTTTTGTGAGCTCTCAATTCTGGTTGTGGGAAATAAATGAGAATTGGGATGTAAGGCCTTTAGCTGAATTTATATCTGAATTTCCTGATCAAAAAATTTATATTAAAAATAGTTTTGAGCGACCGAGTTTAAATTGGTATGCACGAAAACAAATCAAAACTTTTGACGAAAAAGATCAAACTAAATGCATCGAAATTAAGAAAACTAATGATTGGGATCTTTATACATGTAATGATTAAATAAAATATTATTATTAACATACTTTTCACTTTTTCCACTTTTATTTGTAAGAATTATCTAATTACAAGGTTTTTTAAAAGTGTATTGTATCGAGCTTACTATTAAATTAAGTCCTATGCCTTTGGTAGTACAGAGGAAAGAGCATAGAGATGCTCAAAGGCTTTACTCTGAAGTTGTAGATTCTATTCAAAAAGGTAATCAAAGGCTTTTAGAGTTGACTTGTGAAAAAGTCGAAGATAAAAGAATTACTGTTCTTGTTAGTGAAATTACAGCTGTTCAGATTTATGAAAAAACTAGTGGCAGTTCTAGTAAAAGGCCTGGATTTTCACTTCAGGATTAAGGCCACATAGGAGTTATTCAATTTTGAAACCAAATGAGTCTGGCTATTTAGAGTTCGATAAGGTTTCTTTTTCTTGGCCAAATGAATGCAATGTCATTGATCAATTTTCTTTCTCAATTGGAAAACCTGGTCTGTGGATGCTAGTGGGTGAAAATGGAAGTGGTAAAAGCACTTTGTTTCGCTTAATAAGTGGAACAATTCGCCCTAAAAGTGGAAAAATCTCCTGTTCCCTCAAACCATCAATGGTTTATCAAAATCCAGATCATCAATTGCTTATGCCAACATGTAAAAGCGAGTTGATGCTTAGCGTTCCTAAAACCATTCCTGAAAGCAAGTTACTTGATTTGATTCAATCCGCTCTTGAAAAAGTGGATTTGAGAGAAATGTTGGACAGACCTATCCATACTTTAAGTGGTGGCCAAAAACAGCGTTTGGCTCTTGCTGGAGCAATTGTCAGCAATTCAAATTTACTTTTACTTGATGAGCCTACGGCTCTATTGGATCCTCAAAGTCAAAATTCAGTTTTGAAAGTTGTTAAGAAATTGACAAGTTCCTCCGCTAACCCAATAACTGCAATATGGATTACTCATCGTTTGGAAGAATTATTCTTTTGTGATGGGGCTGCAATAATTAAAAATGGAGGTATCAGTAATTGGAATTCTGGTTCAAAAGTGTTCCAAGAATTAAAATCACTTGCCCTTAGGTAGCTGGCAAGGGTAAGTTCTTAATGTTGTAATCCTCGGTAGCTCAGTGGTAGAGCGATCGGCTGTTAACCGATTGGTCGCAGGTTCGAATCCCGCCCGGGGAGTTTTAAAAACAAATGCGAATTTGTTTGAGCTTTAAAAAAATATGTCTTGATTTTGTCGAAAAATCAAATCTCATAGATTTATTTATGAACGTTTTTCCTGCGAGTTTTGAGAATTCCTTAACAGTAGCGCCCTAGAATCGGAAGACTTTCTAAAGACAGTGCGGCTTTTTTTCTCCTTTTGAAGTGTGAAAGATAAGTGATAGCAAATGATCTCCTGGATTGAGGTATGGAAAAACGAATTTTCCGAATTCTGCAATAAAAACAAAATTTTGAGAGAATCATATGAATATTTAGTAATCGCAATCGCGAGTACTTTTAATTTGGTCAATTATTAATGAAGCCTTGCATTTTACTGATTGAAGACGACCAAGACATGAGAGATCTGGTTGCAGGGCATCTTGAGCACACTGGTTTTGATGTCCAAAAAGCTGAGGATGGCATAAAGGGTCAAGCGCTTGCTTTGCAATATGCACCTGATCTAATTCTTCTTGATTTAATGCTTCCCAAAGTTGACGGCTTAACTCTTTGTCAACGTTTAAGAAGAGATGAGAGAACCTCATCTATCCCTATTCTTATGATTACTGCTTTGGGTGGTATCAAAGACAAAGTCACAGGCTTTAATTCTGGTGCAGATGATTACATAACAAAACCATTTGACTTGGAAGAATTACAAGTCAGGATAAAGGCTCTATTAAGAAGAACTAATCGTGCTCCATTAGGAAGTAATAATCAGCAAGAAATTCTTAATTATGGACCTCTAACTCTTGTTCCTGAAAGATTTGAGGCTATTTGGTTTGAATCTCCAGTACGTTTGACTCATTTAGAATTTGAATTGCTCCATTGTTTGATGCAAAGACATGGTCAGACAGTTGCACCATCATTAATTCTTAAAGAAGTTTGGGGTTATGAACCTGATGATGATATTGAAACAATACGTGTGCATGTAAGACACCTAAGAACCAAGCTTGAACCTGATCCTAGAAAACCAAGATTCATTAAAACTGTCTATGGTGCTGGGTATTGTTTGGAATTGCCAACTGGGGACAAAATAAAAGAAATACTGCCATCAATAATTCAAGCTAGGGAAGATAGTTCTGTTAAAGAAAATACTGATGAAAAAGTGATAGCTTAATCAAGTAACTTTATTTCTAATAAAGTTACTTCCCAAGCAAGTCTAGGTTGTACATAATTCAATAATTGCTTTCTAAGTTCTTCAAGTTTTTTTACTATATTTGAGTTTCTTTCTTTTATCCAATTTTTATTTTGTTCGAAATCAATAAGCCATAGTTGTTGCTCTATATTGAGTTCATCAGTAATTTCTTTGGCTAATTTTAGTAACTCAATTTGATTATCTAATTTAATTTCTAGCTTTTCTCTTAATGGGCTTGAGATTCCTAACCAAAATTGAAGATTTATTAGATAGCGTCCAGGAGATCCATATGAAAAATCGATTAGTTCTTGAATTTTTTCATTAGTAATCTCATCTATTTCTCGAATAACTTCTAATTTCTGAATAATTGTATTAACGTGATTATCATTTAAGCGCACAAATGGTACTATTTGACATCTAGATCGAATAGTTGATAATAATTTCTCTGGTCTTTGAGTGATAAGAATAAATAATCCAGTGTTTGTATCTTCAAGAGTTTTTAATAATGCATTTGATGCAGATTCATTTATTCTTTCAATATCTTCAATTATCACAATGCTTCTTTCTGATTGAAATGGCTTTTTCCCCAAGAATTCTATAATTCCTTTGATTTCATTTATCCTGATTTGCGGTGCCGATTTCATGCTTATATTTTCTGACTTTGCTTTTGCCTGTGAGATACTTTTACCTTGCACTATATAAGAGGGTTCTATCCATAATAAATCGGGATGATTATTACTTTCTATTCTTCTTTTTGTACCTTCTTTATCAGAATTTTTGTTAAGAATAGAATTAATAAAAACTTTTGCAGTTTTTTTTCTTCCAACACCCTCTGGTCCAGAGAATAAATAAGCTGGAGCAATATGTTGTTTAGAGAGAGCAGACTTTAAAATTTCAATTGCCAACTCTTGCCCATATATATTTTTAAAATCATTCATTCTATTTACTTTCTGATAACTTTTTTATCTCAGATTGAATCTCGGATATAATACTTTCTCTAGAGCTCATTGCAGATATTCGTTTCCATTCATTCTCTTCAGATAAAGCCTTAAAGCCAAGAGAGACATTTGATAAAAACTCCGTACCTTCTTTTTCTATGCGATCATCTTTTCTATTTATTCTTCTTTTTATACTTTCTTTAATAGGTATATCTAATAGAAATGTAATGTCTGGAGAAATCCCTTGAGTGGCAATTGTTTCGAGATCTTTAATTAATTTGAGATCTAATTTTCTTCCATAACCCTGATAAGCAAGTGTGGATCCACAAAATCTATCGCTGATTACCCAATCCCCTTTATTTAAAGATGGACGAATGATTTCATTGACATGTTGTGCTCTATCGGCGGCATAAAGCAAAAGCTCTGTAATTGAATCAGGACTGCTTTCTCTAGAAGCATCTAGTAAAAGTGATCTTATGGATTTTCCTAATTCAGTCCCTCCTGGTTCTCTAGTGATAACTAATTGATTGTTTTCAGGAATAAGGTCAGTACTAATAAGCCATTTCGATAATTGATTGATTTGAGTGGTTTTTCCAGAGCCATCAATACCCTCAAAAACAATAAATTTTCCTATCATTTTGACTTCAATGATAGGGCGTTAACTACAACACTTATTGAGCTCAAAGCCATTAGTAAAGCCGCCAATGGAGGAGATAGTAATAAGCCAGAGGATGGTAAAAGTAAGCCTGCTGCGATTGGTAAAGCAATTAAGTTGTATCCAAATGCCCATGCAAGATTTTGTCTTATTTTGAGCATTGCTTGTCTCGATAGTTGCAAAGCATTGGGTAAAGCTTCCAAGTTGTCTCCGAGTAAAACAAGATCTGCAGAATCCTGAGCTATTTGAGTTCCTGTTCCAATTGCTACTCCTAAGTCTGCAGACGCAAGAGCTGGAGCATCATTTATGCCATCACCTACCATCGCAACTAAGCCATTTTCCTTGAGTACATTTAACTTATTAAGCTTTCCTGAAGGTAACATTTGCCATTCAATTTGTTTTGGATTAAAGCCTAATTGTTTTCCTAAAGATAAAACTGCTGAATCTCTATCACCACTGAATAAACTCAATGAAAAACCTCTTGAGCGTAATTTGTTAATTGAAAGTAAAGCATCTTTTCTTAATTGATCATCTATTAAGAAAAAACCTAATAATTTACTCTCTAAAGAAACTGCAACTAAAGATTGAGCTTCCCTTTTTGAAAGTATAAAATTTTGTTTAATCTTTTCATTCCATTGAATTCCTTCACTTTTTATCCATTCTGGAGTTCCGACTCTAATTAATCCTTCTATATTATTAATTTTCCCAGCTAACCCTTTCCCTGCAAATGTAGTTGAAGAAACAACTTTCTCAAGTCTAATTTCTTTTTTATGTGCTTCTTGAATAATTGCTTGTGCCAGAGGGTGGCGACTATCCTGTTCTATGCTTGCGGCCAACCTGAGCATCTCATTTCTCGTCGAATCTTGGTTTTCCCATGAGCCAACAATTAAAGGTCTGCCAATTGTTAGCGTCCCTGTTTTATCAAAAACTATCTGGCCAATTTTGGATGCCATTTCTATGACATCTCCGCCCTTGAAAAGCCAACCTCTTTTTGCGGCTTCCCCAGAGGCAACAGTTATTACTGTTGGGGTGGCAAGACCTAGAGCACATGGACAAGCAACAACTAAAACGGCTATTGATAATTGAAATGAGAGACCAATTGGTGTTTGAGTTGTATTCATTAAATGATCATGCAAATGATGGCTTTGCAGGAAACCTCTATTAGTGACTTCTAAAACTTCTGGCCATATTTTTGTGCCTATCTTCCACCAAAAAAGAAAAGTAACAAAGGCAAGAGTTGTTACTCCATAGCAGAAGATCCCTGCCACCTTGTCTGCTAATCCTTGAATTGGTGCTTTTCTTGCTTGTGCTTCTTCAACTAAACTTATTATCTTAGCGATTGCAGTTTCAGACCCTATTTTCTGAACTTCTAAAATAATGGTTGACTCTAAATTTAAGCTGCCTGAAGGGAGTTCAGTGCCTGGAGATGCTTCCAATGGTAAAGATTCACCAGTCAAGCTTGAGATATCTATTGCCGAATTACCCTTAACAACTAAACCATCAACAGGGATTCTATCTCCTGCTAATAGTTGAATTTTTTCTCCTGGCCTTAGCGCACCTATTCTTACTTCTCGAGTTTCATTGTTTTCTAAAATTAGATTTGCTGTGTCTGGTTGTAAGTTGGCTAATTCTTTTAATGCTGTTCCAGTGTTAACCCTTGCCCGTTCTTCTAAAAAACGCCCTAATAAAACAAATCCAAGGAGCATTACTGGCTCATTGAAAAAACATGGCCAACCAACTTTTGGCCAAATCAAAGCAGTTATGCTTGCAAAGTAAGCACTCAGAACACCGAGACTAACTAAGGTATCCATAGTCGGCGCAAAGATAAGCGCTGACTTGAGACCTGCTTTTAGGATTGACCTGCCTGGGCCGAGTAAAGCAAATGTTGCGAGTGCTGCATGAAAAGGTAATGAACCAATAAGGGGGATAGATATTTGTTGGCCCTCTACTAAATGTCCCATTCCAGAAAGGATTAGAAGTAAGGTAGCGATTATTAGTTGACGCCATTTATTCCATAAATTCTGATTCTCGTTTTTTTCTAATTCACTAGTATTTGAAATCGTTTGGTAATCTCTTTCTCTTGCAGGAAAGCCCTTAGATGAAAGAATTTGTATTAGTTCAGTTAATGAATTATCAGATTCTTTAAGTTCTATAAAAGCTGTTTTTGTAACTAAATTAACGCTCGCTTTATTTATACTTGGGTGGTTCTGAAGTATTTTTTCAACTGTTTGTACACAACTTCCGCACTTCATTCCATCTACATCAAGCAGAATTGACTTTTCGCGTTGGGCAATCCTTTTGTTGCTCAAGGTGATATAACTATTTGATACTTACTCTAAATTTAATACATAAAAATTAGTTTCATTATTTCTATACATTTTTTCTATATCCAATCAAGATAGAATATATCTATTGATACTGGTTCAATCGTGCCTCGAAGTCAAAACAAAGACAATTTTCTTGATAAGGCCTTTACGAAGATGGCTGAGGGAATAGTGAAAGTAATGCCAATCGCATCTAAAGAAAAAGAAGCCTATCTTTATTACAGAAAAGGTTTAGCGGCGCAAAATGATGGAGATTACTCAGAGGCTCTTGAGTATTACGAAGAGAGCTTAAAACTTGAGGACAATCAAGTTGATAGAGGAGAGACATTGAAAAACATGGCAATAATTTATATGAGTAATGGAGATGAAGAGAGAGCATTAAATACATATAAAAAAGCTTTGGGACAAAATCCAAAGCAGCCATCTTGCTTGAAGAATATGGGTTTAATCTATGAAAAAAGAGGCAGAATGGCTCAAAGGAATGGTAATCAGGATGAAGGTGATATCTGGTTTGATCAGGCAGCTGAAGTTTGGAGTAAAGCTGTTCGTCTATACCCAGGTGGATATTTAGATATTGAGAATTGGCTAAAGACAACAGGAAGAGGAAATGTTGATGTTTATTTATAAATAATTAAATCGTGACTTAAATATTATTTAAAGCATATATTAAAGCTTGATTTATATTAGAGGCTTTTAATATTTTTAATTTTTTGTTTGCTTCAAACTCACTTATATCAATACCATCTGGTATTATTAATACTTTATATCCAAGCCTTATAACTTCATTGATTCGTTGTTGCATTTGTCTTACCAATCTTAATTGACCAGCTAGCCCTATTTCGCCTATAAAAACCACACCTTCTGCAAGTTCAATATCCTTAAAGCTAGAAACTATAGCTGCAGCTATTCCAAGATCAGCCCCAGGCTCTTCAACTTCTAACCCCCCAGCCACAGCTAAGTAACAATCATATCTTGAGAGTGAGAGATTCATATTTTTTTCTAGAACTGCCAAGATTTGGTGAAGCCTGTTTATTTCAATACCAGTGGTTGTTCTTCTGGGACTCGCATAACTAGTTGGATTTAAAAGTGCTTGTATATCTATGGCTAATGGTCTGGTTCCCTCGCAAGTAACAATTGTTGAGATTCCAGGTGCAGAGGTTTTGCTTAGAAATAATTCGCTTGGATTAGATACCTCGGATAATCCATCAGCTTGCATTTCAAAGACACCAAGCTCACAGGTTGCACCAAAGCGATTTTTTACCCCTCTAAGTATTCTGTGAGAAGCAAATCTATCACCCTCAAAAGTAAGTACTGCATCAACAAGATGCTCAAGAACTTTTGGTCCTGCTAGCATGCCATCCTTGGTAACGTGCCCGATGATTAGAAGAGATATATCGTTGCGTTTAGCAATTTGCTGTAAAGCTGCTGAACATTCTCTGACTTGAGCAACTGAGCCAGGTGAGCTTGATAAACTGCCATCATGCAAGGCTTGAATGCTATCAATAACTGCGACTTCAGGTTTTAAATATTCAAGCTCTTTTATGACTAACTCCAGATCTGTTTCTGCGAGCAAATGCAGATTGGACTTAGAATTTTCAATCCGATTCCATCTGAGTTTTACTTGCTGAGCAGATTCTTCAGCCGCTACATAAAGGACTGACCTTTGATGTGCAATTTTTGTAGCACTTTGCAAAATCAGAGTGCTTTTCCCAATACCTGGGTCTCCCCCAATCAATACAAGTGATCCAGGCACTAAACCTCCTCCAAGTACCCTGTCTAATTCTTCATATCCACTTGGAATACGGTTAATGATTTGGTCTTTTGCAAGGCTTATTAGCTCCGAGCGATAAGGAGATTTCTCTTTAGGAGAATTAATCTTTGTGTAAATAGATTTATCTGATTTTTGATTAATTTTTTCCTCTATTATTGAATTCCATTCTCCACAATTGTTGCAGCGGCCAAAGAATTGCCTGGTTTGTGCACCGCAACTTTGACAGACATAAATAGAGACAGAACGAGACACTTAGTTGTAAAAAGGAAGTTGGCTGTAGTTGAATAAAGATAGTGATCTTTAATTGTTGGTGAACCTTCACTTAAGATCTTGTGGCAGCCGCCAAAACTAAGGAAGAAATGACGGCCACAAGTCCCTCAAAGGAAACCATCCTCGTAGCTGATGATGAGGCAAGTATTAGGAGGATCCTAGAAACTCGCCTATCTATGATTGGCTATCAAGTTGTTACGGCTTGTGATGGGAATGAGGCACTGGATCTTTTCAGAAATTGTGAGCCTGATTTGGTTGTGCTTGATGTCATGATGCCTAAATTGGATGGATATGGAGTTTGCCAGGAACTAAGGAAAGAATCGGATGTTCCAATAGTCATGCTGACAGCATTGGGAGATGTTGCAGACAGAATTACTGGTTTAGAGCTTGGTGCTGATGATTATGTTGTTAAACCATTTAGCCCAAAAGAATTAGAGGCGAGAATAAGATGTGTTTTAAGAAGAGTTGAAAAAGAACAAATAGCAGGACTTCCTAATTCCGGTGTGATTGCTGTTATGAATTTAAAAATTGATACAAATAAACGTCAGGTTTATAGAAATGATGAACGAATTAGATTAACTGGCATGGAATTTAGTCTTTTAGAACTATTAGTCAGTCGTTCAGGAGAACCATTTAGTAGAGGTGAGATTCTTAAAGAAGTTTGGGGATATACACCTGAAAGACATGTTGATACGAGAGTAGTGGACGTTCATATTTCTAGACTTAGATCAAAACTGGAGGATGACCCTGCAAATCCAGAGCTGATTCTTACTGCAAGAGGAACAGGTTATCTTTTTCAAAGAATTGTTGATTCTATGATTCCTGAAGGATCATAAATCAGTGGAAAGAAATCACTTAAATAATAAAACCAATCGTTCTAAGGCAATTAGAAGACTGGTTATTTGGTATCGTCGAAACTCAGCT
The DNA here is from genome assembly GCA_003279565.1 of Prochlorococcus sp. AG-402-C09. GTDB lineage: Bacteria > Cyanobacteriota > Cyanobacteriia > PCC-6307 > Cyanobiaceae > Prochlorococcus_B. The sequence continues at coordinate 106,195 of QCHN01000001.1, forward strand.
GTTACAAGTCTTGTTGATACTGCAACAAGCTCCGCGACAGCTGCAAGCAATGTTGCTGGAACAGTCGTTTCTAACGCTGGTTCTGTTGTTACTAGTGCTGGATCAATAGCAAGGAGTACATTAGAGCCATTCGTTTTTGATCCTCTTAGGAGACTTCAAGGCGGAATAAGTACAGACGAGAAAAATGCAATTCAAGATTCCGAAAGGATTTGGGTTGCTGTAGATGGAATGGGAGGAGATTTTGCACCTGGAGCGATTCTTGATGGGTGTTTGAAATCTTTGTCATTACTTCCATTGAAAATTAAATTTGTTGGTGAAATTGAAAAAGTAGAAAAAGCAGCCATTGAATTTGGCTTAGAAGAATCTTTAGACAAAGCTGTAGATGATGGAAATTTCGAATTAATACCAAGTGGTCTATCAGTTGGCATGGATGAAGAAGCCACTGCAGTGCGCAAAAAAAAGGATGCGAGCATAAATATTGCAATGAAATTGGTTAAAGAAGGAAAAGCTATGGGTGTCTATTCAGCTGGAAACTCTGGAGCAATGATGGCTTCAGCGATTTTTAAGTTAGGACGTTTAAAAGGAATTGATCGTCCAGCAATTGGAGCATTATTCCCAACTAAAGATCCTGGTCAGCCAGTTTTGGTTTTAGATGTTGGAGCAAATATGGATTGCAAACCAACTTATTTGCATCAATTTGCTCTTCTTGGAAATATCTATTCTCGAGATGTTTTGCAGGTCGAAAAGCCAAGAATAGGATTATTGAATATTGGTGAAGAATCTTGTAAGGGTAATGATCTTTCTCTAGCAACTTACAAACTTTTAAACGAAGAAGAACGTTTTTGCTTTTCGGGAAATTGTGAAGGAAGAGATGTTTTGTCAGGTGATTTTGATGTTGTGGTTTGTGATGGATTTACAGGAAACGTTTTGCTGAAATTTTTAGAGTCAGTAGGAAGTGTTCTCTTGGGAGTTTTGAGGGCTGAGTTACCAAGAGGAAGAAGAGGCAAAGTTGGTTCTGCTTTTTTAAGAAATAATTTGAAACGCATAAAGAAACGTTTAGATCATGCAGAACATGGAGGAGCTTTACTTCTAGGAATTAATGGAATTTGTGTTATTGGTCATGGTGGAAGTAAAGCTTTATCTGTTTTAAGTGCTTTAAGGGTTGTTCATTCTGCTGCAAGCCATGGAGTAATGGATGATTTAGCGGATCTAAATAAACCAAATGTCTTAAAGGTCTGATTGGAACTGTCCTACCATGTGATTGACTTATGAAATGAAGGCTTTTTTTAGATTTGATTAGCAATTCTCAATGGGACTCAGGAATATCTTTTATGGGGTGCGGAAGCGCTACTCCTCAAAAGATAATTAATAATGATCAACTTGGTCAGAGAGTAGATACTAGTGATGAATGGATTAAAAGTAGAACTGGAATTGGTGAAAGAAGGGTTATTGGAGATAGTGAATCTTTGATTGATTTGGCGACAGATGCTGCTCTGAATGCTGTAAGAATGGCTGATTGGGATGTGAAAACCATTGATTTAATAATTCTTGCAACATCTACTCCAGAAGATTTATTTGGCTCTGCTCCTAAAATTCAATCAAACTTGAAAGCTTCTAATGCAGTTGCTTTTGATTTAACTGCTGCTTGTAGTGGTTTTTTATTTGCTTTGGTAACTGCTTCACAATATTTAGCTTCTGGTTCGATGAAAAGAGCTGTTGTGATTGGAGCAGATCAACTATCAAAATGGGTTGATTGGGATGATAGAAAGACTTGCGTTTTGTTTGGAGATGGAGCAGGAGCAGTAGCTATTGAGACCACTGCAGATCAAAATGGTTTAATTGGATATGATTTGAAGTCTGATGGCAGTAAAGGAGGTTGTTTAAATCTCTCTCAATCAAATACTTTTTTAGATTTAGTTCAAGGAGCGACCTATCAAAAAGGGGAATATTTGCCAATAAAAATGGAGGGAAAGGAGGTTTATAAATTTGCAGTTAAAGAAGTTCCAATTATTCTTGGCGAACTTTTAGATAAATATCAAATTGAGTCTGAAAGTATAGATTGGCTGCTATTACACCAAGCTAATCAACGAATTCTTGATGCTGTAGCTTCAAGATTTTCAATACCATCTGAAAAAGTGCTATCAAATTTGAAACACTATGGAAACACCTCTGCAGCAACTATTCCATTGATGCTTGATGAGGCAGTTAGAGAACAAAGGATTAAATCAGGTGATTTAATAGCATGTAGTGGATTTGGTGCTGGTTTAAGTTGGGGAGCAGCTTTGTTTTATTGGCATGGACCCTATTAGGCTGTTAAACAATTCATCCAAAAAATTATGACTATTGCCTGGGTCTTTCCTGGACAAGGCTCTCAAAAATTAGGGATGGCAAATTCTTTATTAGATTTGCCTGGCTCGAGAGAAAGATTTGAATTGGCTTCTCAAATTCTTGGCAGAGATCTTTGGAAAATATGTTGTGGTGAAGAGATTCCTAACGAAAAAATATATGATTTAAACGATACGAGAAACACTCAACCTGCACTTTTTGTAGTCGAGTCACTACTGGTTGATGATTTACAAAGACAAGAAAGGGAAACCAAAGTAATTGCAGGCCACAGCCTTGGAGAAATAGTTGGTCTTTATTCAGCAGGTGTTATGGATGCGAAAACAGCGTTGCTGTTGTTAAAGAAAAGATCTGAATTAATGGCTGCTGCAGGAGGAGGAGCAATGATTGCGATTTTGGGCTTTGATCGAGATGAGTTGGATGATTTGATCAGAGAAACAGATGGGGCTGCAATAGCAAATGATAATAGTGAATCTCAAGTTGTTTTATCTGGTTCACCCGATGCAGTAAAGAAAGTGGCTGATAATTTAAAATGTAAAAGAGCAATTCCTTTACAAGTTTCAGGGGCTTTTCACTCCATATTTATGACTGAAGCATCTAAAAGTTTTGCTGAAGAACTTGATAAATTAACTTTTAAAGATGCTCAAGTTCCAGTTCTTAGCAACTTTGATCCAACGCCAACTGTAAATGGTGAAATATTGAAGGAGCGCCTAAAAAAACAAATGACTACTGGAGTTAGGTGGAGAGAAACTATGAATGTCATGCAGAATGAAGGAATAACAACAATTGTTGAGATTGGACCGGGAAATGTACTTAGTGGTCTTGCGAAACGATCAATGAAAGGGGTCCTTACCAGCCAAATCTCAAATGCAAGTGATTTAGGTTATTGATTTTGGAAAATTTAAGAGTGGTTGATGGAGTTGAAACAATCAATAAAGCTAATCCTAGGCAGAGTTTTGTTTATGGTTGCGTGAGTTATTTATTTGTTTTCCCGATCTTTCGTTTTTTGTTTAGAGGTCAAATAATAGGGATCTCTAATTTACCTAAGACTGGTGGAGTTGTAGTTGTCTCTAATCATGGTTCTCATCTTGACCCCCCGATTTTGGGCCATGCTTTGGGTAGACCTGTAGCTTTTATGGCAAAGTCTGAACTGTTCAGGGTACCTATTTTGGCCTCTATAATTTCGGCTTGTGGAGCCTATCCAGTTAAGAGGGGAGCTGGAGATAGAGAGGCCTTAAGAACTGCTTCTAATCGATTAAGTGAAGGTTGGGCTACGGGAGTGTTTTTAGACGGAACCAGACAAGAAAATGGAAGAGTTAATGATCCAAAGGCAGGAGCTGCTCTTATGGCTGGAAGGACAGGTTGCCCTATTCTTCCTGTAGCAATTGTCAATAGCCACAGAGCTTTTCCCAAAGGATCCTTTCTCCCTCGATTTATATCTATTCATTTAAGAGTTGGTGAATTAATTAAACCCCCTAAAACACGTAAAAGAGAAGATTTAACTTCAACAACTAAAGAAATTCAAATAGCCATAAATAAAATGCTTGATAAAGGTCTAATCAATAAAATATGAAATCAAGCTATCTAGTATTAATATAAGAAAATTTTGGAAATTTTATTTTTTATTATCTATTGGTGATGTTGGATAAATTGGCAATGTTTTACCCCAATGAGACTTGACTTTTGAACTTTGACAATATTGAGAAAAATTTATAAGTGAAATAATATCTTTTTCTATATTGTTAGAAGCTTTAATTGAAGGGTTTATATCTTGTTCATTCCTTATTAATCGTGGGGAAATAATTTCTCTAAATTCATGGAAATTTGACTCTTGATGAATTTTAATTAGTTGATATTTGCCTGCTACAAAACCTCTGCGTGGTAAAAAATCTGTTATCCAAAATGGATTGATTTTTTGATATTGATCAAGATCTTTGTAAAGTCTTGGAGCCATTAAATGAAAGGAACTAATCGAATCTAATGAACAATTAATTTGCTGAGCAATTGTTCTAGCCATTGAGATAGTTAATCTCATACTTGTAAAACTTCCTGGGCCTTTTGCTACTGAAATACGAATTATTTGCTTCCAATATTTTCTAGGAAGAATTTGTTCTATACAACTAAATAGTTTATTAGATAATGAGTGACCTATATTAAATACCTCGCTTCTTATTATTTTTTGTTGATTTTCGATATCTTTAACGGCAATTCCAAAGGATTCTGAACAGCTGTGTAAAGCTAATAAATATTTTGATTTTGAGTTATGGAAATTTTGCAATGAATTTACTATATTTGTTACTTTGGGATTTCTTCTCCAGGACGCAGCCTGCTCCATTTCCCTTTATCTAGTTGAAAGCTATCACAACCTCTGACATCCCATTCTATGCCTGTCTGGCTATCAGGCATGTCCCAGATATTGATATGAATTTTTGGATTAATACCCTGAAAATCTGGTTTTTTAGACAGGTGTTTGACACCGTGATTTTCTTCAACTGTGTAGTAGGTCTTGCATCTATCTACCCAAATACAATCAACACAGATGCACATAACTATTAAACAAAAATCTAGGTGTCATTTTGATAAGTAAGCACACATTACTATCAAATGATCTTTTTGGAGATCTAAATCCATCAGATTGGCCAATATCCATTTCTGATTTACCTCCTGGAAGCGCGTTAGTGGGGGGTGCTGTGAGAGATGGATTGTTGAAGAAATTGAGTCAAAGGCCTGATTTGGATTTTGTAATACCAATAGAAGCTATTAAATTCTGCGAAAACTTATCTAAAAAGATAAATGCTACTTTTATAAAGCTTGATCAAGAAAGAGATATTGCTCGATTAGTTATTAATGGATGGACGATTGATTTTGCTCGACAGGTTGGAGAGAATCTTGAAGATGACTTGTTAAGACGTGATTTTACAATTAATGCAATTGCTTTAAGGCTTAGAGAAAAACCAGAGATCTTTGATCCAACTGGAGGAATGGATGATTTAAAAAATCAGAAAATTATTGCAATAAGTGAAAAGAACATAATTGACGACCCTTTGAGAATTCTTCGAGGTTTTCGATTGATGTGTGAATTAGAATTTGAGTTCGAGAAAAAAACTAAAAAACTTCTAAAAAACAATGTAGATAAATTAAGTAATGTTGCACCTGAAAGGATAAAGATGGAGGTTCTGAAAATAGTTAATTCAGAATGGAATTCTTCGGTTTGGCAAACTTATTTAGAACTTCAATTATTAAGAAAATGGGATCAAGATAAGCTTCCCTCACTTGAGTTAAAAGTAAAAAATATTATTTCTGAAGAGCTCATGAATGGAAGCGTTTTAGCAAAACTAATATGTTTACTTAGTGATGAGGGATTAGCAAGTTTGACGTTTAGTAAAAATGAAATTAAAAGATGCAAGAACTTGAGATTTTGGGTCCATAAAATCAATAATTTTGGTTTAGATGAACTTTCGGAGGATGAAAGATTTCAGCTTCACGTTGATTTGGAAGAAGATTTACCATCTTTAATTCTTTTTTTGAAAGATAAATATACGGACGCTTGGCTTAAACGTTGGAAAGACCCCTCTGACCCTCTCTTCCACCCTTCTTCGCCATTAAGTGGCTATTCACTTCAAAAAGCCTTGAAAATCAGCCCTAGCCCCTTCTTGGGAGAACTTATGAGACATTTATCCAAGGAAAAAGCTTATGGAAGATTCTTCACAAACCACGAAGCTTTGGAGGTCGCTCGTAAATGGACCCTAGAGAATTCACCCTTTTTGTGATTAACTACACACAAATCAAATTAATCTCGGCCGTATGCCGTCTTCTTCTTATCCCCTTTTTTCTAAATGAGTGTTCGCCTTTACATCGGCAATTTGCCGCAGAATGTCAATGTTAAAGAACTTGAAGCCCTTCTAACATCTATAGGAGAGGGCATCAAATTTAAAGCTGTTTTCGATAGAGATACCAAGGCTTGTAGGGGATTTGGTTTCGCTAATATCAAAGATGAGAATATTGCTAATGAGCTTATTGAAAAATTAAATGGCTATGAATTCAATGGAAATAAACTGAGGGTTGAGCGTTCTGAGCGTAAAGATTCAAATTCAGGCAATTCTAGAAGAGGAGCAAGTTCCAATAATGGGAAAAAAGCTTCAAGTCGTAAAGATGTTAAGAAAGTTGTACATAGTGATGCGCCAATTAAAGAAGCACCAGATCCAAGATGGGCTGGAGAACTATCAAAATTGAAGGATCTCTTAGCTAATCAAAAAACGCCGGTGTAAATATTTAATTAATCAGTGTTCTAAGTTTATATTTTTCATCGTTGATAGTTATTAGATAAGAGATGGGTAAGTTTGCCGCTTTAACCCATCCCTTTACATAAGCACGATTATTAAAGACGTCATAATCTAATTTTTCGATTGAATTTAATATTCCGCTATATAGCCTTAATGATGTCCATATGGGCCATCTTGCGTCTATTGAGAGCCATTTAATACCTTCTTCAGACTTCTGGAACCAATCTCTTGCTCTTGCTAATTGAAAAGACATTAAAGCTTTCCAGTCCTCATTTATTTTCCCTTGCATTAAATCATCTTCGGAGTAATTGAATTTTTCTAAATCCTCTAAAGGTAAATAAATTCTTCCTCTTCCTCTATCTTCGCCAACGTCTCTAAGAATATTTGTTAATTGATTCGCAATTCCCAAAGCAATGGCAGCTTTTGAAGTATCAGGAGTTGGCTTATTTGGATTGGACGTATAGGCAGCATCAATGCCTATTACTCCTTGAGTCATCAAGCCAACAGTTCCAGCGACTCGATAACAATAGAGTTCAAGTTCTTCAAAGGTTTTATATCTGGTTTTATCTAAATCCATTCTTTGGCCTTCAATCATATCGATATAAGGCTGAATAGACTGAGGAAATTTTTGAAGAGTATCCGCTAAAACAGCATCAAGATCATCCTCAGTATTACCAGAAAAGACTTTTTTTGTTTTGTCTTCCCATTTATTGAGTCGATCTGATAACTCATTCCTAGATTTTTGCTGAGCTTCAGTGCTATCCATTAGCTCATCTGTTCTTCGGCACCAAACATAAATTGCCCAGATTGCTCTGCGTTTGGCAGGCGGCAGTAACATGGTGCCAAGGTAGAAGGTCTTGGCCCATTTTGCAGTTTCTTTTCTGCAAGCCTCGTAGGCATCCTCTAAGTTAAAAGAAGGCTGCGCCAAAATTAAAAGGTTGTAAGTTTTTTAGTTTGCATTAATCTGTCGGATTGCAATTTTAAATAAATTGCTGTTGATACATTAAGACTAAGAAGAACTTATGTCAGTTGAGATTGGATCTTCTCTGCACATAGCTTTCCACTTAAAACCGCACCTTCCATGGAAGCGAGATATTTTTGCATTGTGTAATCACCCGTTAAGAAAAAGTTGCTTATTGGAGTGATTTGATCAGGCCTTATATCTTGGCATCCAGGAACAGCTTTGTAGACCGATTGTGGGGTTTTTATTACTTTGTATTTTCTCAATTTAGCTTGATTTTCCCCTGAAAAATGCATGGGAAAAAGTTTAGTTAATTCTTTCATTGTTGCATCAATTATCTCCTCATCTTTACGACTGATCCAGTCTTTTGCAGGAGCAAAAACTAATTCCAGCATTGAACGATTTGGATCTTCATATTCTTTACAAGTTATACTCATGTCTGCATAAACACTTAATAGTGGAGATCTACTAAATAAAAGGTGGTCAATATTGGTGAGTTTTCGATCAAACCATAGATGAATATTAATAACTGGGACTCCTTTTAGACCTTCAAGTTTTCTAAAAATATCTTTAGAGGCCCATTCCTTAGGTAAAATTGTTTTAACAATATCCACTGGCATTGCGCTCACATATGCGTCAGCTTCAATTTCTTTGCCATGAGATTCTTTAGCACTACCCATCAAGAAGTTTTCAACACTACCATCATCTCTTAAATTGATTTTTTTCAGCGGGCTATTTAACAATACGTCGCCACCAGAAGCTCTTATATGATCAACAATTGGTTGGCAAAGTCTTTCTGGTGGTGCTCCATCAAGGAATGCCATCTTAGACCCGTTTTTTTCTTGTAAAAAGCGGTTTAATGCAGTTAACAATACTGTTGAGGATATTTCGTCAGGACCAATAAAATTAAGAGCCTTACTCATTGCTATAAAAACTTCTTCATTTACTCTTTCGGGAATATTTTGTTTTTTTAGCCATTCGGTCCAAGAGTATTTATCACAATCTTCTACATAATTTTGTCCTCGAAGCATAGCAGGTATTAATCCCAGTCCAAATGAAATTTTTTCTGGCCAGCTAAGCATGTCATTGTTGCTTAAAATTGCTGCAACTCCGTTTATCGGAGCAGGTAGATCAGGAAAATCGAAGCGGCTGTATGTGCCAGGTTCTTCGGGTTGGTTGAAAATCATGGAATGACTTTTCCATTGAAGACGATCTTCAATGTCTAACTCTTTAAAAAGCTGAAGCATGTTTGGATATGCCCCAAAAAATATATGTAATCCAGTCTCGTACCAATCTCCATCCTCATCTTTCCAAGCCGCAACTTTTCCACCAAGTACGTTTCTTGCCTCATAAACGAATGGAATATGACCTGCATCCGCTAAGTATTTTGCACATGAAAGTCCTGCTAATCCAGCTCCGGCGATTGCTACCCGCATACTTAAATAAAAGAGTATTTAACAACTTTAGTGAGTAAGACCTCCCAACAAGGGGTAATATCGTTAAATTTGCAGTATAAATTTCGGTTTGTTGTTTTAAATTCATGAGCGACACCATTCTTAAATGCACAACACGCCACGTAAGAATATTTACTGCAGTAGTAGAAAATGATGATTTAATTTTAGACAATTGTCATTTGACTTTAGATATTGATCCTGATAATGAATTTCTTTGGGACGATCAATCTATAAGAAAGGTACAAGATTATTTTCGTGAATTAGTTAATGTTCAAGAAAACAATGAATTGAGCGATTACACCTTGAGAAAAATAGGATCCTTGCTTGAGGATTTTATTCGAAAGTTGCTTAAAGACGGAGAACTCAGTTATAACCCAAATAGTAGGGTGATGAATTACTCAATGGGATTACCTCGAACTCAAGAATTATTATGAATCAAGGTCCCTACAATCGACGTTCATCATCTCGTAGAAGATCAGATCTTGCAAGAAGACAAGAAGGAAATCAATTTAATCCTAGAAAAGATTCAAATGTGAGAAACCGTTATGAACCCAGAGGAAGTCGTTTTAACTCTTCAGGCCCCTCAGATGGCGGTGGCGGAGGCGGGATAAAAATAAACTCTAATTCAATTGCTATTTTGGCTGGAGTGTTGGTGATTGGTGTTGGCATTGGCAGCCTTATCACAAGTACAACTTCAGGTGGACAGGGAAATATTGCAAGTCAGCAACAGTTGGATATGGCAGTTCCAGATCCAGATTTTTGTAGACAATACGGTGCAAGTGCTTTTGTTATTGATGTTGAAATGTATACGACCCTAAATCCCTCTACAAGCTTTGTCACACAACCTGCTCTTCAACCCGGTTGTGTAATTAGAAGAGAAAATTGGACTGTTTTGCAAAAGCAAGGAGCAATAAATAATGAAGACGTTAGAGAGTGTAAACAGAGAATGAATACATTTGCTTATATAGGTTCAATTAGGGATCAGCCAATTGTTCGTTGCGTGTATCAAGCAGATGTTAACGAAAATAAATTTATAATTAAAGGTGCTGAAGAAGATGCTGTTGGTATTAATAAAGAAGCTATACAGTTCTAATTTTCAGCATTAAATAGTGGTGAAAATGAACTAGCAAATAAAGGTAAGATATCTTGTGTGAATGCTTCTGCAGCTCTTGATGAATATCTACCAGGGTTGGTAATTACTTTTAGTTCTCTTTTAACTTCTAGATCTGCAACAATTGCTCTGTGAATACTCCCTCCTGAAAGTTCTCTTTCAATTGAAACAACAGGAAGAAAGGCAGCTCCAAGATCAGATTGAACAGCATTCTTTATAGCTTCAAGAGAATTTAACTCCATCTCAATATGTAATCTTTGCACATCTAGTCCAGAAGAGGATAGGAGTTGGTCTACAACTTTTCGTGTCGTTGATTGATTGTCTAGGGTTATAAATCTCAAACTATATAAATCTTCTTTTGTGAGCCCTTTTGACTTTGCTAATGGATGATTAGTAGGTAAAACAAGAGCTAATTCATCAGTTGCAAAAGGAGTTACTTGCAATGATTCATTTAACTCTAATGGAAGTTGGCCTCCAATAATGGCTATGTCAATTTGGCCATTAGCAACGCTCCATCCTGTCCTTCTAGTGCTATGAATTTGTAGTTGAACTGACACTTCAGGATATTTTTGTCTGAAATGCCCAATCATTCTTGGCATTAAATAAGTACCAGTAGTTTGGCTTGCTCCGATAATTAGGGAGCCACCTTTGAGGTTGTTTAAATCTTCAATTGCTTTGCAAGTCTCTTGACACTCTCCTAAAATTTTTTCGCAATAATTAAGAAGAAGTTTTCCTGCTTCAGTTAATTGGGCTTTTCTACCCCCTCTATCAAATATTGCGATTTCAAGCTGTTTTTCTAGATTTTGAACTTGTAAGCTTACAGCTGGTTGAGTAACAAACAAACTGTCAGCAGCTTTTTTAAAGCTCCCTTCATCAACAATTGCTTTGAGGATTCTTAGTTGATCAAGAGTGAATGGAATCTCGGCCATGGTGGCAGGCTTTCATGGCAGTTATTAAACTAAAATGTAGAGAAAATCCACTCCAACTGTTGATCCGGTATGGATCTAATAATTTATTGAGAGGCTTTTTAAAGGAAGAATGGCATTTTCAGATACTCATGGTTCGAGTCTTGTGATGATATTCCTTTTACTATGTTTTGCTGTTATACATAGTGGTGGAGCGGCTTTAAGGGTTAAGGCAGAGCGTTTGATTGGTGCAAGAGCATGGAGATTGATTTTTGCTTTTGCAAGTATTCCCTCTGCAGTTATTTTGGTCGGTTATTTTATTGCTCATCGTTACGATGGAGTTAGATTTTGGAACTTACAAGGGGTTAGCGAACTAATTCCAATGATTTGGATTTTGAGTGCGATTAGTTTTCTTTTTTTGTATCCAGCTACATATAACCTTTTAGAAATTCCGGCGGTCCTTAAACCCAAAGTTAGAATTTATGCTTCAGGTATTATCAGAGTCACTCGACATCCACAGGCAATAGGTCAAATTATTTGGTGTTTTGCCCATTTACTTTGGATAGGAACAAGCTTTACTCTTGTTACTTGCTTGGGATTGATTGCACATCATTTATTTGCTATTTGGCATGGTGATAGAAGACTGAGCCTCAAATTCGGCAAGGAATTTGAGGCTGTGAAGAAAAAAACATCAATCGTTCCATTCCTGGCTGTGTTGGATGGACGACAAAAATTAGAAATCAAAGAATTTCTTAGGCCCTCTCAAATGGGCATTCTCATTGCAGTTTTCTTTTTCTGGTGGTCCCATCAATTTATTTCTGTTGGAGCTCAGAGATTTCTCTCTTTTGATTTAACTGAATTACTAGCAAGAATTGCCTAAAATCAATTCAATATGATTTAGCTGGATGCATTCGGCTGCAGATTTTGCTTGGTTAATTCCTCTTCTGCCTCTATGTGGGGCGGTTTTGGTTGGTTTGGGATTAATTAGTTTTAACGATCTTTTTAATCGATCACGAAAACCTGTTGCGATAACTCTTTTAACTTCTGTAGGTGCCTCGGCATTTATTAGCTATGCAGTTTTGGCTGAGCAACTTTCAGGTAAGCCCCCAGTTGAACACTTATTTATATGGGCAAGTGCTGGTTCTTTTGAGTTGCCAATGGGATATGTGATTGATCCTTTAGCGGCAGTGATGCTTGCTCTCGTGACAACAATTGCTTTCTTGGTAATGATTTATTCCCATGGTTATATGGCACATGATCCTGGGTATGTTCGTTTTTTTACTTATTTAGCCTTATTTAGCAGTTCTATGCTTGGGCTAATAGTTAGTCCGAATTTGCTTGAGATATATGTTTTTTGGGAATTGGTTGGAATGTGTTCATACTTACTCGTTGGTTTTTGGTACGACAGAGATGGTGCTGCGCATGCAGCTCAAAAGGCTTTTATCGTCAACAGAGTAGGAGACTTTGGCTTGCTTCTTGGCATCTTGGGTCTTTTTTGGGCAACCGGAAGTTTTGATTTCCAAGGAATTGCTGATGGGTTATTAGAGTCAGTCAGTTCTGGGACAGTTCCAATATGGGCGGCTTTGACTCTTTGTATTCTTGTTTTTATGGGGCCAATGGCAAAGTCTGCGCAATTCCCTCTTCACGTTTGGTTGCCTGACGCAATGGAGGGGCCAACTCCCATATCTGCCTTGATTCATGCAGCGACAATGGTTGCAGCGGGAGTTTTTTTGGTAGCAAGGCTTGATCCTTTGTTTAGCCAGTTTCCTTTCATTGGTTTGTTCATAGCAATTATTGGCACTATTACTTGTTTTTTAGGTGCATCAATTGCTTTGACACAAATGGATTTGAAAAAAGGATTGGCTTACAGCACAGTTTCTCAACTTGGTTACATGATGCTTGCTATGGGATGTGGAGCGCCAGTTGCGGGAATGTTCCATTTAGTTACCCATGCATGCTTTAAGGCAATGTTATTCCTTGGTTCAGGTTCTGTTATTCATGCAATGGAGGAGGTGGTTGGTCATGAACCAATTCTTGCTCAAGATATGAGATTAATGGGTGGTTTACGGAAAAAAATGCCTATTACGGCAACAACTTTTTTCATTGGATGCATTGCTATCAGTGGTATTCCTCCTCTTGCAGGTTTTTGGAGTAAAGATGAAATTCTTGGTCAAGCTTTTAATAGTTTTCCAATACTTTGGTTTATTGGTTTTCTAACTGCAGGAATGACAGCTTTTTATATGTTTCGTCTATATTTTCTTACTTTTGAAGGAGACTTCCGAGGCGAAAATCAAGAGATGCAGCTTTCTTTGCTTGCTCTAGCAGGTAAAGAAAAAGATGATGAACATGAAGATCATGAAACTGGCAAGATACATGAATCTGCGTGGCCTATGACATTTCCATTGGCAGTTTTGGCAATACCTTCTTGCCTAATTGGATTTATAGGAGTTCCTTGGAACAGCATTTTTGCAAACTTGTTAGACCCCCGTGAGGCTATTGAGGCTGCAGAAAAGTTTAGTTGGGGAGAATTTCTACCACTTGCTACTGCCTCTGTTGCTATCTCATCTGGAGGTATAATATTGGCTGTTTTAACTTATTATTTGAAACGACTTGATCTTGGTGTTTATCTATCTAAGAAGTATCCACAAATCAATTCATTTCTTCAGAACAAATGGTACTTAGATGATATTAATGAGAAAATTTTTGTTAAAGGTAGTAGAAAGCTTGCAAGAGAAGTACTTGAAGTAGATGCAAAAGTAGTTGATGGAGTAGTCAATCTGACTGGATTATTGACTCTTGGAAGTGGGGAAGGACTAAAATATTTTGAGACAGGAAGAGCTCAGTTTTATGCATTGATTGTTTTTGGAGGAGTAATTGCTCTTGTCGCACTTTTTGGCATTGTAGGGGCATAATTTACATAATTTTTTTAGGTGTGTGTTTCATCCCCTATCTAGAGGGTGCCAATAATCTCATAATTTCTAAACTCAAAAAGTGGTGATTAATTTCGAGTCTTGGAATTCGCTCTCAATGCAAGCTTAAAGCTAGGAACAATGTTGATTCCTGAGCCAATTCAAGCCGATTTCCCTTGGTTAAGTTTATCCATATTTTTTCCTATTGTTGGGGCATTAATTGTTCCTTTTATTCCAGATAAAGGAGAAGGAAAAGAAGTTCGATGGTATGCCCTAATAATTGCTTTAATTACTTTTCTAATTACTGTTGCTGCTTACTTCAAAGGTTTTGATCCCAGTCAAGAAGGCTTGCAGTTATATGAAAAAGTTACTTGGCTCCCAGATCTTGGATTGACTTGGTCTGTTGGCGCAGATGGCTTGTCAATGCCATTGATATTGCTTACAAGTTTCATAACTTCCCTAGCGGTTTTAGCAGCATGGCCAGTTAGCTATAAACCAAAATTATTTTTCTTTTTAATCCTTGCTATGGATGGTGGTCAGATAGCAGTATTTGCAGTTCAAGATATGTTGCTTTTCTTTCTGGCTTGGGAATTGGAGTTGTTCCCGGTGTATTTATTCCTTGCAATCTGGGGGGGGAAGAAAAGGCAATATGCCGCGACGAAATTTATTATTTACACAGCAGGAAGCTCTTTATTTATTCTCCTTGCTTCTCTTGCAATGGGTTTCTTTCAAGGGGGAGGAATACCAGATTTCGGTTATACCCATTTAGCACAGCAAAACTTTGGTAAGGGGTTTCAACTGCTTTGTTATTCAGGTTTGCTTATAGCTTTTGGGGTCAAACTTCCTATTGTTCCTCTTCATACTTGGTTGCCAGATGCGCATGGAGAGGCTACTGCTCCCGTTCATATGCTCTTGGCAGGAATATTGTTAAAGATGGGTGGATATGCCCTCCTTAGATTTAACGCACAATTACTGCCTGATGCTCATGCCCAATTTGCACCATTGTTAATTGTTCTTGGAGTGGTAAATATTATTTATGCAGCTTTAACTTCTTTTGCTCAAAGAAATTTAAAAAGGAAAATTGCTTATAGCTCAATAAGTCATATGGGTTTTGTTTTGATAGGCATTGGAAGCTTTAGTTCTTTAGGCACTAGCGGTGCGATGTTGCAAATGGTTAGCCACGGTTTAATTGGAGCAAGTTTGTTTTTCCTTGTTGGTGCAACTTATGACAGAACACACACTCTTCAATTAGATGAGATGGGTGGTATTGGTCAAAACATGAGGATTATGTTTGCTTTATGGACTGCATGTGCTTTTGCTTCTCTTGCTTTACCCGGAATGAGTGGATTTATCTCAGAATTAATGGTCTTTGTTGGGTTTGTAACTGATGAAGTTTATACACTCCCATTTAGAATTGTTATTGCTTCATTAGCCGCAATTGGAGTCATTTTGACACCTATTTATTTATTGTCGATGCTGAGAGAAATTTTCTTTGGGAAAGCAAACGCCAAGTTAATATCCAAGGCAAAATTAGTAGATGCAGAACCTAGAGAAATTTATATTATTGCTTGTTTATTAGTTCCTATTATTGGAATTGGTTTGTATCCAAAAATCATGACTGATACTTATATTTCATCAATTGATGGATTGGTTAGAAGAGATTTGTTAGCCGTTGAGAGAATTAGAAGTGACCAAGCAACAATTATTAGTAGTCCCAATTTATCAATTGGGACTATTGAAGCCCCTCTTTTAGATTGAATATTATTTGAACTGGCATAACTTTCATCAAAGAGATAACTTTCTTTTAGAGTCTTAGTCTTAATTGCCAGTTAATCTTTTAAGTCAAACTGCAGATTCTGGTGCGAGACTTGCAATTCGTCTATTGCAAGATGCTGCGGAAAGAGGTGATATTGATCCATGGGATGTGGATGTCATCCCAGTTGTTGATGGGTTTCTGGATCAACTAAAACAGCGAATTGAAATTCCAAAAAAGATTTCACAACATCTAATCCACAATGGCGGAAGTTATGAAGTTGATCTTGCTCAGAGTAGTGAAGCCTTTTTAGCTGCCTCTGTCTTAGTTGACTTAAAGGCTGAGGTCCTCGAGGCTGAAATGTTTTCTGTAGATTCGGATCTTGAGGATGATTCGGAATTTGATTTTGGCGAGCAGGGTTGGCTAGATGAAAGCTTTCAATTACCTCTTCGTCCAGAGAGACATCTATTGAGAAGGCCTGTGGCCCCTCCTCCATTTAGAAGACCAGTTACTCTTGGAGAATTAATAAACCAGCTTGAAACAATTGCAGAATCCTTGAAAAATGATGAGTTGCACAATCGTAGAAAGTTACGACAAAAAAAATTAACTGATAGGGAAGTTATTGCTCAAGTTTCAGCTCTTGCTCATCGTGAAAAATTACCAGAAACAACTGCAGCTTTGGCAATTTTTATTAATGATTGGGAACAAGCTTTGCACTGGGTTGATTTTGAATTATTAGTTGAGAGGTGGAGAGAAAATTCAGCCTCAGAGGATTTAGATACCGATAGAGTTGGAGTCTTTTGGGCCTTATTGTTTTTATGTTCTCAAGGCAAGGTGGAGATTGATCAAAAAGATTCTTTGTTTGCGCCAATAAGCCTAAAGAGGCTTTTAG
The DNA here is from genome assembly GCA_003279565.1 of Prochlorococcus sp. AG-402-C09. GTDB lineage: Bacteria > Cyanobacteriota > Cyanobacteriia > PCC-6307 > Cyanobiaceae > Prochlorococcus_B. The sequence continues at coordinate 122,806 of QCHN01000001.1, forward strand.
AACCTGGGATGGTTGCTCAACTTCCTCTTGCCTCTTTGGACGTGACAGATGGCTCGCCGGCTGCTGCCTAGCTCTTTGTGGATGCAGCATTCTATGTTGGCCTTGTATCGCTTCAGTTAAACCCCCTATGAAGGCGATGATCCTGGCGGCTGGGAAAGGAACCCGAGTTCAGCCGATCACGCATGTGATTCCAAAGCCAATGATTCCTATCCTTCAGAAACCTGTAATGGAGTTTCTGTTGGAACTGCTTAAGGAGCATGGTTTTACTGAGGTTATGGTTAACGTTTCCCATTTAGCAGAAGAAATAGAAAATTATTTTCGAGATGGACAAAGATTTGGAGTTGAAATTGCATATAGCTTTGAAGGACGTATTGAAGACGGAGAATTAATAGGAGACGCACTTGGGTCGGCGGGCGGATTAAAAAAAATTCAAGATTTTCAAAAGTTTTTTGATGATACTTTTGTTGTCTTGTGTGGAGATGCACTAATTGATTTGGATTTATCCGAAGCTGTAAAAAGACATAAAGAAAAAGGTGCTTTAGCTAGTTTGATTACTAAACGTGTTTCAAAAGATCAAGTAAGTAGTTATGGCGTTGTTGTAACAGATGAAGAAGATCGTGTAAAAGCTTTTCAAGAAAAACCTTCTATTGATAATGCACTTGGAGATACTATTAATACTGGAATTTATTTATTTGAGCCAGAAATCTTTAATTATATCCCATCTGGAAAACCCTTTGATATTGGCTCAGATCTGTTTCCAAAATTAGTAGAAGAGGGGGCACCTTTTTATGCTTTGCCTATGGACTTTGAGTGGGTTGATATTGGCAAAGTTCCAGATTATTGGAGAGCAATAAGGAATGTTCTTAAAGGTGATGTTAGACAGGTTGAAATACCAGGAAAACAGGTTAGGCCAGGAATCTACACTGGTTTAAATGTTGCAGCTGATTGGGATAAGATAAATGTTAAAGGACCTATATATGTTGGTGGAATGACAAGGATTGAAGATGGTGTGACTATCATTGGACCTTCTATGATTGGTCCAAGTTGTTGTATTTGTGAAGGAGCAACAATTGATAATTCAATAATATTTGATTATTCACTAATTGGACCTGGAGTACAACTTGTAGAGAAGTTGGTTTTTGGTAGATATTGTGTTGGTAAAGAAGGTGATCATTTTGATCTACAGGAAGCCGCTCTAGATTGGTTAATCACTGATGCTCGAAGACAGGACTTAGGAGAACCGTCACCCCAACAAAAAGCAATGGCTGAATTACTAGGAACTGACCTAATTGGTTCTTCTAACTAATATTTATATTTGCTCTATCTAAAATCATAGGTATGTGTTGCTCTGCTTTAACAGCCATGAGGTGAACTCCTTGAGCAATTCCAAGAAAACTTTTTACTTGCTCAGCAGCAATTGAAATACCTTCATCAATAGGGTTTGAGGAACCCTCAAGTCTAGAAATGATTGATTGGGGTATGCATGCTCCAGGAACTACACGATTTATGAATTGAGCATTTTTGGCGGATTTGATCAGAAATACCCCAGCTAAAACAGGGATTTGCATAGGCTCTGTTATTTCCTTGCAAAATCGCTCAAGTACTTTCTGGTCCATAACCATTTGAGTTTGTAGGAAATTTGCACCCGCTTTTTTTTTGAGTTCTATTCTTCTTCTTAAACCATCAAATCCTTTGCAATTTGGATCTGCTGCGGCTCCAGCGAACAGATTAGTTGGGCCATCAGGTAACAAACCAGATACGGGATCTATTCCTTTGTTAAGTGATGTGACTTGATCAATCAGTTCTATTGAGTTTAAGTCTTGAACTGATTTGGATTGAGATTGATCTCCTACTCGTACAGGATCGCCAGTTAAACAGAGGATATTTCTTATTCCTAAAGCGTGAGCTCCAAGTAATTCCGCTTGTAATGCGATTCGATTTCTATCCCTACATGATAATTGCAGGATTGGTTCAAGTTTTGCCTCTAAAAGCAGCTTGCATAAGGCTAGACTGCTCATTCTCATGATTGCTCTGCTGCCATCTGTAACATTAAATCCATGCACAAGGTCATTTAATTCGACGGCTTTTGAGAGAGCTAAATCTGTATTGCCGCCCCTTGGGGGCATAATTTCAGCAGTAATAGCTGATAAGCCAGATTCAAGACGATTTTGAAGTTTAGATTTCACATGTATTTTTTACTAGATAATTACTATCGGTGATTAAAGGCCCTAATCTAAGTAGTATTAATTAATGAGTTGTGAGTGAGGGGAATGTTTACAGGAGAGATCGCTAATTCGTCCCACATGGGACTCTCCGCTAGGGAAATGGAGATCATTGGATTGGTTGCAGATGGTCTCACGAATCAAGAGATTGCTGAAAAACTGACAATTAGCAAAAGAACCGTAGACAATCATGTAAGCAATATGTTTACCAAAACAGGTTCAAAAAACAGAGTAGCTTTGTTGAACTGGGCAATGGATCATGGAAAGATATGCCGGGATGGGTTTAATTGTTGTTCATTGCCAGATGACACAGCTTCTTGAAGATCTAGTTATTTCCGTCCTTGTTAGGATCTTCTAGAGGCATTAGAGAAAATTCAATTGATGATAAATCAAATAATTTTGCATATGCAATGCAAGCTTCCTTGTCAGCACAAGTAAAGCGAAGCATACCCTCTCTGTCGTAAAGGCCAAACAAGTTATACCTCCTGCAAAAGATGCATAGGCTGCTAGTTATTACTAGCGTTAATCATAAAGACAATCTAAAGGACGGTTTGCTCTTTGGCTATTTATCTTTAGCTTTCACCCGATCTTCTAAGGACAGCACTGAAATAGGTGTTTTTGCGAGATATGCATTACTTAATGATTTGATGCCTGTGATTTCTTCGCCACACCATGATGGGACTTGAATTTCTTCTGATTCAGAATTCAATTCAATTTCAGCTATTTTTAAAGAGGAATTTGATCCATCAAAAAGATCAACCACCCAATTTTTGTTATTAATTTTTAGCTGATAGCGAGTTTTAATGATTTTATATTTTGATAATTTTATTAATTCAATAGCATCTTTAATAGGAATTGAATATTCAAACTCATTGTTTAATAATCCATTTACAGAAGATTTTAATGTTATGTATGCTTTATTATTATCGATTATCCTTATTCGAGTAGTCCATTCATCTAAACTTGAACTTAAATAAGCTTGACTAAAATCTTCACTTCTTATTACTTGAGATTTCCAATCTTCATTTGCAACTAAAAATCTTCTTTCGATTTCTATCCCCATTATTTATTACTCTCGTTAAGGCTACTGGCCCAATGAAGCTTTTGAGTTATTGTCTTATAATAAGACAGATTTTCATCTAAAATTATTATTGAGGTTGAATGATTAGATTTCTTTATTAAGCATGTATCATTGGCCTCAATAAGACATCCACTAGTTCCATCTAACCATAGCTTTATTTTTTGCTTCTTTTCTCTTATTGTTTTTATTACTAATTGAGAATCAGGAGGAACCACTATCGGTCTGCTAGCCAAACTCATTGGACATATTGCACTTACAATTATTGCATCCAAATAAGGATGGATTATCGGTCCTCCTGCTGCCATAGAGTAAGCAGTAGATCCTGTTGGGGTCGAGAAGATAAGTCCATCTCCTTTGTATTTGTCAACAGCTTCACCATCTATTTCCAGCGCAAGACTGCAGGTAGGTGCAATTTCGTCTGTGCAAGATCGTAAATAAAAATCATTTAGAGCAAAAAAAGATTTTTTAATAGTTCTCTCTTTATTACTCTTTTCTGTAAATACAGTTGCTTCAAGCATCATTCTTTTTTGTATATTAAATCTATTATTTGAAACTCTCTCCCAAAAATTTGCTTGCTTTAAGATATGACGATCGTGTGTCAAAAAGCCTAGATTCCCCCCCACATTGAAACTTAAAATAGGTATGTTTTTCGGGGATAAATATCTGGCAGCCCTTAAGACTGTTCCATCACCCCCCAAGACAAGAGCGATTTCCGGTAAAACCTCAGACATTGAAAATAATTGATTAATATTATTTGTTTCATTACTTATTTCTGAAAAGAAAACTTTTTTCCCATAAGCTTCAATTATCTTCTTACAGTTTAAGGTCTCTTTATATGCAATATCACTATCTGATCTATATAAGATCCAGATCAGATTGGTTGTCATTGATGATTTCTACCATTTTAGTAGATTGAAATTTTCCATATCAATAGTAACTCTATTTCTATACAATGAAAGTAGTATTGCTAGTCCAACAGCTGCCTCAGCCGCTGCCACTGTGATAACAAAAATTGAAAATACTTGCCCTCTAATTATTGATCCGTCAATATATGATGAAAAACTCATAAGATTTATGTTTACTGCATTTAACATTAATTCAATACTCATTAAAACACGTACAGCATTTCGACTATTTATTAATCCCCAGACGCCTGTGCAGAACAGAAATGCAGCTACTATGAGATAAGCCTGAAGTGGTATTGGTCCAATAGAATTCTCTATCATTTTAGTAATTAATTTATATATATAAATAATCTCATTTTAAACTATTTTCAGAAAGAAGAGGAATATTATTATTAATTAATGACTTTTTATTTTTGAAATCATTTATGGAATCTTTTGGAATTGTTACATCTCTTCTTGCTAATACAATTGCTCCTATCATAGCCATTAATAATAGAATCGAAGCAAGTTCAAAAGGTAATAAATAATCAGTGAATAAATGTTCTCCAATTCTTTCAGTTGCTTCTTCACCAATAGAGGTTGGTCCAGGCAATTTCCATTTAGTGGTAATGCTAACCCGTAGTAATAAGATTAATAATCCACCACAAACTCCACCAGATATAAATTTTCTAGTTTTAAGACCTTCAATTGGTTTTAAATTTTCTTTCTTATTAACTAACATAATTGCGAATAATATCAAAACATTTACAGCTCCTACATATACAAGAATTTGAGCTGCAGCAACAAAACTTGCATTTAGTAAAAGATATAAACCTGCTACGGCCATAAATACTCCGCCTAATATAAAGGCTGAGTAAACAATATTTTCTAATAAAACAACTGCCAAACTTCCAGAAACTATGACAGCACTTAGAATTAAAAAGCAAATTAATTCTGTTGAATCAGCGATATTCATTAATTCGTAGAATTTGATTTGTTTGGGACCATGTCGGTCGAATCAACAGTATCCTTTCCTTGTGATATCTCTTCTTGGAGTTCTTTTATAATCTGAGTAGGTAATTTACCTGCTCTTTTTTGGTTTGGAGGTAAGTCATGAGGATCCATTATCCCTTCGGGCAAATAAGCTAATTCTCTGAGAGGACGAACTGACGGATCTGAAGTTACGCTTGTTGGTAGCCTCCCCAGGGCAACATTATCGTAGTTAAGGCTATGTCTATCAAACGCAGCAAGTTCATATTCTTCTGTCATTGACAAGCAATTGGTAGGGCAATACTCAACGCAATTTCCACAAAAAATACATGCACCAAAATCAATAGAATAATTTCTCAATTCTTTTTTCTTAGTTTCTTTATTCATAACCCAATCAACAACTGGAAGATTGATGGGGCAAACCCTTACGCAAACCTCGCAAGCTATACATTTGTCGAATTCATAATGAATCCTTCCTCTATAACGCTCAGAAGGAATTAGCTTTTCGTAAGGATATTGAACAGTTACAGGCCTTCTACGCATATGGTCGAAGGTAACGCTTAGTCCATCAAATAAATATTTCGCTGCACTAACAGCCTCTTTAGTGTAATCCCTAACTTTTTCAAGGAAACCAAGCATATCAAATTTTCTGCCGGTGGCCTCTTATTACATTAGTCATTATACAGTTTTTTTCAAGTAAATGTAGGTACTTTTACTTAAAAAAACTAGCTAATGTGTTGCTTCTCTTCTATCCGCCAAATGTCATAGGAAATGCCAATTTAAGTGAAGCAGTTACAAGCAAATTTACCAACGAAATAGGTAAAAGAAACTTCCATCCTAAATCAAGTAATTGATCAATTCGAACTCTTGGAGTTGTCCATCTCAACAAGATTGCTAAAAATACAAGTAAATAAGCCTTGAGGATTGTCATAACAATTCCAAGGGAAGCAGCAATAATTTGAACTAACGGATTATCAATTGATAGTCCTATCAAAGATGAAAACCAATCAATTGATATTGGAAAACCCCATCCTCCTAAGTACAGAACGGAAACAAGTAAAGCAGATAAAACAAGATTTATGTATCCAGCCAAGTAAAAGAGAGCAAATTTCATACCTGCATACTCAGTTTGATAACCCGCTACAAGTTCTTCTTCTGCCTCCGGTAAATCAAAAGGGAGTCTCTCGCATTCAGCTAATGCACATATCCAAAAAATAATAAAACCTACAGGTTGTCGCCATATGTTCCAGCTAAGAAAACCAGCAGTATTTTGTTGCTCAACTATATCAACAGTACTCAATGAATTGCTCATCATAACTATTGCTAAAACCGCTAGTGCTAGTGGAATTTCATAACTAATTGATTGAGCGGCAGCCCTAAGTCCACCTAGTAACGAATATTTATTGTTGGAAGAGTAGCCACTCATTAGCAGACCAATGGGTTGAATACTACTTAGGGCAATCCACAAAAAGATTCCTATGCCAACATTGCTAATTAAAAGATTTTGACCAAAAGGAACAATTAACCAAGATAGGATTACAGGAACTAAAACTAATATTGGACCAACTGTAAAAAGAACACTATCTGCCCTTGCTGGAATAATGTCTTCTTTTACTAAAAGTTTCAAACCGTCTGCCATTGGCTGAAGAATACCAAGTGCACCTGCATATTCAGGTCCAATTCTCTGTTGAGCTGCTGCAGAAATTTTTCGTTCAAGCCAAACTGTTACTAATACACCAATCACAGCTGACACCAATACTAAAAGCATTGGAAGAGGAATCCATAAAAGATGTGCTAATTCATGAGATAAGCCAAGGTGTTGAACACCTTGGGTAAAACTCATTTCAAGGTCTATACCTGAATTCACTTCTGATATTTAATCTATTGATAAGGTTAGTGTAATTTTTGAATTAATTTAAATTCGAAAAAAATTAATTTCAAATTACCGTTGCTCAAGAGGCTTCCAATTTCTCATTTTTGCTCCATCATAAATTTGTGAAGGTCTAAAAATTCTATTTGCTCCTAGTTGCTCTCTCCAGTGAGCCAACCAACCAGCAACTCTTGAAATCGCAAAAACTGGCGTAAACAAATCTCGAGGAATGCCAAGCTTTCGATAAACAAGTCCAGAATAAAAGTCAACATTTGGGAATATACCCTTAGGCCCCAGTCTGGAAATAGCCTCTTCTTCAAGTGTTTTGGCTACTTCATACATTTCATCTTTACCAAATTCCGAGAAAAGTTCCTCAGCGAAGGCTTGTAAAATTGTCGCCCTAGGGTCTTTGACACGGTACTCCCTGTGACCAAAACCCATGATTTTCCTTTTTTTTGCAATTGCCTCATTGAGAAATGAAGAGGCTTTATCAGGTATCCCAATTTCTTCTAACATTGCTATCACATCTTCATTTGCTCCTCCATGAAGAGGCCCAGCCAATGTTCCAACAGCAGAGGCTACTACAGCATATGGATCAGTTAGTGTGCTTGCAGTTACTCTTGCGCTGAAAGTACTTGCATTGAGACTATGTTCGGCATGAAGAATCAAACATCTGTCGAAAACTCTTGCTGCGAGAGGATTTGGTTCCCGCTCGGTGAGCATATAAAGGAAATTAGAAGAATAAGGTAAGTCATCCTGGGGTTGAATTGGATCGTCACCTTTTCTTATTTGCTCGAAAGCAGCAACCATGGTTGGAATTTTTGCAATCAACCTCACGACTGCGTCGTAGATATATTTTGGATCATCAATTGCTCTTCGAGAATAAAAGAGGCCCAGAGATGCAGCACTTGCTTGCAAAGCATCCATAGGATGACCTGATTCTGGAAAACACTTGAGCATATCTCTAATTCGAAAGCTCACGCGTCTATGCATTTGCACGTCTTCTTCAAATTTCTTAAGCTCAGTTTTCGTGGGAAGTTCTCCCCATATCAAAAGAAATGCAGTTTCTAGAAAACTACTTTTTTGGGCTAGCTCAGATATTGGATAACCTCTATAGTTCAGATTTCCTTCTGTCCCATTGATTTCACATATCCTTGAGTTGGTTACTGGAACGCCTTCCAAGCCGGGTTTTAGAACCAAATTAATTGTCTTTTGTTCGTTATCTATGGCTTTAGCTCCTGCAAAATAATTTTTCTGTCCAATTGGAAAAAATAATTTTCCACTTGAAATTTATTATATAGAATTAAGCTAGCTGTTGAATATAGTACTTTAAACTTTTTATTAACTTGTTTTTAAGTTGATTTTAAATTTAATGAAGTCTGGATAATTAATTGTAGGGACTGAAATAGATATATCAATATTTTGAGGTGGGCTTAGGTTATTTCCTAGCATAGTTTTAAATAACATATAAGGATAGAAATTATTTAGAAGTGTCTTAGTTTTTTCTTCCCCTAAATGAATTCTCAGGACATCATCAAAATCATTAAGTTTATCTATCTTTTGATCATTATCTGAATAATTTTGTAAATAGTTTTTATTATCAAAATTTAAAATAGAGGATAAGTTTTGACTCCAAATGTAATTCTCTTCATTCTCTTCAATAATTGCCTCAATGTTATCTTTTAGCTCATATTCTTTATTTTCATCTGTACTTATTTTTGACCAAATATTTAGCTTCTTATTCTCAACATCTAGATTTGTACTTAAAAAGTTCTCTTTTTTTAAAATATCACTTATCTTTTTTTTACTCGTATCAGATTTCCTAGTCAAAACCAACCAGTCTTTATCATTTATCCAAATCAAATTTTCTTTTGAGTTTTCAAGAATTATTTTGAAAAGATTAGAATAATCTGAGGTTGTTGATTCTTCAATAAGAGATGCTATAAGATTTTGATATGGATGGTCAGAATCTTTTCTGAAATACTGCATTGGATTATCAACTAATATGAAATCTTCATATAATTCAGATTCTTTTATGATATCAATTAAATTATAATTAATATCTTTGACTGGCATTTTTGTCTTAATATTATAAGAGATTATTCCTTCTAAATTTAATTTATTTTCATCTAAATTTATAGAAGATATTAAATTATCTATCTCATTTATTTTAAATAAATTTTTTTCTTGACCTATTAGATTAAAAATCTTTTTTGGTGATATTTCTAATAATAATAACCCGTCTTTAAGGTTATCCTTTAATTGAATATTCTTATACTCTTTCTTCGTATTTAACATATTACTATTAATTTGCAATATTGAAGATTGTATGATTTTCGGATTGGAAGCTATTAAAAGATTATCTTGGTCATTTGCAAAATAAATTGAGCTATTTGAATTAATAATTTTTGAAATTATCTCTATGTTTGAGTTGTTTATTTTAGTGCTTTGGTTATTGTCCTTATCAATAATTTTTGATCCTAAAATAGATTCTAATTCTGTTTTGATATTTACATCTTCTTTTATTGCTAAGACCATCATCCAATCATTTAGAGCTTGTGTATGTGAATCCAATACTGCAAAACTTCCATAATCTCCTACCCATTTTGAGATGTCTTTTGCAAAATCAAGACTAATTAATTTAAAAGATGAATCTCTAATAAAGCTTATCTTTTTATTTATTCTATTTTTACTAGCTTTGTCTTGATACTTTTCGAAATAGTTTGGAACTATAGCTGGATTTAGTTTCCAGTGAAAAATTAGATCAGTATTTGTTGGTATATATTTCGAGGAAACCGGAGCATTAAATGATTCTTCATTGAACTTTGGGATTTGCTTTAGATGCTTATAGCGCCAGATAAATATCCCGGTGAGAATTGATAAAATTACTATTCCTAATATCAAAAAACTAGATAGACGTGATTTCATTTTTTATTATTTGAGCATTTGTATACTTTTTGAGCTTTGATAACAGAAAGTTTAATCTTTAATTAGAATCTCAAATATGAACCAGAATATTCCCTTAAATATATCTCCAAAAGAGTTAAATAAAATCTTAGAAGATGATTCTTCTGAAAAACCATTCATTGTAGATGTGAGGGAGGATAATGAAATAGCCATTGCTTCATTTTCATTTTCAGTATTACATCTTCCTTTGAGTAAGGCTTCAAACTGGTCAGCCATAATAAGTGAACTGTTACCGAAGAATCAGCCTGTTGTTGTTGTCTGCCATGCGGGTGTGAGAAGTCTGAATTTTGGTATTTGGCTTTTAGAACAAGGAATAACTAAAAGTGTTTGGAATCTTGTCGGGGGAATAGATGCTTGGAGTACTGATGTTGATCAATCTGTCCCAAGGTACTAATAGGCTTTTTACTTTATATTTTTGATCCTAGTTTTTCAGCAACTGTATTCACATCTTTATCTCCTCTACCAGAGCAGTTAATGACAATTTCTGAATTTTGATTGAGAGTTGGGCAAAGTTTTTCTAGATAGGCAAATGCATGAGCAGTCTCTAGAGCAGGAATAATACCTTCCAGTTTACTCACTAATTGCAGAGCTTCTATGGCTTCAGTGTCAGTAACAGCTGCATATTCAGCACGTCCAATTTCTTTTAAGTAACTATGCTCCGGTCCAACTCCAGGATAATCAAGACCTGCGCTAATAGAATGGGCCTCCTCAACTTGCCCATCTTTGTCTTGTAGTAAAAGACTCATTGCTCCATGCAGAACTCCTATCCTTCCTTCAGTAATTGTCGCTGCATGTCGACCACTTTCTACTCCATCTCCAGCAGCTTCAACTCCAATCATTCGCACACTTTTGTCTTCAATAAAAGAATGGAAAAGGCCCATTGCATTCGATCCGCCACCAACACAAGCTAAAAGGATATCGGGGGACCTCCCAAAAGCTTGTTTGCATTGTTGCTTTGTTTCTTCTCCAATAACTGCGTGAAAATCTCTTACCAACATTGGATATGGATGTGGCCCCGCAACTGAACCGAGAATATAGTGAGTTGTCTCAACATTAGTAACCCAATCTCGAATAGCTTCGCTGGTTGCATCTTTGAGTGTTGCAGTTCCACTCGTTACTGGTCTCACTGAAGCTCCAAGCAATTGCATTCGGAACACGTTTAAGGCTTGTCTTCTCATATCTTCTTTCCCCATATATATAATGCATTCCAATCCAAAACGAGCGCAGACTGTCGCAGTTGCAACTCCATGCTGACCAGCTCCAGTTTCAGCAATAATTCTTTTTTTTCCCATCCGTATCGCAAGAAGAGCTTGCCCAAGTGCATTATTTATTTTGTGAGCACCTGTGTGATTTAAATCCTCTCTTTTAAGCCAAATCCGTGGCCCTTTCAATGTATTTTTTCTGTAATGTTCAGTTAATCTTGTAGCTTCATATAGAGGAGTGGATCTTCCGACGTAAGTTTTTAGTAAATGATTCAATTCTGAATTGAATGAAGCATCTTTCCATGCTTCTTGAGCAGCTTGCTCTAATTCAATAAGGGCAGGGATTAAAGTTTCAGGAACATATTGCCCCCCGTATTTACCAAATCTACCAAGAGCATTTGGCCTTGTTAATGGAGATAAATCCGAAGCTTTAAATTGTGTTGGGAGTGTACCTGTCACCTTAGATTAAGAAAATAGTTGCCAGCCAAAAAGTAAGAAAATGTCCAAAGGTGGCTGGAGTGAATTTAATGACCCTCTTAAGACAATAGGGAATGACACTCAAAATAGTGTTACTCCTAAAGGAAAGCGACAAGTTCGTCTAGAAAGAACTCGATCTGGAAAGAAAGGAAAACTTGTTACTGTTATTAAAGGACTGGAATTAAATCCAGTAGAGGCAAAAAAAATTCTTAAGAATTTAAAAATAGCTTGTGGAACAGGGGGAGCTTTGAAAGGTGATTTTTTAGAGTTACAAGGAGATCAAATATCAAAAGCTCAAGATTTTCTTTTTCAGGAGGGTTTTAGGCCCAAACATAGTGGAGGTTAACAATAAACTGTGACTATCAACATGGAGAATAGTAAACAATTAATCTGAATTCATGGAACAAAACTCTCAAAGTCCTATATCAAAAGCCACCAATATAGTTTGGCACCAATCTTCAGTTGATAGAGAAGCTAGATTTCAGCAAAGAGGTCATGGCAGCGCAATACTTTGGTTTACAGGTCTATCTGGTTCTGGGAAAAGCACACTAGCCAATGCAGTAAATGTATCTCTACACAAAAATGGTTATTCAACTTATGTTTTAGATGGCGACAACATCAGACATGGTTTATGCAAAGACTTAGGATTTTCTGATCTGGATAGAGAAGAAAATATAAGAAGAATTGGCGAAGTATCCAAACTTTTTCTTGATGCTGGAATAATTGTTTTAACAGCATTTGTATCTCCATTTAGAGTCGATCGCGATAATGCAAGATCATTAGTTGGAGAAAATGATTTTATAGAAATATATTGTTCAGCTGATTTAGGGGTTTGTGAAACAAGAGATACAAAAGGACTTTATGCCAAGGCAAGAAATGGAGAAATCAAAGATTTTACTGGAATATCAAGTCCTTATGAAGAACCTCAGTCTCCAGAATTGAAAATTGATACTGGAAATCTAGAGATTGATAAATGTGTAGATATAGTTACTGATTTTCTTGTTAAAAAAAAGATTATTTCAAAAATTTCTTAGTGAATTAGTAATCAATTCCACGTTCATTACATTTTTTCTAGATACTTTCCAGCTCCATTCTCTTTAAGTTTTTGATCTTTTTTTACTACAAGGTCATGAAGCTCAGATCTATAGGTTTTTAATTTATTTGTCAATTCAGTATTGTTTATTGCCAAAATTTGAGTAGCTAAAAGGCCAGCATTTAGGCCTCCTTCAATTGCAACTGTTGCTACTGGGATGCCTGAGGGCATTTGCAAGATTGAATACATAGAATCTATTCCTGAAAGCGCCTTGCTTTTGACTGGAACGCCAATTACAGGAAGGGTCGTAAGAGATGCGATCATTCCAGGTAGATGAGCAGCCCCACCAGCTCCTGCAATTATGACTCCAAAACCATTTGATTCTGCCATCTGAGCAAAATCCATCATTTCTTTTGGGGTTCTATGAGCAGATAAGATCCTTACTTCATTAGATATCCCAAATTGATCTAGAATTGCAACCGCAGGCTGAAGAGTTTTAAGATCTGAATCACTACCCATCACTACTGCTACTTCCTTAAATGTATTAGCTTCGGTTAAAGACAATTTTCAATTTTATAAATCTCATTCTTAATAATGCCAATTATTTTTGAATCCTGCATTTGACAACAGCAGAAAATGGTTTATGCATACTTCTAAATGAAACAATTGCAGGATCTACTTTGCCTTTACCAGAGGTATGAAAAAAATAGCTAATTGGATTAATTATCCTTCTGCTGCAATTTGGATGGCAACACTTGCTCCACATATTTTATTGACTCAAAACAAGATGCCTTCAAAATCTTTTTTTATTGGAAAAAATATTCAGTCTTTACTTCTATGAAAAATGAATTCTTGTAATCATAAGTTGTCTTGGCAGTTGGCTGCGTAAGATTGGTAAGAGGTAATTATCTGATTAAATGACAACGCAAATTGAGAACAATGAAAAGGCCGAAGTCACTGAATATTTTAATGGGACTGGATTTGATAGATGGAATCGAATATATAGCGAAAGTGATGATGTAAATAAAGTGCAAAAAAATATAAGGCTAGGTCATCAAAAAACAGTTGATGATGTCATTAGTTGGTTGAAAGAGTATGACAATATCAAGGATAAAAGCTTCTGTGATGCTGGCTGCGGTGTTGGTAGCTTAAGTATTCCATTGGCACAATTGGGAGCTAAAACAATTCATTTAAGTGATATTTCTGAAGCCATGATAACTGAGACAAAAAGCAGGGCAAAGGAAGCAGGTTTGGACTTCAATAAGCTGAATTTTCGAACATCTGATTTAGAAAATTTAAAAGGTTCATTTAATACAGTTATTTGTTTAGATGTTTTCATTCACTACCCTCAACGGGAGGCTGAGGCAATGGTGAAACATCTATGTGAATTATCTGATGAGAGATTAATTGTTAGCTTTGCTCCATATACTCCTTTGCTGGCCCTTTTGAAAGGTATTGGTCAGCTATTCCCTGGACCAAGTAAAACTACTAGGGCCTATACCTTAAGGGAGTCCGGAATTATCGAAGCTGCAAAGCAATCAGGATTTAAAGTGGTCAAAAGTAAGTTGAATCAAGCTCCTTTTTATTTTTCGAAATTAATAGAATTTGTGAAATCCTAGAGAACTAAAATTTTAATTTTTCAAAATACATTTAGGTAACTAAATGATTTTCAAGTGCATATCTAACTAGTTCTGTTCTACTCGAAGTACCGGTTTTAATAAATAATCGACTCACATATTTCTCTACATTGCGGATAGAGGTTTCAAGCTGTCTTGCAATTTCTTTGTTCATTAAACCTTCCGCTACTAGTTGCAAAACGCTTGCCTCTCTTGGGGTGAAATTAGGAATCGAATCATCTTTGCGTGAGTTATTTTTATCCCCATGGCTAAGCATGGATTTTATTTCTGTAATCTGTTTTGCCATTTGGCCAACATCAGCATTAGCAAATCTGGCTGCTTCATTTAATAGTCGCTCTTGCCGCTGAACTACATTCTTAACTCTTGCAACTAGCTCATCTGGATCAAATGGTTTTGGCATGTAGTCGTCTACACCTGCTTGATACCCCTGAGTTCTATCAGCAGTCATACCTTTAGCAGTGAGGAAAATAACAGGTGTACCTCCAAGTCTTTCATCTTCTCTAATTTTTTTTAAAAGCCCATAACCATCACATCTTGGCATCATGACGTCACTGATAATTACATCAGGGATCATTTTTTGAGCTTTTTCCCATCCCTCTTCTCCATCGACAGCGGTTGTAACTTGAAATCCTTCATCTTCAAGATAAGCCTGAACAGCAGTTCTTAAGCCGGGCTCGTCATCTACAAGTAATATCCTTGGAGTTTGAGAAACTTCTTGTGTTGATGGATTTGGGTCACTCATAAAATTGTACTTCTAGAGCTTTCAGGAAGATATTAACCTTTATTCATCTCTTATTATTTAGCTTAACTAATGAATCAATGGATAATAATCACCTGATTTTTGATTTTCAGTCTTCAACACCATGTTGTACAAAGGTTGTTGAGGAGATGGCTCCTTATTGGAATGAGTTGTGGGGTAATCCCTCTAATACTAATAATCGATTCGGTGTTTTTGCTTCAGCTGCAGTAGAAGTTTCTCGTGAAAAAATAGCTTCATATTTGAACATCAATCCGAAAAGATTAATTTTCACGAGTGGGGCAACAGAAGCGAATAATTTGGGTTTAGTTGGACATGCAAGAGCTAAAGCACAACTGATTGGAAAACCTGGACACATAATTACTGTTTCAACTGAACATCATGCAGTCCTTGATCCGCTTAGGCAGCTTCAAAAAGAAGGGTTTCGCTTAACAGAATTAAAACCGAATAAAGAGGGTTTAATTCATATTGAACAACTTTCTGAAGCTTTTGAAAAAGATACTTTTCTGGTAAGCGTCATGGCTGCAAATAATGAGATAGGGGTTTTGCAACCTATTGCTGAAATTGGGTCTTTTTGTAAGAGAAAGGGGATCGCTTTTCATACTGATGCCGCTCAATCCTTTGGATACTTAGATTTAGACCCCGATAAATTTCGCATTGATTTGATGAGTTTGAGTGCTCACAAAATCTATGGTCCTAAAGGTATTGGGGCTTTGGTGATTAGGGAAGGATTCCCTCTTGAACCATCTCAATATGGAGGAGGTCAGGAGCTTGGGTTAAGATCTGGTACGCTCCCTGTCCCGTTAATTGTTGGCTTTGCAAAGGCAGTCGAAATAACAAAAAATGATCAGGATGAGAGGAATAAGAGACTTTTGTTTTTTAGGAACTTATTGTTGAGTGGATTAAAAAAGAATATTTCTGGATTGATAGTTAATGGATCTATCGATCAAAGATTGCCTCATAATCTCAATATCACTGTCCCTGGCGTGAAGGGAAGTCAATTGCATGGTCAATTAAGAAGGTTTATTTTTTGTACTAGTGGTTCAGCTTGTAGTAATGGTGAAGCTTCTCATGTTCTAAAGGAGATAGGCCTCTGCAAAAAAGATGCTGAAGCATCAATAAGGATGAGTATTGGGAGAAATACTACTGAGAAAGATATCAATAAGGCTATTGAGATTATTACAAATATAGTGATTAATCTTAGACAATAAGTTAAGCCTATTTTAAAGATTTCTTTGCAGAAATTCTTAACTTTGCACTTTTACTTCTTGGATTTAATTCTATTTCTTCTGGACTTGCTCTGACAGGCTTTTTAGATATTACTTTCAATCTATTGTCTGTTTTAAAGCTCGATTTTACTCTTCTATCTTCTAGTGAATGAAAACTCATTACCATAAATAATCCATTCTCTAACAACCAGTTTGGAGATTTTGCTAATAAGCTATCTAACGATTCCAATTCATTATTAACAGCTATCCTTAAAGCCTGAAAAGTTCTAGTTGAAGGATGAATTCTACCATGTCTTTGCTTTGGTGGAAAACAACCAGCAATTGCATAAGAAAGAGCTTGAGTTCCACTGTATGCTCCATTTTCTGCAAGATCATTTTTGATTTTTCTTGCAATACGTCTAGAACGTTTTTCTTCTCCTAAGTTGTATATTAAATCTGCCAAATCCTGTTCAGACAGAGTATCAATAAGTTCGGCTGCACTTAGACCTTCCTCAGGATTCATTCTCATATCTACCGGACCATCTAAACGAAAGCTAAAACCTCTTGAAGGCTCATCAAGTTGATGACTACTAACTCCAAGATCCGCTAGGACGCAAATGGCTTGTTCGTTCAGTGAAAAGTCTGCGAAGTTTGTAGAGATGACTTCTATTCTTGTTCCGAACTTTATTAATCTTTTTGATGCTGCTTCTCTAGCTATTGGATCTTGATCAAGCCCAATAATTTTGATTCCTGGGAAATTTTCTAGTATTTGAGCGGAATGCCCCCCTCCTCCAATGGTGGCATCAATAATTAATCCTTGTTTTGTTAATTCACTTGGTAATTCCTTTAGTGATTGAATTATTTCTTTCCCCATTATTGGGACATGATTAAAGTTAGAACTTGAACTAATTGGCCCTTCTTTCATAAGTTTTCACTAGTATTTAGACATTGCTTTGGTTGGGCCCAATGACGCAGCTTGAAACGCGTACGGAGCCAATGGTGGTCAACTTTGGGCCACATCATCCATCAATGCATGGGGTATTGCGGTTGGTCGTAACCCTTGATGGAGAGGATGTTGTTGATTGTGAACCAGTTATTGGTTACTTGCACAGAGGGATGGAGAAAATTGCTGAGAATAGAACAAATGTCATGTTTGTTCCTTACGTGAGCCGCATGGATTATGCGGCTGGTATGTTTTATGAAGCCATTGTTGTTAATGCCCCTGAGCGTTTAGCAAATATAAAGGTACCTAAGAGAGCAAGTTATATCAGAGTTATCATGCTTGAGTTGAATAGGATAGCTAACCATTTGCTATGGTTAGGTCCATTTTTGGCAGATGTCGGGGCTCAAACTCCTTTCTTCTATATTTTTAGAGAAAGAGAGATGATTTACGATTTATGGGAGGCTGCAACTGGTCAAAGATTGATTAATAATAATTATTTTCGTATTGGTGGCGTTGCATGTGATTTACCTTGGGGTTGGTTAGAAAAATGCAAAGATTTTTGTGATTGGTTTGGTCCAAAAATTGATGAGTATGAAAAATTGATAACTAATAACCCTATATTTCGTAGACGTATAGAAGGTTTAGGAGTTATAGGAAAAGAGCAAGCGATTAATTGGAGTCTTTCTGGTCCAATGCTGCGGGCTGCAGGCGTTCCATGGGATTTGAGAAAGGTAGATCATTATGAATGTTATGACGATTTTGAATGGGATATTGCATGGGAGAAAGAGGGGGATTGTTATGCAAGATATAGAGTTCGTATTGAAGAAATGAGACAGTCATTGAAAATATTACGACAAGCTTGTGAGATGATTCCAGGGGGGGCAACAGAAAATCTTGAAGCAAAAAGGACATTTGAGGGGAAAAAAGGTGATATGTCAGGTTTTGATTATCAATATGTAGCGAAGAAGGTTGCACCTACTTTTAAGATTCCTAATGGTGAATTATATACACGCCTTGAGTCTGGGAAAGGAGAGATAGGAGTATTTATTCAAGGTAATAATGATGTAACTCCTTGGCGGTTTAAAATTAGAGCGGCTGATTCTAATAATTTGCAGATACTTCCTCACATACTGAAGGGAGCTAAGGTCGCTGACATAATGGCTATCCTAGGTTCCATTGATGTGATTATGGGTTCTGTTGATAGATAGGTTCTTTGGGAAAGCGTAATCCTAGAGAATGGTTATGTTTGAAACGAACCGTTCGTTTTGGTGAGACAGATGCTGCTGGCGTAGTGCATTTTCTGGAATTATTCAGGTGGTGTCATGAAACTTGGGAAGCAAGTTTAGAGAAACATGGAGTAGTTTTACAAGAAATTTTTCCTACAAACCAAATCAATACAAGCCAATTGGTTGTAGCTTTGCCAGTTGTTCATTGTGAAGCAAATTATTTTCAACCACTTTATGTTGGAGATATTATCAATATCGAACTAAATCCAGAGAAGATAAATGACTCTTCATTTGTACTTCGATTTATATTTAAAAGAAATGGTGAGAAAATCGGCATGGCAAATATAAAACATGTATCGATAAATCCGATGACAAGAGACATATGTGCATTATCTAAGCAAATAAATTTGTGGCTTCATGAATCTAGTCTGAATTTTTAGTTAATAGGTCTATTAAAGGCTATCCAATCTTGCCATTTTTTTATTTCCCATTTTTTATTTATATTTCTTGAAAGTTTTGGACAATCGTACCACTTCAGTGGTTTTTTGGATGGTTGCCAGTCTTCAATGAGATCAGTCAGAAGCGAGATGATTGGATGTTTGTTGATTCCTTTTTCTTTGAATTTAGTTAAGGCAACTAAACGTTGTCCCCATTTCTTATCACTAACTCCTAGTACAAAAATTTCTTTAATTGGGATTTGATTTTTCGAGATTACTTTCATTAATTCCATTTCGATATCTTCTGGGAAAATCGTTTCACCACCAGAATTTATAGCTGAATCTCTTCTGCCCAGGATCTGCATTGCTTTTCTATTGTCGAGAGTGATGTATTGCGCTAAATCGCCGGCTTCCCACCATCCATTGGTGTCTGTAATTGATTCGAATTTATCATTCTTCCATTGTGAAGTTGCAATCCTACTAGTTTTAATCTTAAGGGAATTTCTTTTGTTGATTTTTATCTCAACATCTTCGAGAGGAAACCCAACACTATTACTTCCATTTAAAAAGTCTTTAGGACTCAGGCAAGTCACCATTGCTACTGTTTCGGTGGCCCCATAACAAGGAGCTAGATTAATAGACTTTCTGCGTGCTTTGTCAGCAAGGTCTATAGGGATGGAAGCTCCTCCAACCCATATCACAGCAAGGGATTGAAGCCATTTTAAACCATCAGTATTATCTATCAAAGATAATAATTGAGTTGGGACTAGTGATGTAATTAATGGACGTCTATATTTATTAGTTAATGTTTCACTAAACTTCTTAAGTTGAAGTGGTTGATGCATTAAAGAAGTTGAAATCCAGTGATACTCCGATCGCCACGTGAGATGTCTCCACCAAGGCATGAAACCACTTATATGATGTAAAGGTAGTGAATTGAGAATGATGCACTCATTTGGATTAAGGCCATGATTCTGTAACCATATTCCGGTTGATAAAGCCGAATTAGTTAGATTTTTAATTGATTGTAAACAAAGATTTGGTCCTCCAATGCTCCCCCCGCTTGAAATGATTATTCCTTCTCCATCAGGTAAGGTTGACGATGTGGGAATTTTCGTTTGATCTTTTGGAGGTGCTAAATATACCCATTTATGCTTTTCAAAATTCTTCAAAATTTCTTTTGAACAGTCCAGGTTTTTTTCAGGAATACATTTTACAACTGCAATTTTGGTCATACGGCTTCCCAGACTAATTTTGGATTGTTGTTAAAGAGTGGGCCTTTGGGGCACCATCCAGGTGCAAGTCCAGGTGCACAAGGGTTTCCCCTCTTGACTTGCCTGGCAGCGAGGTAATTAACCCACCTTCTCCCAATACCAGTTTCAAAAGCTGTGCTTATTACTGTTTGACTATCTTCTTGTTCTATTTCTTTTAACAGTAATCTAGGATCACCATCTAATGCAGGGCGACGTATTTGCCAACTTTTCCATGTTTTTCGTAAATATGGAAATTCAACCAAAGATTCATCTAGTGCGATTGGAATTTGATTGGCTAATGAAAATAAACCTTCAATATCTTTTGATGGGAGTGGTTGTTCAATCCATTCCAAACGAGGTTCGTTTTTGAGTTCGTTAATCCATTCTTGTGCTTTTTGGCGACTCCAACCTCCATTTGGATCAAGTCTTAGTTTAAAATTATTTGGTAAAATATCTAAGATTTTTTGTAATTTTTTCTCTTCCTTGAAGTTATTTTCTAGGTGAGATACTTTCCATTTTATTGTACAAGAACTTTTCTTGTCATTTGATTCATCTACATATTTAATTATTGACTCTAATGGATCAATATCTGTAGGTAAAAGATAAGCTGATTTTGCGATGTCAAAACCTTCAAAATTTAACTTGCTTTTAGTGAGATTTTCTAAATCGGCTAAGCAGCTTCCTAGTCCGAAAGCAAGTGCTCCTGGCAATTCACATAAATAATTTTCTATTGAATCTTTTGTAGTTTGTCTACCAATAAAATCAAGACTTTCGATACTTTTTTGTAATTCCTTTTTCTCAATAGGTGAAACTTCCCCCCATCCATAATTTCCATCTGAGTCTTTTATTTGTAACAATAAGCCTATCTTGTTATGAATACTTCCTTGCGAGGTTATTAACTTTCTTGTTAGTTGAAATGAAAATGGCTTGATATTAATTATTAATTTCACGATTCAACAAAATCAAAAATTAATTATAAATATGAGGATATAGCAAAACCCATACTCAAGCATAAACCATTAATTGTCTGAAAGTGTAAAGCTAAAAACTTACTTTTTTTAATACGCTCAGGTTGGTTGTGATGTCTTTTAATTAATTTAATAAGATCTATACCTGAAGGAAGGCTAATTAAACATGCAAGAGTCGTTATTGGCCATATTCCAAGTAATAAAGGTAATAACTCTAATAAAAATATTAGACCAACGAACCACGGTAAAAATTCTGCCGCTCGATGAGTGCCTAAAATAACTAAGGGTGATTTTTTACCGACAGCAGCATCTTGATTGATTTGATGAAAATGCGAACAGAATAGAACCAAAGTGGTAGCCATCGCGGGACCTGCCCCAACCATCAGTGCTGCTCCCCAGGGGATGGTTTGAAAATTGGATTTTGGAGAAACAACAATTAGTGCTGCAGCTGTAGCAAGCGGTCCAAAGGCAATCCAGCATAGGGGTTCTCCTAACCCCTTATACCCCAGCCTAAATGGTGGCCCTTGGTATAAATATCCAAGGAAACAACAAATTAAGACCAAAAAAAGTACTGTTATTTTACTTTTTAGAGCAAGGATAAATATGATAAATAAACCCAATAAAAGAGAAAAATATGCAACTCGACTTACAGTGGTTTTATTACCCGTTAAAGCTACTACGGAGTGGAATTTGTATTTGTCAACTCCAGTTTCATCGTCAAAAAGATCATTGGTAAGATTCTCCCAAAGCAAAATCAAGATAGAGGCAATTAGAAAACCGATGAATTGCCCCAGACGAATATTGCCGCTATTCCCTAGTACCCATGCTGCAGATAAAATAACAGGCATTATTGCGACTGAATATAAGGGCCACTTTATTGCGGCTTGCCAAAGCTGTTTCTTTTCAGTTCTAGAAGACTTCACTGATAAAATAACCTGTTCTGTTTTTTTCTTGGTTCTTTCCTTAAGACTAGTCAGCAGTTCATGTATTGGTTTGTTTGTGTCTAAAGGCTCTAATTGGTTATGAATTTAGAACCTGTCTTTAGTGAGCTTTTGGTTAGTTCTCTTCGTAACTGGAGTGAACGAAAAGTTGATGAATGTATCTTGAGCATTTCTGTTCCTGTAAGTCAAGCAGACCCTTTAACGACATTACCTCTAATTGCTGAAAAACATCAGTTTAGATTTCTTTGGGATCTATCTCCTGGATTGTGCATTTCTGCTGGAGGACATTGTCAATCTTTGGATTTATCTGGACCAAAGAGGTTTGAAAATGCACAAAGGTTTAGTGATGAGATTTTTACTCGATTGATAGATACTTCTCCAAGTCCAGCATTTTCAGCATCAAAGATTCTATTTTCATTTTCTTTTTTTGATCAAATTAAGAGTAATGAAAAATCAATTGATGATAAATTTTCTCTGCAGGCTGTTTTGCCTAAGTGGCAATTAACTGCAAAAGATGGATTGACATGGTTACGTTTTAATTCAGTTGCCCTAAATCCTTCAGATGTTCGTGAATCAGTAGAAAGATTATGGTCAATTCGAGAAAAGATAAATAGATCACCAGTCCGAATTTTCCATGATGTAAAAGAAAATTTCTTAGTCGATAATTGTTCTAATGATTGGAAATCTCAATATCGAGATGCCTTGGCTAAAGGGATCGAATTAATCAATGCAGGTGATTTGGATAAGCTTGTATTGGCTACAAGACAACGCCTTTCCCTCAGAAAACCATTAGATCCGCTGAACTTACTTGCTCGCCTAAGAGTTCAGCAAACTAATAGTTGTCGATTCCTATGGCAAAAAAATCATGATGAGTCATTTTTTGGCGCATCACCTGAGAGATTGATAAGTCTCAATCATAATCAATTACTAATCGATGCTTTGGCTGGTACTGCAAAAAAGGGTGATGATGGAAAAGAATTACTTGCATCTTCTAAAGATTTAAGAGAACACCATTTTGTGGTTAACTCTATTGTCGAACAACTTTTAAGAAAAGGTATTAAAGCAAGTCATTCCCCTCACCCAAAATTAATTACTCAAGGCCATTTAATTCATTTGCATACTCTTATTCAAGCGTGTGTAAAAGAAAAATCTCCTCTTGACTTGGTTGAAGCTCTTCATCCAACTCCTGCAGTTGCGGGATTGCCTTTGAGTAAATCTTTGAGTTGGTTGCGAGCTTTGGAACCATTTGATCGTCAAACATATGCTTCTCCAATTGGATGGATAGATAAAAATCAAAATTCAGAATTTAGGGTGGCCATTCGTTACGGACATGTGAAAGGCTATGAACTTAAATTATTTGCTGGTGCTGGCCTAGTAAAAGGCTCAACTGTTGAGGGGGAACTGCAAGAGGTGGCTTTGAAATTTGAAGTTTTAAGAAATCAATTAAAATTAGATAGGGTTAATTGTTCAAATGATCTATAAGATAATTAATCACTTGATCTGCTAAGGGAATATTCATTAGATTTTCTACTTCTCTAATTCCAGTTGGACTCGTAACATTAATCTCACTTAGCATCCCCCCAATAACATCTATACCAACAAAAAAGAGCCCTTCATCTTGTAAAGCAGGCTTTATGTGATCGCATATCTCTATTTCTTTAGGAGTTAATTGAGTTATCTCAGCTTTTCCACCTAAAGCGAGGTTGCTTCTAAAGTCTCCTTTTTTTGGACGTCTATTAATTGCACCTAATGGCTCTCCATTAACCAAAAGTATTCTTTTATCGCCATTTATTACTTCTGGTAAAAATTGTTGCATCATTACTGGCAAATGTTCTTGTGAAGTAACCAGTTCGAGTAATGCCTCTAAGCCTGGAGCGTCTTTTGCAATTCGTATAACTCCTTGCCCACCTTTCCCTCCAAGTGGCTTCAAAACAACTTCTCCGTACTCTTTTGCAAATGTAATTAATTGTTCCACCCGACTCGCTACTAGAGAGGGAGCCATTAAATCACTAAACCTTAAAGCTCCTAACTTTTCATTCCAAGCTCTCAGTGATGCAGGCTTATTAATTACATTGACACCATCTCTTTCTGCAACTTCCAATAAATGAGTTGCATATAAAAAAGCTTCATCAACAGGTGGATCTTTGCGCATCCAAATGCATGAGAAATCTTTTAAAGGAAGGCTTTGAGATGAATGGACAGTGATCCATGGTTCACAATTGACTTTATTAGAAACTACCCATGCATCGTCCCCTCGGGCTTGCAGGTCCGAGGGAGTACAAATCCAAACATCTATATTGGCTCTAGATGCGGCTTGCATAAGTGCTGCTGATGAATCCTTGTTGGGATTAATATTTTCAATTGGATCTAGAACAAATAGTTGCTTCATGAATCAATTTCCAATTCCAATCAGTTCATTTAATTCGTTATTGCTCTCAAGTTCGTAGAGCTCGTCGCAGCCTCCAATACTTTCTCCATTAATAAAAATTTGTGGCACAGTTCTGCGACCACCTGCTCTTTCAGACATTTTTGTTCTTGCATCATTGTCTCCATCAATAGAATATTCTTTGAACTGGACTCCTTTTTCATTTAGCAGTGCTTTTGCACGTAGGCAAAATGGGCAAAATCTCCAAGTGTATATTTCCACTGTTGGGATGCTTGAATCGTGAATTGATCTATTCATTTATAGTTTTTGGGTTGATATGCTGATAGTTTTTAATGTATTGATTCTATTACCTCGTTTGCAAGACCTGACTGATTTTAAAAGAGACCTTTCTTTATTGACTGCTCGCCTGGGTACAGCCCAGGATTGTCTTTGACGAACCTGCGTTGCTAGCTAGAAAAAAGGACTTAGAGCAAGTTGCATCGCAACCTGAATTTTGGAACGATCCCAAAAATGCACAAAAACAGATGCGTCAACTTGACGAGGCTAAAGCAGAGCTAGAAAAACTCATTACATGGAGAGGTGCTATTGAGGACGCAAATCTTTCGTTAGAGCTTTATGAGTTAGACCCTGATGAAGAAATGCTTGCGGAGGCTCACCATGGACTTGAGAAATTAAAGCAAGAACTTGAACGTTGGGAGATGGAGCGTCTCTTGAGTGGAACCTATGATAAGGAGGGTGCAGTTCTGTCAATTAATGCTGGTGCTGGCGGAACTGATGCCCAAGATTGGGCTCAAATGCTTCTTCGGATGTATACCCGTTGGGCTGAAAACAGTGGTATGAAAGTAATTATTAATGAACTTTCTGAGGGAGAGGAAGCGGGAATCAAAAGTGTCACCATCGAAATAGAGGGTGTATACGCATATGGTTTTTTACAAAATGAAAAGGGGACCCATCGCTTAGTCAGAATTTCCCCTTTCAATGCAAATGGAAAGCGACAAACTAGTTTTGCTGGAGTTGAAGTTATGCCTAAACTTGATGAAGAGGTTGAACTTGAAATCCCTGAAAAAGATTTAGAAATCACGACAAGTCGCTCAGGTGGTGCAGGAGGACAAAATGTAAATAAAGTTGAGACTGCAGTTCGGATTCTTCATGTGCCTACGGGTATTGCCGTTCGATGTACACAGGAAAGATCTCAGCTTCAAAATAAAGACAAAGCAATGGCTCTACTAAAATCAAAATTGATGGTAATAGCAGTAGAGCAAAGGGCTGCAGAGATTGCAGATATTCGAGGGGATATTGTTGAGGCTGCGTGGGGAAATCAAATTAGGAATTATGTTTTTCACCCATACCAAATGGTAAAAGACTTACGCACTGAACAAGAGACAACAGATGTAGATTCAGTCATGAATGGGGAAATAGATATTTTTATTCAGTCTCTTTTAAGGCAAAATATTGAAGAAGCATAAATCAACTAGATATGAATAATAAAATTATTTCTGATGACGTCTCCAAGAAAGCAACTCCACCTCCAAGTTTTGTCAAACTTGCGATGAAAAATATGGTTCGGAAAGGTAGTCAAAGCCTTTCTCACTTTGGGTTAACAGCTTTGGGTTTCCTTGGATTTATTTTATTAGTTGCTGTTCTTGGGAAACCTCATATCCCTCAATAACTTTATGGAGAATTTTTCGACTAGCTCTTCTAAATTGGATGTTGATCTTTCTTTTACACCCTTCCCGGTTCAAGATTTAGATGTCTTTGTGAACAGTGAGTCTTTGGAGTTGATGAAAAATCCAAGTCAATGGATTGAGGAAATAGGAAGCTGGATTAGATTCATACAAGTACATTCAACATTCAAGTGTCCGGAAATCGTCCTAAATGCCTCTCAATTTAGCTTGGGGTTGGAATTAACTAATGATAAGAAAATTCTTGATTTGAATCATACCTGGCTCGGTCAATCAAAAAGTACAGATGTACTCTCATTCCCCATAATTGATGAAACATTTTTTGATGTCAGTAATGAATGTATTGAATTAGGTGACATAGTTATTTCAGTCCCGACAGCAATCAGACAAGCCAAAGATAATAAAATTGATTTGTTTCGAGAACTTAGATGGCTGGCAACTCATGGCCTTTTACACCTTTTGGGTTGGGACCATGGTGACGAAGAGAGTCTTGAAAAAATGCTTTTGATTCAAGAGCAACTTATAGATTTAAATTGCCAATGAAGAACAAATCTACTGTAGCTAGAATAACTAGCTGTTATTCTTTAAAGCAGGAATGAATAGTGATAAGAATGGCTCCTAAGACTCCTAGTGAATCTGAGAGAGAAGTTTGGGCCAGGTCTAAAACTCTTACAAGACCAAATAAAAGGTCATCATGGAAGATCGCAAAAGATCTTCCAACAAGCTTTTTCTATGCAGCAAAAGGAATTAGATATGCTTTCTCGACTCAGAGGAATTTTCGGATTCATGTTGGTTTTGCATTGGGTGCGTTTGGCTTAAGCTTTTTTCTAGGCCTTAATAAAAGTGATTTAGCAATAATGGCCCTTACAGCCACTAGTGTGTTAATAGTTGAATTGCTTAATACAGCGATTGAATCTGTTGTTGATTTGGCTATTGGGAAACGATTTCATCCTCTCGCGCAAATCGCTAAAGATTGTTCAGCTGGGGCGGTTTTATTAGCTTCAATTAGTTCGGTGCTGATTGCTGTTTTATTATTATTACCACCATTACTTAAACAGTTAGGAATTTAATGGCTTAAAAATTATGTTTTTGGTGATCGACAATTATGACAGTTTCACTTATAACCTCGTTCAATATTTGGGCGAATTAGCTTCTCAGCATCCAATTGCATCAGAAGTAAGAGTCGAACGTAATGATGCTCTGACGATCAGTGAGATTAAAGATCTAAATCCTGATGCGATTTTGTTATCTCCTGGACCAGGAGATCCTAATCAATCTGGAATTTGTTTGGATATTTTATCTGAGTTATCAATTGAAATACCAACTCTTGGCGTCTGTCTTGGTCATCAAGCTATTACTCAAGCGTTTGGTGGAAAAATAATCAGAGCTAAAGAATTAATGCATGGTAAAACATCTAATGTTTTGCATAGTGGTATTGGAATATTTAAAGATTTGCCTAATCCCTTAGTAGCAACTAGATACCATAGCTTAATTGCGGAAAGAGAGGGGTTCCCAGAATGCTTAGAGGTTATAGCCTGGTTAGAAGATGAAACGATTATGGGGATAACTCATAAAGATTATCCGCACATATACGGGGTACAGTTCCATCCGGAGAGTGTATTGACTGAAGCTGGTCATAAGTTACTCTCTAATTTCTTGGAGATAGCACATGCTGCCTAGATTGTCTCAAATTTTATAGACGTAAAAAATATAAACTACACTTTATCGACAATCTGGAAAGCTGACCAGAATTTTTTCATCTGCTCAATTGTTCCAATACTTACTCTTATAGATCCTTTTAAATTTTTTTTCTTATCCATATTTCTAATTAGAATGCCATATGACTTTAACTTTTGCTCAACTTGTTTTGGGTTTGATTTTGGCCAAAGTAGAAAATAGTTTCCACCATCAATATGATGCTTAACGTGGTACTTATCGAATTGATCTTTGATCCAATTACGAGCCTCAAGTACTTCGTTCACATACGAATCAATATAGGATTGATCTTTAAGTGCTGCAAAAGCAGCAATCACAGCAAAGCTATTGACGTCATAAGGACCAGTAACTCTATTAACTATATTAATTACTGTAGAATGACCAATGGCAAACCCAATTCTTAAACTTGCCAAACCAGCAGTTTTAGAAAGCGATCTTAAGATAACAAGATTAGGTGTCTTTTGGAAATTTACAATTGGTAGAACACTATCACCTGTAAACGCCTCATAAAGTTCATCGACAACAACTAGTGTTTTAGATGAAAGTTTAGTGATCTCTATAATTCTTTCTGGACTTAACCTGGTTCCAGTGGGATTGTTGGGGTTGCAGATGAGTAAAATTTTTGGATGATTTTCAGTAATGAATTCGCAAATGCTATCAAATGGATATTGAAAATCTTTCCCCTCATATGGTATTGAGTTGATTTTCATTCCTCGCATTTGTGCGCAAGGAGTATAATATCCAAAAGTAGGCGATGTTGTAAGCATTACATCATCAAAGTCGCCATAGGCATGAAAAATAGCATTTATTGCTGCATCTACACCATTAAAAATACCAATTTCAGATGATTTTATATTCACTCTTGAATCTTGTTTCATGAGAGTTTCTACTACTTTTTCTTTTAAACCTGAGTATTCAGGATAAATAGAGATTTCATCTCTGCTTATTTCTCTGAGAGATTTAAGTACTAGTGGGCTTGGTCCAATAGTGTTTTCATTAAAGTCTAGTCTTAGTAAATTTCGTCTTCCTTCGAGTGGTGCTGAATATGGCTGTAAATCCTCGATATCTTTCCTGGGATTTGGTAGATCAATAAATGAATTTTCTGTTTTTTCCATTACATTCTTTCCAGAGTGGGGATGCCTAGCAAAGT
The DNA here is from genome assembly GCA_003279565.1 of Prochlorococcus sp. AG-402-C09. Lineage (GTDB taxonomy): Bacteria > Cyanobacteriota > Cyanobacteriia > PCC-6307 > Cyanobiaceae > Prochlorococcus_B. The sequence goes on from QCHN01000001.1 coordinate 151,836, forward strand.
CATCCCCAGTTTAAGTGTATCTGCAGTGATGGAGCATAACGCAAGTCTACTAGTTCTTGAAGGTTCACTTGCTTTTAAAATAGGAATTTGATCATAGAATCTGTTAAAGATCTGACTTAATTCAAATAAATACCCGCATAGACGATTAGGAAGCAGTTCTTTTTCGACTTCAGCGATAATACAATCAAGTTCCAATAGTTTGCGAATCAAGGCCCATTCTTGTGGTTCATTGAACTGAATATTCTGATCTAATGCATTTAAATCTCCACCTTTGCGAGATATTCCCGCTATTCGTACCAATGCATAAAGTAAATATGGTGCTGTATTCCCCTGCAAAGAGAGCATCTTGTTAAAACTAAATTGGTAATTAGAAACTCTATTTTGACTTAGATCCGCATACTTGATGGCTGCAATCCCGACAGTCGTAGAAACTTTATCTATAAAACTTTCATTCTCTGATCTACTTTCAGTGTTGAGACGATTTTTTAGATCTTCGCTTGCTCGTTGAATTGCTTCATCTAGAAGATCTACTAATTTAATTGTTTCTCCAGAACGAGTTTTTAACTTCTTACCATCTTCTCCTTGAACAAGACCAAAGGGGACATGTTCAATTTGACAATCTGTAGGAATCCAATTTGCAAGCTTTGCAATTTGAAAAACGCCAGAGAAATGTGAAGCTTGCCCAGCATCTGTGACATAAATCAATCGGAATGCTCCATCTCCATGCGGGGGAGTAGTTAATCTGTATTTAATCGCTGCTAAATCAGTGGTTGCATAATTAAAACCTCCGTCACTTTTTTGAATAATTATTGGTTGAGGTTTTCCGTCTTTTCCTACTACACCATCAAGGAAAACACATTGAGCCCCTTGATCATTTATTAGTAAATTTTTATTTTTTAAATCATTAATAACATCTACTAAAAATGTGTTATAAAAGGATTCACCTCTTTCAGTCAGCTTTATATCAAGTCGATCGTAGATCTTTTGAAACTCTTTCCTGGATTGATTGCAGAGTAATTGCCACGCTATTAGACTTTCTTGATTACCTGCTTGTAAATTAACAACCTCACTTCTAGATTTATTTTGAAAGATTTGATCTTCATCAAATCTTTTTTTTGCTTGACGATAGAAATTCACGAGATCACTTATTTCTACGACATCTTTTGTATGTAGAGCCTCTGGTACCACCTCTTTCAGATGAGTGATGAGCATGCCAAATTGTGTACCCCAATCTCCCACATGATTAAGTCGTATGACTTCATAACCGCAGAATTCAAGAACCCGAGCTAAGGAGTCTCCAATAATTGTTGATCTTAAGTGCCCAACATGCATCTCTTTAGCAATATTTGGACTGGAAAAATCAATAACCACGCGGTTATTGATTTTTCCCTCTTCTATTTTTTTACTACTGAATTGTTTTAGAGGGACTCCCAATCTTTTATCATTTAGACGAAAATGGATTTCCGATATAAGTGTTTTTGAATTTATAGATAGGTTTATGAAACCTGGACCTGCAATGAGTGGTGGATTGCATATTTGAACGAAATCATTATCTTTTTGTAGTTGATCAGTTATTTGTTGTGCAATTTCACGAGGAGGTTGTTTTAGTTCTTTTGCCAGTGATAAAGCACAATTTACCTGAAAATCTCCAAATTCGGGCTTGGATGCGGGGACTAAATTAGAACCTGTCAGTATTGAGGAAGTTGTTGAACTTCGATCCTCTTTTGGGAATACTTTGATGAAAGCTCTATTAAGGGCTTCTTCTAATCTGGAGGATATTTCAATCATTGATGTTTATGGTTAGGTAGATACTTTTAAGATTTTTTTGTTTTTAGGATGTTGCCAGAAAACTGTTTATTCATTTTTTAGTCAAATCGCATACTGAAATCTATCCATTTGCTTTTAGTCATTGGAGCACTAGTTGAGATTAGATCAATACCTGTGAAAACATAGTCTGATAAATTATTTGGGTTGATTCCTGAAACTTCAATAACAATATTTTGTGAGACGTATTTAGAATTATTAGTTTTTGATAGTTGACGTAATTCTGGAACTAATTTCTCTATAGTTTGAATAGACATTTCATCAAGTAAAATCCCATCAGCGCCTGCCTCTACAGCTTCTTTCGCTTGGGAGGGGGTTTCTGCTTCGACTATTATTTTCTTTGTCCATGGAATAGTATTTTTTAAGATTTTGATACTCTTGTTAATCCCCTGAGACCATTCAATATGATTCTCTTTCAACATGGCAGCATCATCTAATCCAAGTCTATGATTTATTCCGCCACCACAATGAAAAGCATATTTTTCGAATATTCTTAAACCTGGAGTCGTTTTACGGGTGTCTGCCAACTTCACATTGGATCCTGATAGTTTGGTTACCAGCAAAGCTGTCGATGTAGCAATACCAGAAAGATGCATGGCTACATTCAAAGTTACTCGCTCTCCTGCTACTAAGGAAGATGATGATCCTGTTAATTCTAGTAATCTTTGATTCTTTTCAAACTTCTGACCATCCTCTATTAGAAGTTGAATATCAACTTGGGGGTCAATCTTTCTAAATATTAGTTTGACTAGATCTCCACCACAAAAAGTTCCAGCCTCTTTTGCAATCCAATGAGCTGATGAACTTATGTCGTTGAGGACAAACCTTGTGAGATCTCCATCACCAAGATCTTCCTCAATCCACGTGTCTAATATTTTATGTAGCTTTGGTGAGCGAAGATCCACGATACAACAAATACATTTATTACTATACCAACGTTAAAACCATTTATAAAAACATCTTTTTCTATTTTTTAATTTTATTTACTTCTCTTTGTCTTAAATATTTTCAGAAAAAAGAAATTTTTTAATATTTTTTCTTGGTAATAAGTGAACTATATGCTTTAATTAAATTAATATTAACAGTTTTGATCAAGTGGACGTTGTTCATAGTGTGAATATTATGGTAGCTCTACTGATAGGAGGAGTTTGTTATTATTTATATTATATTTTCACACTCGATAATAACTAGTTGATAAAAATTTCTTGATTACTTACCTATGCAGAATTTTGAAAATATATTATCAAGTAAGCTTTCTGTTAAATCTTCTCCTGTTAGCTCTCCTAAATAATTAATAGCTTGTCTTAAATCAATTGTCCAGAAATCCCATGGTAGCTTATCATCAAAAACCTTATTTATATTTTCTAGGGATTCCATCGTTGACTTCGCTAGATCAAGCTGTCTTTCATTTAGAGCAATATGCAATCCATGAGTTTGATAAGAACCGCATGTTTTTAGTAGGTAATTAATGAGAACGTCTTCTCCATTTCCTGTTTTTGCACTCATAACAACTAGATTCTCTTTTTCTAATATATATTTTGGAATTTTCTCTAAAGATTGATTATTCTTTAAATCAGATTTATTTCCAACAATCAAGAATGGAATATTTATGGGTAATTGTTTTAGTATTGATTCATCTTGGCTAGTCCATCCTTTTGAATAATCAAAGATTAATATGATGAGATCAGCTTGAATTAAAGTTTTTTTAGTTCTAGAAATACCGATTTTTTCAATGAGATTTTTTGTCTCTCTTAGACCTGCTGTATCAATAAAAGTTACTGGTATCCCCTCTAAGACAATCTCACTTTCTAAAAGATCTCTAGTCGTTCCAGGGAGGTCAGTCACAATAGCTTTTTCTTTTTTACAAAGCCTGTTGAGTAAGGAGCTTTTCCCTACATTAGGCTTTCCTGTTAGTGCAACTGTTAAGCCAGACCGAACCCAAGATCCTCTTTTAGCATTATCAATTAGTTCGTTAAGATCTTTTTTGATGTCGATAATTTCATGCTTTACATGCTTTTCATCTAAAATTGGAAGATCTTCTTCAAAATCTATTCTTGCTTCAATTTCCGTAAGTTGCTCGATCAATCGTTCTCTGATTAATTTAATCGTAGTTTGAATATTTCCTTCTATTCCATTAATCGCTAGTTCTGCTGCTTTGCGACTTCTTGCTGACACCAGCTCACTAATTGATTCTGCTTGAGTCAGGCTAAGACGACCGTTAAGCACCGCTCGTTGACTAAATTCACCTGGTTCTGCTCTTCGAACGCTTGGGATATTCAGTATTCTCTCAAGTATCTTCTGGACTGCGATGATTCCACCATGGCAATGAATTTCTACAACATCTTCACCTGTAAAGCTTCGCGGCCCTCTCATTATTAGTATTAATACTTCATCGATATATATTTTTTGATTCGCTTCGGTTACATGTCCGTAAAGAACTTTGTGAGTGCTCCAATCATGTGTACCAGGAATATGAACAATAGATTTAGTTATCTCAATTGCTGAGGAGCCAGAGATCCTAATGACAGCGATACTTCCTTGGCCGGGAGAAACGGCAGTCGCAATCGCAGCAATAGTATCTTCAGTAGGGGAAAACGAATTCATTAATCAATAATCACGCAATCTTCACTAAGATCAAATCTAGGTTTCTTTTTGGACCGAGATTTTTTAAAATATGAAAAAAATCTTCCTAAATCTAATACAAAGAATTCGTAAATTTGTCTCTTGGCTTTGGAATCAGGAAGGTTCTCCTTCTCAGAGAGCATTAGGGTTGGGTTTGGGGATATTTAGTGGTTGCTTTCCATTCTTTGGTTTGCAAACCTTGATGGGTGTGTTTTTAGCAAGAATTTTCAAGGGGAATAGTATTATGGCGGCTGTTGGAACCTGGATTAGCAACCCATTTACTTATGTTCCTCTTTATTATTTAAATTATAGAATAGGCTCTTTAATACTCAATAAAGATAAAAATATAATAGATTTTAGCCATATAACTACTAATGAGTTGTGGTCTCAAGGTTGGTACTTAAGTTCTAGACTATTAATGGGCTCGATATGCATGGGTCTTTTAACTGGAATAGTTGGTGGATTTGGTTTGTATTTTTTACTCGAAAAACGTTCTAATAAAATTTAACTTTATATCTATTAGAAATTATTTGTTTGTTTGTAACCACCTTTCGTATTATTCATTATGTTAATTAATGCCTGTTCTCGCGATATCCAAGACATCAACCATTGAACGTATTTGGTTGATAGTAAGTTCTAATTGATTAACGCTTTCCAGTTCGACTCTAAGATCTATACATGCAGGTTTGCCATGAGATGTCTTAACTCTTGCATCGATTACATTGATACCTCTATCAGAAAGTCTCATTAATATGTCTTTAAGGACTCCGACTCTATCAATAACTTCAATTCTTAATTGAATAGGAAATTTCTCTTCTTTGATATGTGTATGGCTATTCCACTTGACTGATAGCCTTCTATTGTTAGGTATTGATTGTATATTGACACAGTTAGTTCGATGTATAGTGATCCCATGATTACCAAGTGCAACTGTTCCAAGTATTGATTCTCCTGGCAAAGGGCTGCAACATCCACCTAGTCGATAGTCAAGACCTTCTAAGCCAACTATTGGTGAAGATTTTGTTTGAGATGTTTTTGATTTGTTTGAAGCTAGATTCGCTTGTGATCCAATTTGGTTGGCTAGCTCGATATCGTTTAATTCAGTCTCAGGGGGCTGGCTTTGTATTTTTATCTCTTCTCTAAATCTATTAATTACTTGATGTAAGGTTAATGCTCCAAAGCCAAGTGCAGCTAGTAAATCTTCCGTAGATTTTAGATTACATCTCTCAGCAACTTTTGTTATTGCCTCACCTTTTAGTAAATTATCAATTCCTTTACGACCCAACTCTTGTTCTAGTAGCTCCTTTCCTCGTAATATTGTTTCTTGACGATGACTTTTTTTATACCATTGTCGAATGCGATTTCTAGCTGTGGGTGTAGCTACATAGTTTAGCCAATCTAAGCTTGGATGAGAGCTCTTGTGAGTGAGGATCTCAACGAAATCCCCATTTTCAAGAGGTGTAGATAGTACACAAATACGATCGTTAATTCTAGCACCATTGCAATGATTCCCTACTTCAGAGTGAATACGATAAGCAAAATCGATTGCTGTTGAACCATTTCTTAATCCCAAAACATCTCCTTTTGGAGTGAAAACAAATACTTCTTCATCGAATAAATCTTCTTTAATTGAGGCAAGGTAGTCATTGTGATCATTAACACCATCTTCTTGTTGCCATTCAACTAATTGGCGTAACCAATTAAATTTTTCTGAATCAGGATTAGCAGGTGATCCGCCTTCTTTGTACTTCCAGTGAGCTGCAATTCCAAATTCGGAAACCCTATGCATTTCTGGAGTCCTGATTTGCACCTCAATAGGTCTGTGCCTGCCAATTACAGCTGTATGTAGCGATTGGTAGCCATTTGGTTTTGGGAGGCCTATATAGTCTTTGAATCGACCAGGTATTGGCCTGAAGGTGTCATGGACAACAGCAAGAGCTCGATAACATGTCTCGACATCTGAGACATGAATTCTAAGAGCAGCAACATCAAAAATCTCATGAAACTCTTTTTGTTGTCTTTGCATTTTGCTCCATATTCCATATAAATGCTTTGGCCTGCCACTAACTTCACATTGGTAAAGTCCTGCTGAGCTCAGGCGATCTTTTAGTAATTGAACAGTTATATTTAATCTCTCTTCTCTTTCACTACGTTTGCTTGCTATTTGTTGTTGAATTTCTCTGAAGGGATCTGGCTCTAAAAGTTTAAATGCTAGGTCTTCTAGTTCCCATTTAAAACGTCCTATTCCTAAACGGTTTGCAAGTGGAGCATAAATTTCTCTCGTTTCTTTAGCTATTCGAGTTTGCTTCTCTTTGTCTAGGTAACTAATAGTTCTCATATTATGAAGCCTATCTGCAAGCTTCACTAGTACAACTCGAATATCGCTAGCCATAGCTAGAAACATTTTACGTAGGTTCTCCGCTTGAGCTTCTGTCCGATTGTTAAAATGAATTCCTCCTAATTTAGTAACACCTTCTACTAGATATCTAACTTCACTGCCAAAATATCCCTCTAGTTGTTCTGGTGTTATATCTGTATCTTCTACGACGTCATGTAAAAAACCTGCTGCAATTACACTTGCGCTTGCACCTATCTCTCTGAGTAAGTCTGCTACTGCAACTGGATGGGTTATATAAGGTTCACCACTTTTTCTGAATTGCCCTTTATGTAGTTGAAACGCAAGATCAAAAGCTGCAACTAATAACGCTTCAGAATCTCGTGGACAACTTGCCCCTATTCCTGGTGGAATATTTCTAATGCAATTTTTTAACCATTCTGGCAAAATGATTTCATAATCATCAATGTTTTTAATCTGATGAGTTCTGAGTTGCGGCTGGCCATCAAAAAATTCATCACAGACAATATTTGTCTGGGTTGAATTGCGTGCAGAGGTGACTTTAGGCATCGGCACCGGGGCTTAATTTATCTTATTCAAACTCAACATTTCTTGCTACCTTTTTATGAATAATTCATCAAAAGAAGTTTTAAAGATAAATAAACTGAATGTTATTTACCTAAATAGTTCTACTTATGTATTAAATCGATTAGATCTAAAGATGAATCGTGGCGATAGGCTTGCATTAGTGGGTAGTTCAGGATGTGGTAAAAGTACCGTTGCGAAAGCTGTAATGCAGCTTCTTCCTCATGGATGCGTTTGTAATGGTGAAATTATTTTAAATGGAAAAAATGTATTGGATCTAGACAAGGTTTCTTTGCAGGCTATTCGAGGGAAAGAGGTTGGATTTATATTTCAGGATCCAATGTCACGTTTAAATCCTTTGATGACTGTTGGCGATCATTTGGTTGATACTTTGAGAGCCCATGATAATTCTGCACCAATTTGTAACTTAGTAAAAGAAGCTAAAAGCTTATTAGATAAAGTTGGAATAGACCCTTTAAGATTTAATTCTTTTCCACATGAATTTAGTGGAGGGATGCGACAAAGAGTAGCAATTGCTTTGGCAATTTGTTTAAGACCTCCTCTGATAATTGCTGATGAACCTACAACTAGTTTAGATACACTAGTCGCTGATCAAATCATGAGTGAATTGAGTTCGCTCTGTGATGAGATTGGGACTGCTTTATTATTAATTAGTCATGATTTATCTATGGCATATAAATGGTGTAATAAAATTGCAATACTTGATTGTGGGAAAATAGTAGAATCTGGAAATATTCAAGAGATAATTTGCAACCCAAAAACTAATATTTCTCAAAGATTAGTTAATTCAGGAAAAATATTAGAGGGCTCTGAGAGAGAAATAATGAATAAAAAGACTGAATTATTGAGAGTAAATAGATTACGTTGCTGGCATAATATAGGTTTTTGGCCCTTCAATTATTCTTGGCTGAAAGCTGTCAATGAAGTTACCTTTTCCCTTTATCAAGGTGAAACTCTAGGTATCGTTGGTCCATCAGGATGTGGTAAAAGTACTCTATGTAGAGCTTTGACTGGTTTATTACCAATAAGAGGAGGAAGTATTTTCTTTCTTGGAAAGAATATTTCAACTATCAATAGTAAAACTTTAAAACAATTACGTAAATATATTCAAATTATCTTTCAAGATCCATGTGCTTGTTTGAATCCTAAGATGTCAGTAATAGATGCAATTATAGATCCTATTCTTATCCATAAGTTGTTAAGTCGATCTCAAGCGAGAGAAAAAGCTCGTAATCTTTTAGAACTTGTTGGTTTGACCCCCACAGAAATGTATGAACAACGTTTACCTTCTAAACTTTCAGGAGGGCAACAGCAAAGAGTAGTTATTGCAAGAGCACTGGCACTTAGTCCTGAAATACTTATCTGTGATGAAAGTGTGAGTATGTTAGATGCTGAAATCCAGGCAGAAGTGTTGGAGTTACTACGCTCTTTGCAAGAAGAATTTAAATTATCTGTGTTATTTATAACCCATGACTTGTCTGTTGCAGCAGGTTTTTGTCACAGAGTATTAGTCTTTGATAAGGGAGAAATTATTGAAGAAAATTCTGGTCAAAACTTGTTGCTTAATCCTCGAAAACACTTAACAAAAAAGATGGTTAAAGCCTGTCCTAGATTGCCGAAATAATATTATTTTTGGTTTGTAATACCTTTAAAAGCCTTTCAAAATCTTTAGGTAATGGAGCTTTGAATTGCATTTTCTCTAATGTTATTGGGTGTATTAAACCTAATTCAATTGCATGTAATGCTTGGCCGCTTAGATTAATAGGTAATTTTTTACATCTACTATAAGTTTGGTCTCCAATAATGGGATGACCTATGTGTGCACTATGAACACGAATTTGATGCGTTCTGCCTGTATCAAGTTTGAACTTAAGAAGAGAAAAATTTCCTAGATTTTCAACTAATTTCCAATGTGTACAAGCATATCTACCAGATTCCTCATTAACTACAGCATATTTTTTTCTATCTTTTGGATGTCGACCAATACATCCGATAATCATTCCTTCAGTCTCTTTAATAGCTCCATGCACAACCGCAATATAATTTCTTGAGGCTACTCTTTTTTGGATTTGAATTTGAAGTTTCACTAAGGCTTCTTGAGTCTTAGCTACGACAATGCATCCGGTTGTGTCTTTATCTAATCGATGAACTATTCCAGGCCTTAATTTGCCTCCGATGCCAGGTAAATCTGGACAATGATTGATTAATCCATTGACTAACGTGCCTGATTTATTGCCTGGTGCAGGATGTACTGCTATTCCTGCAGTTTTATTGATGACTACTAAATGATTATCTTCATATAAGATATCCAAATCAATTTCTTCTGGTTTTAAGTAAGGAAGAGGTTCAGGTGGTGGGACCCAAAGTTGAATGATGTCACCTGGCCTAACGGGAGTTTTTGCTTTTCCAGTTTTACCGTTCACTCTTGCAAACCCAGCTTCGATAAATTTTTGAATATGAGCCCTGCTTTGTTCAGATCGTTGACTTACCAGCCATCTATCAAGCCTCATAGGCAAAGGCTTTTGGTATTCCCCCTCAAATAATTCACCTGGGCCTTGCCCAAATTCATGCTTGATTTCTTTATCCATTAGGGGAGTTCAAGAGAGATGTTTCCTAATAAATTTTTGCGAAAATCATCAAGTAATCTCTGAGACATTCTTCGAGTGTCTCCGGAAGTGTGACGTTCTGCTGCTGAAAGTAGCCATAAAGATTTATCTTTAATACTTTCATTAAAAGATACTCCATATCTATTTTCCAGACACATTGACTTGATTCCAGCTTCTTTGATGTTTTCTAATGTCTCAAGAAGTTTCATAAAGTTAATGGCTACTTGTTCAGTATCGTATGCGGCTTGGCCAATATCATCACAAATAGCAAGTTTTAAGGCGGCATTTTGATCTTCAAATCGAGGCGGCAGGACCCCAGGTGCATCCAATAGATCCAAATCTTGCCCTAATCTGACCCATCGCAAGCTTCTCGTGACTCCAGGTTTCCTTGAGCTAGATACAACTTTTTTTTTAACTAGTCTATTAATTAGAGCAGATTTCCCTACATTTGGAAAACCAAGAGTGAGAACTCTTATTGCACGATTTTTCATCCCTCTGTCAAAACGTCTTTGATTTAACTCTTGCCCAGCACGAATAGCGGCCTGTTTTAGTTGGAGAACCCCAGTTCCAGCTTTTGCATCACACCACCACGGGACTTTTCCCTCTGACCTTAATTTTTTATCCCATGCTTGATGAGCATTGATATTTATCATGTCTTTTCTGTTTATAACTAAAATTTGTTTCTTTCCTTTTAACCATTTTTGGAGATACGGATGAGAAGTAGCAAGGGGTATCCTTGCGTCGCGCACTTCGAAAACTAGGTCTACTTTATTTAGGTGCTCTTTTAATTGTTTTTCTGCTTTAGCAATGTGCCCTGGATACCATTGTATTAGTTGCTTGTTCACGGAATTTTAAAAAAAATTTGGTTTAAATTGAATAATCTAAAATTGCAAAAGTTGATTTTTGATTTTTTGGAAGTGTTTTTTGGAAATTCTCAGTTCAACTTATCATCTGAAAAGATTAAATAAATAGACAAAAATAATTGAATTATTCAAAATATTCCGATGAGAGTTAAATTTTATTTATCAATCAAGATTGATGGAATTACAACATTTAATAATTTACCGATGAAAAGATATTACTTACATTAATGGTTTTTTGAAAAACTGATTTCTAATCATACTTTACAAGTATGCATTTATTAGTGTTCGTAGGCATTTTAAGGATATTTTATTATTTTAACCATAGATTTTAAATTTCTAAAAAAGGTGTTTATGGATTCTTAAAGGCTTGGGTGGATTTTTTCTATGTCTTAGTAATTACCCAATTCGTGCCTTTCAAGAGCTATGGTCACTCAGTTTACTTTCCGTACTCCATAGATTATGTCTAAGCGTTCCCTGTCAAGTCTCGGCGCTGAAGACTTATGCGGCAAACGTGTTTTGGTCAGAGTTGATTTCAATGTCCCATTAGGAGATGAGGGTCAAATAACTGATGACACAAGAATTCGTGCTGCTTTACCAACTATTAATGACCTTCTAGAGAAGAGTGCAAGAGTTATTCTTTCTGCTCATTTTGGAAGACCAAAGGGCAAGGTTAATGAAACAATGCGTTTGACTGCAGTTTCTCAAAGACTAAGTGAATTGCTTGGTAAAACAGTTATAAAAACAGAAAGTTGTATTGGAGCTGAAGCAAAGTCAAAAGTAGATACTATGTCCAATGGTGATGTTGTCCTTTTGGAAAATGTTCGATTTAATGCTGGGGAAGAAAAAAACGATACTGAATTTGCGAAAGAATTGGCTTCTTTGGCCGAAGTTTATGTTAATGATGCTTTTGGAGCTGCACACCGGGCTCATGCCTCAACTGAGGGGGTTACAAAGTTCTTAACTCCTTGTGTGGCTGGTTATTTAATGGAAAAAGAACTTAAATACCTTCAAGGAGCTATTGATGAACCTAAAAGACCCTTGGCTGCAATTGTTGGGGGCTCAAAAGTAAGTAGTAAGATAGGTGTTTTGGAATCTTTGATTGATAAATGCGACAAAATAATTGTTGGAGGAGGTATGATATTCACTTTTTATAAAGCTAGAGGATTATCTGTCGGTAATAGCCTTGTTGAGGAGGATAAACTTGAACTAGCAAGTGCTTTGGAGAAGAAAGCTAAAGATAAAGGAGTCGAGTTTCTTTTGCCAAGTGATGTTGTTTTGGCTGATAATTTTTCTCCTAATGCAAATAGCAAAGTTTCAAAAGTAGATTCTATTAGTGAAGGTTGGATGGGATTGGATATTGGTTCAGAATCAGTTGAAATCTTTCAGAATGCCCTGAAAAGTTGCAAAACTGTTATTTGGAATGGACCGATGGGTGTCTTTGAATTTGAGAAATTTGCAAATGGAACTAATGCAATAGCAAATACTTTGGCTGAATTAAGTGCTCAAGGATGCTGCACAATTATTGGAGGTGGAGACTCAGTTGCAGCTGTTGAGAAAGCAGGTTTAGCGAAAAAAATGTCCCATATTTCGACTGGGGGTGGTGCTAGTCTTGAACTCTTGGAAGGGAAGGTTCTTCCTGGAGTATCTGCTCTAGATGATGCTAAATAATTTCAATCAAATTTTCTAATTGTTAAGAGTAGGTTTTATAAACCTACTCTTACGACTCTGATTTTTTTTGTAATTGAATAAATACCTTCTGGATGAGTAATTATTGCTGAAATAGTTTGAGAACCAGGCTCTAAGGGTGCTTGAATATATTTAAATAGCCCCCCCGATTGATTAGGTTTAATCCCAAATAGATCATTCGATATGTTAGTTCTCTCATTGTTTTTAAGTATAATCATCCCACTAGCAATTATTGAATTATCTAGAGGCTGTTCAACGATTAAATTTATTTCATATCTTTCACCAGTAAGAACTTTGCTAGGAGATATTATTTTTACAATTAGTGGAGACTTTTGACTATTAAGAATTGACTCATCATCGATAACTTTATAATCTTTTATTTTATTTTTGTAAGTTTCTATTTTTACAGTTTGTTTCGTATCTAGATTATAAATCTGATTGTTGATTGTTCTGGTAGATTTAATTTTTATATCTAAGAGTGATTTATTTGGATCATTTTCTATCATTTTGATTGACCATTTTGAATCTTTGTACTTATTTTTAAAACCTAAATACTGTTTATTAAATTTATTGAATGATTTTTTAAAGAATAGGTCTTTAAGTAAATAATCCTTTCTTTGGTTGAGAATTTCCTCCAATTTATTGCTTAAAGACTGATTGTCTATATTTTTACTTAAAGCAGAATTGGTTGAAAGGGGATATAGCAATAAAAAAACTATTAATTTGGTTACCAGTGAATTTCTCACGCCTACCTTTTTTACTCAATATAACTTAGTCTCCAAAGATAAGGTTATTTAACTCATGCCTCGCCTTTTAATTGCTGCAAGTGGAACGGGTGGGCACATTTATCCTGCATTATCTTTGGCTGATTCGCTTTCAAATTCTTGGGAAATTGAATGGTTAGGTGTACCAAATAGGCTAGAGGTTGAACTGGTTCCAGAAAAATTTAATTTAATAAAGCTAAAAGTTGGAGGATTACAAGGAAATATTTTTAGAAAAATATATGATTTTTGTAAATTACTCTGCGCTTCTATTCAAGTATCTATCTTATTACGTCAAAAAAAAATAAATGTTATTTTTACCACTGGTGGATACATATCTGCTCCTAGTATTATTGGTGCGAAAATGGCTGGTATTCCGATTTTATTGCATGAGTCTAATGCTATTCCTGGTAAAGTAACTAGGCTGTTGGGTAGATTTTGCGATCATGTAGCTTTAGGTATCCCATCAACATCTGAGTATTTGCCAAAATGTAGAACAAGTTTTGTTGGAACACCTGTAAGGTCAGAATTTTTTGTAGAACAATCTCTCCCAAGTTGGGCCCCTCAAGGAGAGGGAGTATTAATAGTAATTATGGGAGGTAGTCAAGGAGCATTAAAAATGAATGAAATGGTAAGGAATATTTTACCTTGGTTGATTGAGCAGGGTTGTAGAGTTGTACATTTGACAGGTAAGAATGATTGTTCTTATAGAAATCTAGATAAGTACAAAAACCACCCTAATTTGGTTGTAAGACAGTTCAGTGATGAAATCCCTGCCTTGCTTCAAAATGCTGATCTTGCAATAAGTAGAGCAGGCGCTGGTGCCATTTCTGAATTAATGGTAACTAAGACCCCTTCAATTTTAATACCTTTTCCACATTCTACCGATCAACATCAAGAGCTGAATGCTGCTTATATGGCTAAATTTGGAGGAGCTATAATAGTTAATCAGCATGATCCAGAAAAAACTATATTGAAGAATATTATATCTAATTTGATAGATTCTAAATCTCTTATCCAAATGAAATTAAATATGAATAATAATGGTTATTTAAATTCTGAAAATAGGATATTTGAGATTTTAAACTCGATTAGTTAATGTAATCTTTTAATGTATTAATAATTTGAATATTTTGTTTTCTCTTCTGCAAACTTATTCTGATCCAATTTTCACCTAAGTTTATAAATGATCGACAGTCTCTTAATAAAATTCCTCTTTTTTTTAAATTTTTAATAATATTTGATATAGAATTTTCACTTTTAATTAATTGAAAATTAGTAGTTGAAGGTAGAGGCTTGATAGTAGAAAAATCTGACAAATGTTGATATAACCATGTCCCTTCTTCTTCTATCCATCTGTGAATTTTATTTAATCTTTTTTTATGTAACTTAGAGTCTTTCATTATCATATTAGTTGCATTTATTGCTAGCGTATTTACTGGCCAAGGATCTCTTATCTCTTTCCATTTTAATAATCTATCTGAATTAGTTATTGCGTATCCAACCCTTAATCCAGCAATACCTAGAAACTTAGTTAAGCTTCTTATTACTATAAGGTTCTTGTAGCTGTTAGTTAAGTTTATTATTGATTGATTTTCACCTCCAGGTACAAGAGAAATAAATGCTTCATCGCAAATCACTAGTTTATAACTAGCTAATAAATTTTCTATTGATTTACGAGACCATAATTGCCCAGTTGGATTGTGTGGATTTGTAATCCATAAGACATTAGTTTTTGGTTTGATTGGGAATGATTGAGGATTGCTATCGCTCCAAGATAAGGGTAAAGGATGATGAATATAAGGGGCATTCCAACATTTTAAAGCTCTTTGATAATCTCCAAAACCAGGAGAAGGTAGAGAACTTATACCATTTAAACTTGCATCTCTTGCTGCCCAAGTAAATAATTCAGATGCCCCATTCCCAGGTAAAATCATTGAAGGATCAATATTGTGCCATTTCGAAATAGCATTTTTGACTTCAAAATAACTTCTATCTGGATAAGATCGGATAGACCCATTCTTTATACTATTAATAAGAAAAGTTCTTATTTTCTTAGGTAATTTGAAAGGTACTATTGATGCACTAGCATCGATTATATTTCCTGTTGAAAGTCCTAATTTTCTTGCTTCTTTTTCAATATTACCTCCATGAATATCAAATTCTATTTTCATTATATTTGAGACAATACCTTGCTTAGTTTAAATCATAATCATTTGCTGAATTCATTTTTATTTTTATTTCCATGGTTCTTCGGAACCGATTACCTCTTTAATATTTTGGAACCCGTGCTTTTCCATTTGCAGAGTTAATCCATCTAAAATATCAGGAACTAAATTAGGCCCCTCAAATATCCACGCAGTATAAATTTGAACTAGTGATGCTCCAGCGGCAATTCTCTCCCATGCAGCTCTTGCTGAACTAATTCCACCCACACCAATTAGAGGTAAATCATTATTAGTACTTTTTCTTAGCCTCTTCATAACTTCAAGTCCCCTTTTTTGTAAGGGGAGTCCACTTAATCCTCCACTTTCTTGTTCTAGAGTATTTCCAGTTTTGATTTTTAATTTTTTTAGATGAAATCGATTTAAGCTTGTGTTGATTGCAATGATTCCATCAATACCATTTTCCTTGGCAACTCTGGCAATTTCATCAATTGCTTCATTTGAAAGATCTGGTGCAATTTTCACAAGCAAAGGCGGACAATTGGATACATCTTTAAGCGTTTTTATTAATTTTGTTATTTGTTTTGTTCCTTGTAATGAACGAAGGCCTGGGGTATTCGGCGAACTAACATTGATTACTGCATAGTCTGCTAATGGAGCCAATAGCTTTAGAGATAGAGAATAGTCTGTATGGGCTTCATCGAGCGTTGTGATTTTTGACTTCCCTAAATTTATTCCCAATACACAGGGTCTATTCCCTGGCGCAGGGATTTGCTGCTTTTCCAGAGTTTTCAAAAACTTCTCTGCTCCGTCGTTATTAAATCCCATTCGATTCAGTGCAGCTTTTTCTTTTGCAATTCTGAAAAGTCTGGGTTTTGGATTGCCTTTTTGGGCATGCCAAGTAATAGTTCCTAATTCTGCGAAACCAAATCCAAAATAATTCCAAAGACCTGCACCTACTCCATTCTTATCAAATCCAGCAGCAAGTCCTAAAGGGTTTTTAAATGGAGAGCCAAAAACAATTTGATTTAAGCGGGAATTGTTTCTTTGAAAATCACTTGATGCTTTTAAAAGGATGTTAGAAATTATTGGGAAATTTCTATTTAATGATGCTAATTTAATGGCATTAAGAGCTGAATTAGAAAGTATTTCTGCATCAATACCCTCGTCCTGAGATAGAAGCTGGCCAAGGAGAATTTTGTATAAATCGTTTTTTTTATTTGTTGACAAAATCTTTTAATTGTATTTTTCGACCTTTCGAAAAAGCTACTGCAATAGCGTCGACTCTATCATTATCTTTTTCTCCGCTGTGACCTTTGACATATTGAAGTTTGACTTTTGGTAGCTGAGGATGGTCAAGAGCTTTCCATAGATCTTGATTGAGAACTGGTTTGCCAGAGGATGTTTTCCAGCCTTTCTTTTTCCAATTAGGCATCCACTTTTCCATCCCATCAATTAAATATTTGCTATCAGTTTTAATGGTTAGCGAAGGGTGATATTTTATTTTTTTTAATTTTTCTAGAACAAATAAGGCAGCCTTTAATTCCATGCGATTATTTGTTGTCTCAGGGCTATGGCCACCAAATTCAACTTCGTTCCCATCTTGGAATCTAATTAATGCTCCCCAGCCACCCGGGCCAGGGTTGCCACTGCAGGCACCATCAGTTGCTGCAGAGATCGCAAATTGTTCTTCATTAGTCATAAAAAAACCGGTCTGAATAGACCGGTTTTATATAAGCAGAAAATTGGTGTTTATCCAGTAACAATATTTATTTTAAAGTTACTTTTCCGCCAACAGCCTCAATTGCTTTCTTTAAAGCCTCAGCATCTTCTTTAGTTGCTCCTTCTTTTATGGTTTTTGGAGCAGCTTCAACTAAGGCTTTTGCTTCGCCAAGGCCTAAACCTGTGGCATTGCGAACTTCTTTGAGGACTTTGATTTTAGATGAAGCGTCAAAGCTTTCTAAAACTACCTCAAATTCAGTTTTTTCTTCGGCAGCATCAGCACTATCGCCACCAGCAGCAGCTCCAGGAGCCGCCATGACAACACCGGCGGATGCGGCAGCAGATACACCAAAAGCTTCTTCTATTTGCTTAACAAGCTCTGAAGCTTCAAGCAAAGAAAGGCTTTTTAATGAATCTAAGATTTCATCGGTTTTTGCAGACATGGTTTAAATCAGCAACTAAGTAAGTAGAAAACAAATTGTCAAATAAGAATGATCAGCTTTCGCCGCTCTCTGAATGTTGTTTAAGAGACCTTGCAAGTCCAGAAGGAACCTCATTGATCCCAATAGCGATTTTGCTAGTTATGGAATTCATTGCACCAGCAATTTGTGCCATAAGTGCTTCCTTGCTTGGAAGTTTTGCAATCGCTTTGATTTCATCTTGAGATAAGAGTTTGCCTTCGAAAAGACCTCCTTTCGTCTCAGATTTTTGAGTTTCCTTTTGAAATGCTTGTACAGCTTTAACAGCACTGCCAACATCGCCTTTGATTAAAACAAAAGCGTTAGTTCCAGTAAGCAATGAGTCCAAACCAGTCCAGGAATCTTTTCCTTTTATGGCTTGACGCATCAAGGTGTTTTTAGTGACCTTGCATATGCCATCGCTTTTTTGCAATCTTGAGCGCAAATCAGACATCTCTTTCGTGGATAAGCCCTTGTAATCAAGAACTAAAGCCATTTCGGAGTTATCTAGTAGATCCTCTATTTGTTCGACGATCTGTTTTTTGCTTTCCAGCGTGCGGCCCATAATAATTGGATCGAATCGGGGGAAGAACGGGACATGCGGCCATATTTCCTAGAGGAAATCGAGGCCGCTAACGATTCAATCCAAAAAAAAGGAAAAACCTGCGTATGCCTCGGCTGGATTTATTGATTCTATTAAACGAGTTAATAGTACAGACCTGCTGTCTTTGGCTGGGCGCATGCCCTTGTGGCTAAGCCACTTGGCTAATTTACAACAATAAGGGTCACTTTTCTTTCTGTAAGTCTTGTAATTCGTTGATATCTACTTCTACTGATGGCCCCATGGTGGATGTAATAAAGAAGCTTCTCCAGAATTTACCTTTTGCTCCGCTTGGTTTATTTTTTTCTATTGTTACTTGTAAAGTCTTCAAATTCTCAAGGAGCGCTTCTTCAGAAAAACTTGCTTTACCAAATCGAACATGAACAATACCAGCTTTGTCTGCTCTGAATTCAAGTTTTCCTGCTTTAAATTCTTTGATAGCTCCCGCAAGATCGGTCGTAACTGTTCCAGCTTTTGGATTAGGCATAAGCCCTCTGGGACCAAGCACTCTTCCAAGTTTGGCGACCTTGGGCATCATATCTGGAGTTGAAATTAAAAGGTCAAAGTTCATTTCTCCTTTATTGATCGTATCAACTAAATCCTCTTCGCCAGCCAGATCAGCGCCTGCTTTTGTTGCCTCAGACACTTTCTCACCACGAGTAACGACTGCTATTCGTATTTTTTGACCAGTACCACTTGGCAAGGCAACCGTCGTTCTAAGTTGCTGATCGGTATATTTTGGGTCAATACCAAGTCTTATGTGAGCTTCAATAGTCTCATCGAATTTTGCATTGGCATTTTCCTTAACTAGCTTTATTGCTTCAACTGGAGAATATGAACGTTCTTCCACTTTGGAAAGTAACGTTGTCATCCTTTTAGAGAAATTTTTCATAATAGAGTGGGGTTCATTCGACTTTCGTCTCCCCCTTGGAAGTGAATTGTTGCGATTTTACGATTTAACTAGTCCTTTATGGAAACTCCCATGTTTTTGGCAGTTCCCTCAATAACTTTCATCGCAGATTCGATGCTACTGCAATTGAGATCTGGAAGTTTTGTTTTAGCAATTTCTTCAAGCTGACTTTTACTAATTGAACCAGCAGTTCCTTTTGCTGACTCTCCTGATCCTTTTGCAATACCCGCTGCTTTAGTAATCAAAATCGAAGCAGGAGGTGTTTTTGTTATGAAAGTAAAACTTCTATCTTCGAAAACTGATATTTCTACAGGAATAACAAAGCCAGCTTTGTCTTGCGTGCGCGAATTGTATTCCTTGCAAAAAGCCATTATGTTTACTCCGTGTTGACCTAGCGCAGGGCCAACGGGAGGAGCTGGATTAGCTTTGCCAGCCTGTAAGGCTAACTTGATCAGGGCTACTACTTTCTTTGCCATCGGCTAAAAATTGAACTAATGCGGAAAATCTGAAACTAGTCAGATTAAATTATCTAATAAACTTAACTCCTAGACTGACCAGACAGCAAAAGGAAATTAAAAATCAATTTTGTTTGGTTATTTGAGAAAATTCAAGCTCAACAGGAGTTTCTCTACCGAAAATTGATAAAAGCGCCTTAAGTTTGTTTCTTTCTCCTGAAACTTCTATGACTTCTCCTTGGAAATCTTTAAAAGGACCTGAAGTCACAACAATCTGATCACCTTCTTCTACATCCAGCTTGACGACAGTTTTCTTTTCAGCAGCTCGTTTGAAAATTCTATTAACTTCTTGCCTGCTGAGAGGGCGAGGTTTTATATGACCTCGTGATTTACCAGTCGCTCTGCGGTCTTCTGCACCTACAAAATTAATTACATTTGGAGTACTTCTTACTGCCATCATTGTGTCTTCATCTAAAACCATACGGACTAGAACATATCCAGGAAAAACTTTTTCTTCTGTGGTCTGCCTGCTACCGTCTTTTTTCAGCTTAACTGCGGGGGTTTGAGGTATTTCTATCTCTATAATTCTGTCACTTACACCGAGAGTGATGGCTCTTTGTTCAAGAGTTGCTTTTACCTTCTTTTCGCAACTTGAGGCAACTTGAATAGCGTACCAACGTGCAATATTTGTTTTTGTAGTCTGGTTTGAAAAATGTGATTGATCATCCTCAATTGTTTCTGATCTATCAATTATTTTTGAATCTTCAATAGGGGTGGTTTCAATATCTGACACTGGAAAAAATTGTGAGTGGTTTAAAAATTTAGGTTGGTCAACTCAGCGGAATATCTGAGTAGAAGCCCATCCATAAAAGCGGCTTACAGCAGCTATTGATACTGCTGATAAAGTGACCATTAAAATCACAGCAACAGATTCACTGAAAAGTTGTTGGCGTGAAGGCCATACAACAAGTTTCATTTCGTCAATTGTAGAGGATAAAAAACTTTTTTTTAAGGCAGTCTTTTCCTTTTTTGTAGGAATGACCTTTTCTTGATCCTCTTTAGAAGTTGGACTTGTCACTTTGGGAAGACTAAAAGGAAGGGACTTTAAAAAAAAATGGCAATAAACCTACACTAACTTATGTTTGATCGATTAGTTATCTATTAAAAAAAGAAGTTTTTTTGACTCATCATCTTTAGTAGCAACCTTTATTGATTTAGCACCTTCAAAAGCCTCTTCTAAAATTTGAGTTGCCAATGGGTTTTCTAATCTTCTTCGAATCACTCTTCTTAGCGGTCTGGCCCCGTATTCAGGTTCATAGCCTTCGATAGCAAGAGTTTTAATGGTGTTTTCGTCAACATAAAGATCCAAACCTTGGTGCTTTAGAAGCTGCTTTAATTCATCAAGTTGAAGTCGTACTATTTGTTCTAAACTTTCCGGTTTTAGGGGACTAAACCTTATTACCTCATCAATGCGGTTCAAAAACTCTGGTCGAAAATTTTTTGTTAGCGCTTCGTTAATTTGTTGATCTAATTCTTGTGCAAGAACATTTTTATTTGAATTTTCGCTTTGAATTTGAAGTGAATTATTTAAGATTGCTTTGCTAGCAAGATTGCTGGTCATAACAATTACTGTATTTTTAAAATCTATTGTCCGCCCTTGCGAATCAGTGAGTCTTCCATCATCTAATACCTGTAAAAGGATGTTGAAAACTTCTGGATGAGCTTTTTCAATCTCATCAAGTAGCAAAACTGCATAAGGTTTTTTTCTGATTGCTTCTGTTAATTGTCCACCTTCTTCGTAACCCACGTATCCGGGAGGTGCACCTAAGAGTCTTGAAACAGCATTTCTCTCCATATATTCACTCATGTCAAGTCTCAATAAAGCGTCTTCCTCATCAAATAAAGAACTTGCTAATGATCTAGCAAGTTCTGTTTTGCCAACACCTGTAGGGCCCAGAAAAAGAAAGGATCCTATAGGTCTTCTTATATCCTGCATCCCAGCCCTTGCTCGACGAATTGCAGCGGCGACTGCTTTAACAGCATTTGATTGACCAATAACTTTTCTTTCCAGGTCTTGTTCTAAATTTAAAAGCTTTTGTCTTTCACCTGATAAAACTTTTCTAACAGGAATGCCTGTCCATCTTGAAACGACATCGGCTATGTCTTCTGGGTCAACCTGGTCTGTGAGTAGGGGATCACCATATTCATTATCTTCTTGAATAGAGACTTCAATTTTTTTTATTCTTTCTTTAATTTGATAAAGTTGCTCATATTTCAGTCTTTCTACTTCTTCAAAATCACCAGAGATTTCAGCTTCTTTTATTAAATTTTTTAATTCTTCAACTCTTATTTTTAGTTCTTGTAATGCAGCTGATTTCTCCATCTGATCTTGCCATTTTTGTTTTATCTGAACAAGCTCAACGCTTAGTAATTCTTTTTTTTCTTCAAGCTTACTAATGGTTTCTAATGTTGTCTCTTTGTTTGCATTTAGGATTGATGCCTCTAAAATATTAATCTGAGATTCTTTCTCGTCTATGATTTTGGGCCGGGATGAAGATTCGATTTTTACTTGAGCTGAGGCCTCGTCAATTAAGTCAATGGCTTTATCCGGTAGGCATCTGTCACTTATATATCTATGAGATAATCGAATTGCTGTAATTAATGCTTCATCAGTAATAGTTACTCCGTGATGAGACTCATAACTTTCTTTAAGTCCTTTTAAAATTTCCAAGCTTAAATCTAGGCTGGGCTCTTTGATTGATACTTGCTGAAATCGCCTGTCTAAGGCTAGATCTTTTTCAATCGTACGTCTATAGTTTTCCGGAGTAGTTGCACCAATACAACGTAAATCTCCACTAACTAATAATGGTTTTAATAGGCTGCCAGCGTCAGTATTTGATCTGTCTTTACTTACAATTGTGTGTAACTCGTCTATAAATAAGATTACTCCTTTTTCGCTATCGTTGATTTCACTCAACAATGATCTAAACCTCTCTTCAAATTGCCCCCGAAATTTTGCTCCAGCTGTTAACGCACCAATATCAAGTGAAATTAGTCTTAAACCTTGAAGGGATTCTGGAAGCTCGTTGTCTATGATTTTTTGAGCTAGTAACTCTGCAATTGCTGTTTTACCAACACCGGGAGCACCAATGAGTACTGGATTGTTTTTGCCTCTTCGTGATAAAACTTTTGTAATTGCTTTTATTTCAGATTCTCTACCAATCACAGGGTCTAATTTCCCGTTTTCAGCTTCAGTAGTTAGGTCTTTGCAGTACAGATCTAATGCACTTGGCGCTTTAGTAAGCTCTAATGATTGTTGTTGTGAAGTAGTCTCTTCCTTATTGAGAAGAGTCAAAGGTATCGGATCTGGATTTTTTGAGGTGCTTTCGGTATAGATAGAAGTCTTTGAATTTTTTTGTGGTCTTTCCTCTTTTTGCTTGGCTATATTTCTTTTTGATTGATTAAATGATTTAGGTGCTGGTAGTCGTCTCAACTCTGCTTCAAGAATTTCACTTGGTAGACCTGCTTGATAAAAAAGATCTTCACCCAGGCGATTATCTCTACCAATTGCGATAAGTATATGAGATATTTCTATTTGATTAGATCCCCATCGAGAGCGAAAATCATCAGCGGTTTCTAGAAGAATTTCTAAATCTTCACCAATAAATAAATCTGCTTGGTTAGTTATTGGTAGTTCAGCGATAAAGTTCTCCAAGATTTCATTTATTTCTTCATGATTGACAGGTAAGGAATTGGTATAGTTTTGAAATTTCTTATTTCTAAAAAGTACTTGAATAAGATGCTCAACATCTAAATTTTGATGTCTCCACCTCTTGGCTGATTGTTCAGCAATTAATAAAAGGCTCCAGGCTTCATCGCTAAAAAAATCTGGTTCTGTAGTTAAACTTCCTTTCATTTTAGAGGGCTTTTGATTCAAAGTGGTCATTTTCCTAGTGGATTTTGGTAGAGACCTTTTTATCTATATGTGCATTTTCTTGTAAGATAAATTTGATTGATTAGGTCTTGGAAAGCAAGCTAGATTGGTAATTCAGGAACATATGGGAATAATGTAGTCCATAAGATCTAAAAATCATCTTAAATTCGTGGCAGACTCTCTAGACCTTGTAATTGATACCATTATGGCCCGAGAAGTGTTGGACTCTCGTGGCAATCCAACAGTTGAGGCTGAAGTGCTTTTAGAAGGCGGTGCTATTGGACGTTCAATTGTTCCAAGTGGAGCAAGTACTGGAGCCCATGAGGCTCATGAATTAAGAGATGGTGGCACACGTTATCGTGGTAAAGGAGTTCTAAAGGCCGTTGGTCACATAGAAGAAAATATTGCTCCTGCTCTCTGCGGCCTTTCTTCTTTAGATCAAGCCACAGTGGATTCGGTAATGAAGCAACTTGATGATACAGACAACAAATCAAATCTTGGGGCAAATTCAATTCTTGCTGTCAGTATGGCTACTGCAAGAGCGGCAGCTAATGGATTGGGGTTGCCGTTATATAGGTATTTGGGAGGGCCAATGTCTTCTCTATTGCCAGTACCATTGATGAACGTAATTAATGGAGGTGAACACGCTACTAATAATTTAGATTTTCAGGAATTCATGTTGGTTCCGCATGGCGCTGAAAGCTTCAGAGAAGCATTAAGAATGGGAACTGAGGTCTTTCATACGCTCAAAGATTTATTGAGTCAGAAAGGTCTATCAACTGCGGTTGGTGACGAAGGAGGATTTGCTCCAAATCTTGAGAGTAATAAAGCAGCAGGTGACCTTTTAATGCAAGCAATTGAAAAGGCTGGATATAGACCAGGTGAGCAAATCTCTCTAGCTTTAGATGTTGCGAGTACAGAGTTTTATAAGGAAGGGCAATATTCTTATGGTGGTAATTCTTATTCCAGCGAGCAAATGGTTGAGGAATTGGCTGGATTAGTTAATTTATTCCCAATCGTTTCAATTGAAGATGGATTAGCTGAGGATGATTGGGATGGTTGGAGCTTTCTCACCAAAAAGCTTGGAGACAATGTGCAACTGGTTGGAGATGATTTATTTGTGACCAATACACTTCGTTTGCAAAGAGGAATTGATGAGAATATTGCAAATTCAATATTAATTAAGGTGAATCAAATAGGTTCTATGACTGAAACACTTGAGGCTATACAGCTTGCCTCAAGATCAAGTTATACAACTGTCATTAGTCATCGAAGTGGAGAAACTGAAGATACAACAATAGCTGATTTATCAGTAGCGACTAGATCTGGTCAAATCAAAACAGGTTCATTGAGTCGGAGTGAAAGGGTCGCAAAATACAATCAATTACTTCGTATTGAAGATGAGTTAGGGAGTCAAGCGACTTATGCTGGACTTGTAGGCTTGGGACCAAGAGGAAGTTTGAAAGGTTGATTTCAATAAGCTAGTTTGAGCCTCGTCTTCTTTGAAAATTGTCAAGTCGATTTTCGTTTCTCATTTTGAATTGTAATTTGATCCAGCTCAGAGCTATTGGAAACCCTAGAACTAATGGTATGGAAAATAAATATGGTTTATTGTTTGAAGCTAGTAACGCTGATGATATTGCAAGAGAGCCAAGGAGAACGGAATTACCTACAGTTTGTTGAGCGTTAATCATTCTTCTGAGTTGTCTGTCTGATTCACCCATTCGGACTTGAAGTTGCAAATCGCCTTGTTCCAGTCTTTCTAAATTTTCATCCAAGCGTTTTGGTAATCCAACAGCTTTACTTCCTAATTCAGTAACTTGTCTTCCTAATTCATTAAATAGGTCATTTGAGTCTGGGTTTTTTGAGGTCATTAGAGGAAGAAGGAAGGGCTTTGCTATTGCTATCAGGTTAAATTCTGGATCTAAATTTCGTCCAACTCCTTCAAAAGTTGATAATGCTCTAAAAACAAAAATCAACTCAATTGGTATTCTAAAGGGTTTTCCATAAGCTAGTTCAGATAAATCGCCAGAGAGCTTTTCTATTATTTGAGAATTAAATGGAGGCGTGAGAGCTTCGTTTAACATTATTCTTATTAATCTTCTAACTGGACCTATTTCAATATCTTTTTCAATTAAGCCAGCAATTTGAAGTTCTTTGACTAGTCCACTAACATCTCTGAGAGCTGCGGCTTTGATCATCGAGTTGAGCCTACCTCTAATACGCTCAGAAACAAAACCCATCATCCCAAAATCATAGTAAATGAGGGAACCATCTTTAGAAACAGCTAGGTTGCCGGGATGAGGATCAGCATGAAAAAAACCGTAATTAACCAATTGTTTTAAATAACTTGTAGCCCCAATCTTTGCGATTAAAGAGGTATCAATATCATTGCTTTTTAGAGATTTAATGTCATTGATCTTGATTCCTGGTAAATACTCCAAACATAAGAGTTTACTGGTACTTAAATCCCAAAATACACTTGGGATTAAAATATCTGAGTCATCTATAAATTGTTGTTTAAATCTTGCAGCATATTGAGCTTCAATTCGAAAATCAAGCTCTCTGAGTAAAACTCTCTTAGACTCCTTGGCAATACCTACCCAGTCATTACCTCGACTTAAAGACTTTATTCTTTGAACTACTTTTGCAACTTGATTCATCACATCTAAGTCAAGCCTAAAAAACTTTTCTATATCTGGTCGTTGTACTTTGAAAATAACATTTTTTTCATTCATTAACCTGGCTTTATGAACTTGAGCTAGTGAAGCTGAGCCAATTGGGATTTCCTCAATACTTTTTATTTTTTCATATGAAGTACCAAGTTGTGATATTAATATTTCTTGAACTTTTTCAAATGCAAAAGGAGGAACTCTATCTTGTAGAGATGTAAGTTCATTTACCCATGCAGATGGAATAACATCAGCTCTTGCAGATAAAAGTTGACCTAATTTTATAAATGCTGATCCTAGATTGACTAATTCTTTTGTAATCCACTTTGCTCTTAAAGTGTTTCTTTTTTCTCTTCTTTTATCTGTATATCCTTTTAAATAAGTCCATTTTTTAGAATCAAACCATAAGTAGAAAAGTAAACCTAGCAATATCATCCAAATCCTAAAGGCTCTTCCAAATCTTTGAAGTTGACTAGCTAGAAATATCAATTTCCCCCCTCAATATCTTTATTGATATCGATAACCTTAGATCTGAGATTATCTATTTGAATTTGAATTAAATCTTCTTTACTTAATTGTTCCTGATAACTTTTTTCTTTTGATGACTTAGTCTTTTTCTCTAGACGTTCTGATTCTTCAATAACCTCTTCTTTAAAGCTAGACCATTCGTTTTGGAGCTTTTGAGGTAATTCTTCAGCAATTTCAGTGAATTCTTGGGCTGAATTGATCAGTTTCTCCGTTATGCGAGCAGTTATTCGGTTAATAGCTGCTTTTAGCAGGATTTCTGAGTCGCTCAATGATCTAATAAATCAGCTTTCACTTTAGAAGATCTAGGGTTTTTTGTGTCTGCAGATTGAAACTAAATATATGCAGATTTGCTCTTAATCAATTAAATCTATTTAGAAGATTGTTTGTTATCGCTCAACCTAGAATATTTTTATTAGAGTTGAAGAACACAAACATTTGATTTGATTTGGGGTAAAAGTCTCATCTATTAACCCAAGTGATCTCAAAACACTCTTTTCTCTTCTTGAGAGAGAGTAAAAACTACTAAGAGATTTTCCATTGGAAACCATTGAAACTGATGTTGTCATAGTTGGTGGTGGGCCTGCTGGTTGCAGTTGTGCTCTTTACACTTCCCGAGCAGACTTAAAAACAGTAATTCTTGATAAGAATCCTGATGTAGGTGCGCTAGCAATAACACATCAAATTGCTAATTACCCAGGTGTCTCAAGTGAAATGAGTGGTGAGGCCTTGTTGAAACTTATGCGAGATCAAGCTACTCAGTATGGTGCTGATTATCGGAGAGCCCAAGTTTTTGGAATTGATGCAAGTGGTGACTTGAAAACTATTTATACTCCAGATGGAACTTTTAAAGCCAAAGCACTTGTAGTTGCAAGTGGTGCAATGGGTAGGCCAGCATCATTTAAAGGTGAGGCTGAATTCCTTGGTAAAGGAGTAAGCTATTGCGCGACTTGTGATGGAGCTTTCTATAGAGATCGTGAAGTCGCCGTTGTTGGTATTAATAAAGAGGCAATCGAGGAAGCAAATGTTCTTACAAAATTTGCCTCCAAAGTTCATTGGATAACATCCAATGATCCAAAATCAGATGATCATCATGCCCAAGACCTTCTATCAAAACCAAATGTGAACCATTGGAGTAAGACGAGGTTAATGCAGATTGAAGGTAATGACTCAGGGGTCACAGGTGTCAAGGTTAAGAATCGTTCAATTGAGACTCATCAAGATATAGCTCTTGAAGGAGTGTTTGTTTACATGAGCGGTTCTAAGCCTATTACCGACTTTCTTGGTGAGCAGGTCGCTTTTAAGGAGGATGGGGGAGTTTTGGTGGATGACTTTATGTCTACAACAGTCGAAGGGGTTTGGGCTATTGGCGATATTAGAAACACTCCATTTAAACAAGCTGTTGTTGCAGCATCGGATGGATGTATAGCTGCTATGGCAATAGATAGATATTTAAATAGTCGAAAATCAATTCGTGTAGATTGGGTTCATGCTTAGTTCACCCAATAGATAAGTATTCTTAAAGAGGAGTTGCTTCAGAAACATATGCCACACCACCGTAGTAACTAAGAACAGTTTTTATGTTGTCTCGTATCTCGTCAATTATCTCTTGCTCACAAAAAATAATTACGTGTGCATTCGATCCGAATCCAGTAAATTCCATGTCTTCTGTGACAATTCTTTCTGGTCCTCTTCCGGTGGCATGTTTCATAACCGTATAACCAGGAACTTCAGCTTTCTCTAATGCTGAGAGAACATCATCTAGTTCTCTTTCACTAAAAATCAAGTCAAGTCTTTTCATGAAATTGAGTTACCCCATTGATGGAATCATTGTGTTGACTAAGCCCATATATACTGGTATTCCAATGATTATGTTGAAAGGAAAGGTTAATCCAAGAGTGGTTGAAATGTAATAACTAGGTCTAGCTTCAGGAACAGTCATTCGCATGGCTGTTGGTACAGCTAAGTAAGAAGCACTTGCGCATAAAACCACAAATAAGAGAGCATTACCTGGATCTAAATTTAGAAATCTAGCTACGACTGATCCAAGTACGGCATTAACTATTGGCATGAATATTGAAAACATAACGAGAAATGCACCAGTTTTATTTAGACGAGCTAGTCGTTGAGCAGCAACAATTCCCATATCAAGCAAGAAAAAACATTCTGCGCCATAAAATAATTCACCTGTGAATGGTTCCATTTTTTTTATGTCAGATGGATCAATAGCTGATGTCATAAAACCTATTAGAAGACTTCCAAGTAACAAATAGACGGAACCATTTAACATCGACTCGTGAAGAATTGATCCCCATTTCATTTTTCTTTTGATGGGCCTATCTTTAGGAGCTCCAAATTTGACTAGTAGAAGACCAATTATTATTGCTGGTGACTCCATCAGTGCTAAAGCTGCAACCATAAAACCATCAAACGGTATATTTTGACTTTCGAGAAAACTTTCAGCAGTTATAAATGTCACTGCACTTATTGATCCATATGCTGCTGATATTGCTGCAGCATTAAAAACATCGAATTTAAATCTAAGTATAAAAAAACAAATAAGTGGGATTAATAGCGACATTAATATTGCTGCTATCACAGTTGGAAGCACTGGATAACCAAAGCCACTTTTTTGAAGCTCAATACCGCCTTTGAAGCCTATTGCAAGTAAAAGATATAAAGAAAATAATTTTGGTAAAGGAGCTGGTATCTCAAAATCTGACTTGAGAGCATATGCTATTGCACCCAAAAAGAAGAACAGTATTGGTGGACTTAAAGCATTTTGGATGAAAAGGTTCTGTCCCATTTCTTGTTAGTTGTTAATGCAAGCAATCAAAATGACCTATTGACTTAAATATTTATGCTGTCAATTGCTGCTGTAAGTGCCTCTTTTCTTGTTCCAATTACATCAACTCCAAATTTTGCAAGTCTGTCTTTTACTCTTCCAGTTGCACCAGCAACATATGCTTTCCTTGAGTTGTTTAGGGCTTCCTGCACCATATCTTCTATGGCAAGAGTTGCCGTTACACCAAGTCTAGGAACATCAGTGATATCAAGGATTAAAACTTTGTAGTTTCTTACTAGCATCATTCTTTCGGTTATTCCTTTTGCTGCTCCAAAACTGAGTGGTCCTTTTAATCTGAACAGCATTACTTCACCTGCACAGCGATCTAAAAGTGCTTTTTCATCTGAAGGAAGTTGTGAATTTGCTGCATTGTTATTTGCTGCTGAATCTATTGGGTTGTCTGCTTCCATTCCCTCCAATTGAGTTTCAGTAATGGAATCGATAGTGAGCATATTTGCTATGAATACTCCAACAAGAACTGCCCATATCAAGTCCCAGAAAACGGTCATAAGAAGGACCCCATACATCACGCTTGCTGTCTTAAGAGATAGCCGATGAGCTCTTAATAAAAATCCCCAGTCAATAATGTCTAAACCAACTTTGATTAAAATTCCTGCAAGAAGAGCTGTTGGTATCTGAGCAGCAAGCGGACCTGCACCAACAAGTACTAGTAGCAATACGATTGAATGAACCATCCCTGAGATTGGGGTGGAACCTCCAGATTTGACATTTATAACTGTTCTCATGGTTGCCCCAGCGCCAGGGAGACCTGTGAAAATCCCAGCAATGGCATTTCCAATGCCTTGTCCAATTAGTTCTCGATCAGAATTATGTCTTGTTTGAGAAATATTATCTGCAACAAGTGAAGTCAGAAGTGAATCAATAGCACCAAGAACAGCTAGAACTAGACCTGCTTTTAGAATAATGGGGAAAAAATTATCAAAGCTTGGGTCTGGCAAACTTAAAGTTAGACCTCCCTCAGGTATTGCTCCTATTCGATCAATAGAGCTATCGCCAAAAAGAAGAATTGATA
Organism: Prochlorococcus sp. AG-402-C09; assembly: GCA_003279565.1. Taxonomy (GTDB): domain Bacteria; phylum Cyanobacteriota; class Cyanobacteriia; order PCC-6307; family Cyanobiaceae; genus Prochlorococcus_B. The sequence goes on from QCHN01000001.1 coordinate 182,459, forward strand.
AAGGAGTGACTATTAATAATGCCAAAAGTGGAGAGGGCACCCATTGACTTATTTTACGGGGAGTTAGAAAAACTATTGCAAGTGTCATTGCAGCAACTGCGATTGCCGCTCCGTTTGGTTCGAAATTATTAATTAAAGTAGAAAGAGATTCTAAGACTCCTCCTCGAGTTGATATTCCAAGTAAAGGCCCTATTTGAAGTGTGATTATGATCACTCCAATTCCAGACATAAAGCCTGATACAACAGAATATGGAACAAGAGTAATGTATTTACCAAGCTTGAGCAGGCCAAATAAGATCTGAAATAATCCTCCAATAACTACTGCAGCCATTACCAAAGGCAGAATTTCACCAGCAGATAAATCTCTAGGGACACCTACAGCTGCCAAACTTGCAACGACCCCAGCGACGGTTACGCTCATAGGGCCAGTTGGACCACTAACTTGAGAGGGAGTCCCTCCGAATAAAGCTGCAAGGAAGCCAACGACTACTGCTCCGTAAAGCCCATAGATAGCCCCTCCAGGGCCAAGGGCAGCGTTACCAAACGCTAAAGCTAGTGGTAGGGCTACTACTGCTGCGGTTAATCCGCCTAATACATCACCTCTAATATTTTTCAGGTGAAAGCCATTAATTAACGCCAATCGACTCTCCTTACTTTTTTACTTAAATAAGCCTATCTCTTCGAGGTTCCATTAAGTTCTATAATCTCTACATTTAAATACTTACTATTTAAGAAGAATTATTGAAAATATTGTTTTTTACTATGGAAAGAGCTTTATATCTATGGCAATAGATGGTTTTAAGGATTATTTCAAAATTCTTGGTATTAGTAGAAATGCTACCGATAAAGAAATCAAAAGTGCCTTCAGGAAACTTGCTAGACAATTTCACCCTGATTTACATCCACATGATGGTAAGGCTGAATCAGAATTCAAAGAAATCAATGAAGCTTATGAGATTCTCTCTGATAAGGATAAAAAAAAGTCTTATGAACAATATCTCAGTTATTGGTTCAAAAATAGAGATGGAAAGTCTAGAGAATTTGATAGAGAAAATAATGACAAGAACTTTAATGAATATCTAAATTTTGATGATTTCTTAGGTGATTTGATTGGAAGATTTAGTGAGGTTGGTCAAGAAATTTATTCAAATATATCTTCAGATAAAAGTGCCCAATCATTAAATCTTGATGCTGAATTTAACTTGCAGATAAGTTTTTTAGAAGCTTTGAATGGAGCAAAAAAGAATCTTTTAGTAAATGATGAACCTATTGAAGTGAAAATCCCAACAGGAATAAAAAATGGATCAAAAATATGTATTAAAAATAAGGGGAATATACAGTCAGGAAAAGGGATAAGAGGAGATTTAATAATTGAAGTTAGCATTAAATCTCATCCGATTTGGAAAGTAAAAGGGTTAGATATTTATGCAGATTTACCTGTTTCATTAGATGAATTAGCTTTGGGAGCAAAATTTTCGGTTACCTCTCCTCAAGGAGATATATCTTTGTCAATACCTTCTGGAAGTTTACCTGAAAAAAAATTGAGATTAAAAGGCCAAGGATTACCTGATTTAGATACCAAAGGAGATTTGTTTTTTACCCTAAAGTTAAAGTTGCCTGAAAACTGGTCTGATGATGAGTTGAGACTTCTTGAAAAACTTAGATCTGTTCGAATAGATGAACCTAGATCAAGTTGGTTCGATCGGGCGAGGACTTAAAGGAAGTAAAATGTAGTTAAATCTATTGGTCAAGATGGATCTTACTTATCGACCCCGTCGTCTTCGTAGAACAAACTCTTTAAGAGATATGGTTAGAGAGAGCACTGTATCTGCATCTGACTTCATCTATCCTCTTTTTGTTCATGAAGGTACAGATACTCAAGAAATAGCTGCGATGCCAGGTGCATTTCGCTGGTCAATAAATGGATTGGTTGATGAAGTTAAGCGTGCTTGGAATCTTGGTATTAGATGTGTCGTTATTTTCCCCAAAGTTCCTGATGAGCAAAAAACAGAAGATGGAGCTGAATGCTTTAACGAAAAAGGCTTAATACCCAGGGCTATTGAAAGATTGAAAATAGAGATACCTGAAATGTGTGTTATGACTGATGTCGCTTTAGATCCCTACTCTTGTGATGGTCATGATGGAATAGTTAGTGATGAGGGGATAATTTTGAATGATGAAACTGTTACTTCTTTGTGTAAACAAGCTGTTGTTCAGGCACATTCTGGTGCAGATTTAATTGGCCCAAGTGACATGATGGATGGAAGAGTAGGCGCAATAAGAGAAGCTCTAGATGATGAAGGTTTTGAACATGTAGGAATAATTAGTTATACAGCAAAATATTCTTCTGCCTATTACGGACCTTTTCGAGAAGCTTTAGATTCTGCTCCTAGATCATTATCAAATAAGCCTATCCCAAAAAATAAAAACACCTATCAGATGGATCCGGCCAATTCTAGAGAAGCAATAACAGAAGCTCAGCTTGACGAACAAGAAGGATCGGACATCCTAATGGTTAAACCCGGCTTGGCGTACTTGGATATTATTTATCGTTTAAGAGAAGAGTCAGAATTGCCTATCGCCGCATATAACGTAAGCGGAGAGTATTCAATGGTCAAAGCTGCTGCTCAAAAAGGGTGGATAGATGAAAAAGCAATTGTTTTAGAAACTTTGTTGAGTTTTAAAAGAGCAGGAGCAGATCTGATCCTTACATATCACGCTTGTGATGCCGCAGGATGGTTAAAAGAGCAATAGAGTAAATTAAAAAATTTCTAAAATTTGAATTTCCTTCAAGAGTAATGCTAAAAAAACAGTCTGAATTAACTATTGAAAGTGTTCATCGCCTCGGCCATGTAGCTATAAGAGTCGATGATGTTGAGAGGGCTAAAAGTTTTTATTTGAGCTTGGGAATGAAGCTTGTTTGGGATGATACTGATTGGTGTTACTTAGAGGCCGGAGATAGTAAAGATGGCCTGGCTTTGCTTGGCCCTAGCTATAAAGCTGCTGGTCCGCATTTTGCATTTCATTTTACTAATAAGGATGAAATAGAGAGAATTCATGAGTCTCTAAAAAATCAAGGTGTAAAGGTTGGTGCTTTACATGATCATCGAGATGGCACTTCTTCTTTTTACTTGAAAGATACAGAAGGTAATTGGTTGGAAATGCTTTATCACCCATCAACAGGGATACCAACAAATCAATAGATTCTAGGCAGACGTATGGGATTAGCACTAAAAAATGATAATTCTGAAAAGAGACAAATAATTTTAGAATCTTTGGATTTACTCGAATGGCCAACTGTTTGTAGCCATCTCTCTACATTCGCGATTACTCAACAAGGTCGTAAAAAATGTGAAAGCTTTGATTTGCCATTAGATATATCTTTTAGCCAGGAGTTATTGGGCCAAACATTAGAAATCGGATCATTAGATATTTCTCTCGAGGGAGGAATATCTTTAGAAGGTGTTCATGATTTGGAAAATATTCTTTTGATATGCTCCAAAGGTGGTGTTGCTATGGGTGAGGATTTATTAAAAGTAGCTGATACTTTAAGAGCTGCTAGAAAATTACGAAAACTAATATTTGATCAATTTATACGTCCACGACTTTCTGAATTACTCAAAGATATTGCAACTTTGCCAGACTTGCAAAAACTCCTCGAATTTGGACTGGAGGAAGGAGGGCGTATTGCAGATCGTGCTAGTCCAAAACTTTCTGAATTACGCCGCCATAGGGATTCGGTACGTCTTCAAAGAAAAGATATTCTTCAAGATATTATCCGAAAATATAGTGGCTTGCTTCAAGATAACATTATCTCAGAAAGGTATGGCCGCCCTGTTTTGGCTTTTAAGGCTGGGACTTCTGACCACATTAAAGGAATGGTTCATGATAGTTCAGCCTCTGGGAATACGATCTATGTCGAGCCACAAGTTGTTATATCAATAGGAAATCGTTTAGCTCAGATAGATTCTGAAATCTCAGATGAAGAGAGGAGACTGCTGGCCAATTGGAGTAAAGAGGTTGGCCTTAATGCAAATGTAATAGCTCATTTAGGAGAGATGCTTTTGCAGATTGAGTTTTCATTGGCTAGGGCACGTTACTCTAAATGGCTAAATGGGGTGCCAGCAATTCTAGATGAAGATGAAAATACACTATTCGAGATTAAAGATTTTCGTCACCCTTTATTGGTATGGAATGACTTTCATGAGAAAAAGGATAGAGTTGTTCCAATTAGCTTTGATGTTTCCGCTGATTTAAAAGTGGTAGCGATCACAGGACCTAACACTGGTGGCAAAACTGTAGCTTTAAAAAGTATTGGTTTAGCAGTTTTAATGGCAAAAGCTGGTTTACTTTTGCCATGTACAGGCTCACCAAGATTGCCATGGTGTAAAAATATTTTAGCTGATATTGGTGATGAGCAATCTTTACAGCAAAATCTATCTACATTTAGTGGACATATTTTGCGTATAAGTCGAATACTCTATGCTATAGCTGCATTCCCAGGTACGACCCTTGTGCTTTTAGATGAAGTTGGAGCAGGAACTGATCCTACTGAAGGTACAGCATTGGCTATGGCGCTTTTAAAGATTATGGCTGATAGAGCAAGATTAACTATTGCAACTACTCATTTCGGACAGTTAAAAGCACTTAAATATAGCGATTCAAGATTTGAGAATGCTTCAGTTTCTTTTGATAGCGAAACTATACAACCCACTTTTCATTTGCAATGGGGAATACCTGGTAGAAGTAATGCAATTGAAATTTCAAAGAGACTTGGTCTTGATGAGCAAGTAATTAAAAGTGCTCAGAAATTTATCAATCCCGAAAGCGTTGATAATGTTAATCAAGTTATTCAAGGTTTAGAAAAACAACGAGAGCGGCAGCAATCAGCGGCTGAAGATGCTGCTGCATTATTGGCTAAAACAGAATTACTACATGAAGAATTACTTAATAGTTGGCAGAAACAACGTCAACAATCGGAAGAGTTTAATGAACAAGGAAGGTTCAAATTGGAGTCATCAATTCGTGAAGGTCAAAAAGAAGTTAGACATTTAATTCAGCGCTTGCGTGATCAAAATGCTAGTGGTGAGACAGCAAGAATTGCTGGTCAACGATTAAGGCAAATGGAAAAGGGATATCGAAGCGATAAGCGAACTCAGGATATACAGAATTGGGCACCAAAGATTGGGGACAAAGTTAGATTGTCTTCTATTGGTAAAGCAGGAGAAATAATTTCTTTTTCAGATGATGGAATGCAATTAACAGTGCTGTGCGGTGTATTCCGAAGCAAAGTCAGTTTAACTGAAGTAGAAAGTCTTGATGGTCAAAAAGCGGAAATAAATCCACTTGTGCAAGTAAAAACTTCGCAAGTAAGAAAGAATTTATCTTTAGTACGTACAAAAAAAAATACTTTAGATGTAAGAGGTTTACGAGTGCATGAAGCAGAGGGGGTAATTGAAGAAAAGTTGAGAAATTGTTCTGGAGCTTTATGGGTTATTCATGGAATTGGTTCTGGAAAATTGAAAAAAGGTTTGAGGAAATGGTTGGATTCACTTTCATATATTGAAAAAGTAGTCGATGCTGAACCTCATGATGGGGGTCCGGGATGTAGTGTTTTATGGATGGTTGATTAAATTTGGGGTGAATTTATAAACATTTTTTTCAAATTCTTTAATTTAGCAAGGATGAATTTAAGAATTAATATTTAGTTTATTGATCAAAGATATTTTCTAAATGCAATTTATTGATCAGGCCATTATTGATGTCAAAGCAGGTTCAGGTGGCGACGGGATCTCTGCTTTTAGGAGAGAAAAGTATGTTCCTGCGGGTGGTCCTGCGGGAGGAGATGGAGGACAAGGAGGCAATGTTGTTTTAGAAGCTGATGATAATTTGCAAACTCTTTTGGATTTCAAATTTCAGAAATTGATTTCTGCTGAGAATGGTCAGAGAGGTGGTCCCAATAAATGCACTGGAGCATCAGGAAAAGACACTGTACTTAAAGTTCCATGTGGAACAGAGGTAAGAGATCTTCCTACGCATATCATTCTTGGTGACTTAACTCATAAAGGCCAGCAACTTATTGTCGCGTTTGGTGGAAAAGGAGGTTTCGGTAACGCTCGCTATTTATCAAATAGTAATAGAGCTCCGGAAAAATTTACTGAAGGAAAAGAGGGAGAAGAATGGTCATTGCAATTGGAATTAAAACTTTTAGCAGAAGTTGGAATTATTGGGTTACCAAATGCAGGTAAAAGTACATTAATTTCTGTACTTTCTTCTGCAAGGCCAAAAATTGCTGATTATCCATTTACAACTTTAATTCCAAATCTCGGAGTAGTTAGAAGGCCCTCTGGAGATGGAACAGTTTTTGCAGATATTCCTGGCTTAATTTCTGGAGCATCAAAAGGCATTGGACTAGGGCATGATTTCCTACGACATATTGAAAGGACAAAAGTTTTGGTTCATTTAATTGATTCAGCATCAAACGACCCGATAAATGATTTCCAAACTATTAACGAGGAATTAATTTCTTATGGTCATGGTTTAATTTCTAGGCCTAGAATTTTAGTCCTCAATAAAATAGAACTTCTAAATGAGAATAATATTAAAAAACTTCTAAATAAAATTGAGCAATTAACTAAAAAAAAGGTACGTTTAATTTCCGCAGTAACAAAATTTGGTCTAGATGATTTGTTGAGTTCTATTTGGAATGAACTTGGATATTAATTAATTGTTATGAGTGAATCATAGCCACTTGTCTTGAAGTTAATTCTTGGTCATAACTAAATAGAGTTTTAAAAATTATGGATTTTTACAATTGTTTTAATGGGCAAGGAGAAATTATTGCTCGTTGCCAGACTGACCAAGATATTGATGTTCTTAAGAAGATGGGTAGACCTATTGCAGAGGTCCGTCAAATGAAAAACGAGGAAGCAGTTGTATGTTCTCTAACTGGCAGCCCTTCTGACTTTAATAGGGATTATTAGTAAATTCTGAGAAAAAAAAGGGGGTTACACACCCCCTTTTTTTCTTTTGACTAATCGTCGTATACTAAGCATTCTGGTTCGTCGGGATTAGCATCACAGAAGAGTTCAAGTGCATTTGGATCATGTTTGTCTTCGGGATGATGCTCTTTGTATTCCTCAAGAGAATGAAGCTCATCGGTTAAGTGCCGAACCTTAGGATCATTGCCTGATGCTTGAGCTGTTTGGATCTCTGACTGATCCTTTTTAATATGCTCATCGATTGATTTCATAACGTCTTGAAGGAGCAAAATCTTTAACTAACATAAGATAATTATGTAGCGGAAATATTGCACGTGCTTTGTAAATTTGGTTGGATTTCCTCACCATTCGCTGACATGGAACTGTTAAGTGTTGTTCTAGGAAAATGTTTCATAGATTAATTTCTCTATGGAAACTTTTTTATTTGTCTTATGTCTTGAGGTCTCTTTGAATCTCTAAGAAATCAAACACACTTTTATCTCCTATGTCAGATTCTGCTGGGAGGTCAAATTTTCTTATTCCCAATACCAATAAAAGGAGGGACGACAGAACTAATAGTAAAAATGTAAATTTTTCATTAGTGAGTTCAGTCAAATGACCAATAAAAGCAATAGGAATAAATATTGTGATCCCTATTGCCTCTAACCTTCTAAAACAAAAAAACTCTTTAAAACCTACTCCGGTTAAGGATACAAAAATTGGTCCAATAAGAAATACCCACTTTGGATTTTCTTTAAGACCATAGATAAAATTTGTTAATCCGAAGTGATATGAAGCTATACCTAAGCCAATGCAACCAATTGCCCAAAACAAAATAAGTGCGTTATGCAAAGGCCTTAAATATATATGTATCCATTTAAGACTGAAACCTAGACTGACAACCAAGCCGGCAAAAGCAATCCATACTTGACTAGATCCATTAATAAACCATTGGACTAGACCTAACGAAAAAAACAAGCCGCAAGAAAGAATAGACAAACGATATAAAAGGACTTCTTTCTTATCTTTGGAAGTTACTATGTAATCACCATAGATTCCTTTGATTGGATTAGAGGATTTAAAATAAGAATTTTCTTGTTTCATAATTAATTGTTGATGATTTTTGTTATGTCCTCTCCTTTAGGAATAATATTACTTGGATTTAAAGGGAATAAAGCTCCGAAATAATCTTTTCTCCAAGCCTCAGCATCACATGTTTCCTTTATATTGCACATATTAAAAATCTTCTTCCTCCACTTGATTATATGCGGAAATGAACTGATTAATTTGCTACTACATTTGAATAGTGGTTGATAAATTATTTCCCATCTAATTAGGGTAGGAAAAAGTCTTATATCAGCAATTGAGAGATTCTTACCACAGAGCCAAGGCCCATTTGATTGAAGATGTTCTTCTATGATATTTAGTGCTAAGAACAAATCTTTGGAAGCTTTTTCATATGCTTTTTGATTTCTAGCAAATCCACATTTGTAGACACCATTATTGATACTTTCTTGGATTAGATTCTGCCAGTTAATTATTTGTTTTTTAGATTTGCTTGGATTGAGATCTATTTCTACATCACATATAGGCCAGTTGTTTAGTATTTCGATAAGCTGAGCGCTTTCATTATTTATGATTCTTGATTTTGATTTGGGTTCATTACCTGGATCAAAAAGCATTGGTACTGTTGCCCTTTTGGATTGATGATTCCCGCATCTTTGATAAAGCTCTTGAAGGTTTTTACATCCTTTTATTGGAGGATCTAATATCCATCTTCCTCCTTCGTTGTCTACTTGAGCCATGTGGAGATTGATTGATTTCTTTAATCCTTTGATCTCGTAAATCATCCATGCTCTGTGGGCCCAAGGACAACTTTTGCCGATGATCAAACCTGGCATTTGCTTTGAATCTCTATTTTTTAAATCTTCCTTTGTCGGGATTTGAATTTCTGTTTGAAGGTTTACTGGCCTTTTATAATTTCCATTGGAATCTGAGGGAGCAAGACCATTCATTAAAATTTCCCACTCAAAACTCCAAATTTGTCTCGCAGCTTTTACAAATATCGGTGGTATTGCCATGAATTTCTTTTAAAATTATTTTTATCTAGTTTTTTGATTGATTATGCAGCTACAGGTACTTCTAGTGGCTGGTACTCATGGTAATGAAATAAATGGTATTTGGCTTTTTGATGCATGGAATAAATCATCCTTATTAATAAATACCCATGGGATTAGAACTTGTAAGGTGATTGGAAATCCTGAAGCGAAAAAAGCAGGAAAAAGATATATTCACCAAGACTTGAATAGGAGCTTCCAAGAAGAATCATTTTTATCTTTTAATTCTTCCAATTTTGAGGGAAGTAGAGCAAATGAATTAGTGAATCTTTATGGAGAGAGAGGGAAAAATCCTTGTCAAATAGCATTGGATTTTCATACAACTACATCCTCTATGGGGAGTTGCTTAGTTGTTTATGGCAGAAGAGCTGCAGACTTAGCTTTAGCTTCTTTAATTCAAAATCAATTAGGTTTACCTATATATCTTCATGAATCTGACCAACAGCAAACAGGCTTTTTAGTTGAATCTTGGCCTTGTGGGCTTGTTGTGGAAATTGGACCCATAGGCCAGGGCCTCTTAAATTCAAGAATTATTTCACAGACAAAATTGATTCTTGAGACTTTGATGGAACAAATTCATCAAGTTAAGAATATAAATCTATTTTTCCCTGATAAGTTAATAATTCATAGACATATTAAAAGTATCGATTTTCCAAGAGATGAAGAAGGCAATA
>QCHN01000002.1 GCA_003279565.1 Prochlorococcus sp. AG-402-C09
GTTATGAAAAAGATGTTAGAAGGCCAAGGCTTTAAAATAGAAACTTTTCAAAGACCTTTTTCTCCTGAGATAGGTGCTTACGAGTATGAGGATTGATTAATTCAGTTTATGAAACTTGAGCTTTTACAATTAATTAGCCCATCATTACCAGTTGGCGCCTTTAGTTACTCAGAAGGATTGGAGTGGCTTGTTCATAATAAAAAAGTGTATGACGAGACAACACTTTTTAATTGGATTGAAAGTGAACTTTCTCGAGGTCAGATAACAATTGAGGCAAGCTCAATTTCTCACTTAATGCGAGCCCTAGTAAATTGGAAGGATCACCAAGATGTTCAATATAAGTTAATTGTTCAAGAGTGGAATTCTTGGCTTGGTTCATTAAGAGATTCTCCTGAGGTTAGATCTCAACAAAAACAAATGGGCGAATCTTTACTACAGCTTTTAATTGATATGGATTATCCTCTTCCTGGTAATGAAAAGAAATTTATATGGCCTATAGCTTGGGCTTGGGCTGGAGTATGCTGGGATATAACCAAAATTGATATGGTGGAGGGTTATTTATATAGTTGGGTAGCCAATCAATTAAGTGCGGCATTAAGGCTATTGTCATTAGGGCCAACAAAAGCTCAACAGCTTCAAAAAAAATCCCTATTACTTATTAAGTCTCAGGCAAGTTACTTGTCGCAACAGAATCCGAAAGAAATTTGGATTAGCGATGTTGGCGCGATTATGGCACAACAATCTCATATAGAACTTTATTCAAGATTATTTAGAAACTAATGGAAAGTAAATTGAGAGTTGGGATAGCTGGACCAGTTGGATCCGGTAAAACGGCTATCATTCAGAGATTATGTGAAAACCTAAAAGATCAATTAGAAATTGCAGTTGTAACCAATGATATCTATACACAAGAAGATGCAAAATTTTTAACTAAATCAAAGGCGTTGGCTCCTGAACGAATCAAGGGAGTTGAAACTGGTGGATGCCCACATACAGCGATAAGGGAAGATTGCTCTATAAACCGTATTGCGGTTGAAGAGTTAGAACAGAAATTTACTACTTTAGATTTAGTATTTGTTGAAAGTGGTGGCGATAATCTTGCTGCGAGTTTTAGCCCTGAGTTAGTAGATTTATGTATATATATTATTGATGTCGCGGCAGGGGACAAGATACCCAGGAAAGGTGGACCAGGTATAACACGTTCGGATTTATTAGTCATCAATAAGATTGACCTCGCTGAAATGGTTGGTGCAAGTTTAAAAATAATGGAGAGGGATACTTTATTAATGAGGGAGAATCTTCCTTGGTGCTTTACCAATACAAAAACAGGTGAAGGGATAGAAATAATTGAAGAGTTTTTGTGTAATCAGATACCTTCTGTTCGATAGAACGTATTAACAGATACGAAAACTTATCTTCGTTTACTGAAATAGCCAGAACAGTTTCATTTGCTACAAAAAAAGGGGTGTTCAGTTGGATACTTTTCCTAAACCCCAAGGTGGGCAAACAACGAATTTAGTTAGTAATTCATGAAGCTTTCAAAGCGCATTTTTGCAGGTTTAGCTACTGCCTCATTAGCAGTAACTGTTACTGCTTGTGGTGGATCAGATTCCTCAGGCAACTTTGATGACACCGTCACTGTTGGAATTCTCCACTCCTTGTCGGGGACAATGGCAATCTCCGAATCAACTCTTGTTGATACAGAGAAAATGGCTATTGAGGAAATTAATGCAGCTGGCGGTGTAACAGTCGACGGCAAAAGCTATAAAATTGAGTACATCGTTGAAGATGGTGCATCAGATTGGCCTACCTTCGCTGAGAAATCCAAGAAGTTAATTGATCAGGATGGAGTACCAGTTGTCTTTGGCGGCTGGACTTCTGCAAGTCGTAAGGCAATGCTTCCGGTTTATGAATCTAAAGATGCATTCCTTTATTACCCTATTCAATATGAAGCACAAGAGTGCTCCAATAACATCTTCTATACAGGAGCGACTCCTAATCAGCAATCTGAGCCTGCTACTGATTTCATGTACAAGCGCTCACCAGCGGCTGGAGGAGATTTCTTCTTAGTTGGTTCTGATTATGTTTTCCCAAGAACTTCTAACACAATTACTAAAGCTCAAGTTAAACAACTTGGAGGTAAAGTTGTTGGAGAAGACTATCTACCTTTAGGTAATACAGAGGTGGCTCCTATTATCTCCAAGATTAAAGTTGCTCTTCCTGATGGTGGAATCATCGTTAACACTTTGAACGGTGATCAAAACGTTGCTTTCTTTAAACAAATCCAGGACGCAGGAATCACTCCTTCCAATGGTTATTACGTAATGAACTACTCCATTGCGGAAGAAGAGATTAGTACGATTGGACCTGAGTTCCTTGAAGGTCACTATGGTGCTTGGAACTACATGATGTCTATTGATACTCCAGCCTCTAAGAAATTTGCTAAGAGTTTTAAGAAGAGATGGGGTAGTGATCGTGTCGTAGCTGATCCTCAAGAATCTGCTTATAACATGGTTTATCTTTGGAAGCAGGCAGTTGAAGATGCAGGAACATTTGATGACAATGCTGTTAGAGAAGCATTGGTTGGTCAGACATTCGATGCTCCCCAAGGGCCAGTAGAAGTTATGGCAAATCATCACCTATCTCAAACAGTGAGAATCGGTGAAATCAACGCAGAGGGTGGATTTACTATCCTTGAAGAAACTGGAGTAGTTGAACCACAAGCATGGAACCAAAAACATCCAAGTTCAAAAGGTTACGCTTGTGATTGGACTGATCCTAAGAAAGGTGAAAAATATAGGATGTGATTCAATTTTTGACTTATAAATAGATTCTAATAAGGAGCCTTCGGGCTCCTTATTTCTTTAAAAAAATCAATCAAGCTAGTGCAACTTATTCTTGAAAGCCTTTTTAATGGCGTTGCTATTGGCTCAGTTTTGCTCGTCGCAGCACTGGGACTAGCCATTGTCTTCGGTTTAATGGGTGTCATCAATCTTGCTCATGGGGAATTGATGATGCTTGGTGCTTATTCAACATACATAACCCAATTAATTTTCAAACAAGTTTCTTTCTTAAAACCTTTTTATGATTCGTATGTCATAGTTGCAATTGGTATCGCTTTTTTAGTTAGTGGAACAGTTGGAATTCTTTTAGAGCGAACAGTTATTAGACGTCTCTATGGAAGTCCTCTTGAAACACTTTTAGCAACATGGGGAGTGAGCCTAATCCTTCAACAATTTGTTAGAAGTGTTCCGCTGGCCTATGCCAGTGGTTTGGTAATAGCACTTTTCTTTGGCCTATTTACACCGCTATTTATTTCTGATGACTTACTTCATGGTGCAAAAGGTAAATTAATAAGAGCATGTACTTGGGGATTCTCAGCTTTATTAGGTGTAGCAACAGGAGGTGTTTTGTCGTCTTTAGTAAGTAAACTTAGTCGCGCTAGTGCAAGGAATGTTGATGTTACAGCTCCCTCTTGGATGAGAGGTGGAATTGATTTTGTTGGAATTACTTTTCCTAAAACGCGTCTTTTAATAATCCTCATTACCTTAATATCTGTTTTAGTAGTAATTTTCTTTCTTGATAAAACAGCTTGGGGAATGAGAATTAGAGCAGTAACTCAAAATAGACCAATGAGTGATTGTTTAGGTATATCCACTGAAACAGTAGATATTATTACTTTTGGAATAGGTTCTGGTCTCGCTGGTGTTGCAGGAGTTGCAGTTTCACTCCTTGGCTCAGTCGGACCAAATGTTGGTGGAAATTACATTGTGGGATGTTTTATGGTTGTTGTTCTTGGTGGAGTGGGCAATTTATTAGGAACAATCCTTGCTTCTTTCTCTATTGGAATAATGACTGATTTGATAGGAGCAGGACGACTACTTACTATTTGGCCAGATATGCCTTCCCCTCTTTATTCAACAATAGATTTTTTTGCAACAACAAGCATGGCTAGAGTAATGATATTTGCTCTGATAGTAATATTCCTTCAATTTAAACCAACTGGGATGTTCCCACAAAAAGGAAGAATGGTGGAGTCTTGATTGATGAGTATTTTTTCTACAAAAAAAAGTTGGATTAACTTAACTATTTGGGTATTACTTATTGCCCTAATTATTGCTGCACCCTCAGTGCTTCCTGTTTTTAGATTAAATCTATTAGGAAGATATTTATCGCTTGCAATAGTTGCATTAGGAGTGGATTTGATTTGGGGATTCACAGGAATGTTGAGTTTAGGTCAAGGAATTTTCTTTGCACTTGGTGGATATTGTGCTGCGATGTTCCTCCAATTGAATAGTGCAGGAGAATTCCCAAATGGTATCCCTGAGTTTTTTGGTTTATATGGAGTCGAAAAGCTTCCATTTTTCTGGGAACCTTTTAAAAGTTCAATTTTTACTATTATTTCCATTTGGCTGATACCGGCTATTATTGCTGGTCTTCTTGGGTATTTAGTGTTTAGAAATAGAATAAAAGGTGTTTATTTTTCAATCCTTACACAAGCGGCTCTTTTGGTTTTTTTTAATTTCTTTAATGGACAGCAGAAATTGATTAATGGAACAAATGGTTTGAAAACAGATGTGACTCAACTTTTTGGACAAATGGTAGGTTCAGAAATAATGCAAAGATGGTTCTTTTGGATATCAGCTGTTTTAGTAATACTTGCCTGGTTTTTTGCCAGGTGGATTGTTCGAGATAGATTTGGAAATATCCTTATTGGAATTAGAGACGATGAAGCTCGAGTTCGTTTCACTGGTTATAATCCAGTAATTTTTAAAACAATAATATTTTCAATAGCAGGAGGCTTAGCTGGTATTTCAGGGGCTTTGTATACAGTTCAATCTGGAATAGTTTCTCCACAGTTTATGACTGTCCCTTTCTCTATAGAAATGGTTATTTGGGTTGCCGTGGGTGGGAGAGGAACTTTGCTAGGTGCAATACTTGGAGCTGTTTTAATTAATTATGCAAAAAGTTTGGTAAGTGAAGCATTACCAGCAAGCTGGATGTTTATTCAAGGTGGATTATTTATTCTTGTTGTAACAGCTCTTCCAGAGGGGGTACTAGGATGGATTAGGAAAGACGGTCCAAAGAAATTATTGTTTTTACTTGGGATTAATAAAAAATTAGAAACATATCCAAGTCTTGAAGTCAATGAACAAGGTGAGGTGAAATCATGACTTCTCCATTGCTAGAGCTAAAACAAATTTCAGTTAGTTTTGAAGGATTCCTTGCTCTCAGAGATCTTAATCTGGTTTTGAATCAGGGTGATCTTAGAGCAGTTATTGGTCCCAACGGTGCAGGTAAAACTACATTCTTAGATGTCATTACAGGGAAAGTAGCACCTACAAAGGGTGACGTGATTTTTAAAGAAAAATCGTTGATTGGTCAAAAAGAGTTTTGTATAGCGCGTAAAGGGATTGGAAGAAAATTTCAAAGTCCTAGGATATTTGAGAATTTATCTGTGCAAGAAAACCTAGCTCTAGCAGTGAGTAGACCTAAAACTCCTTTGTCTTTATTGATGAATAGTTTAAAGGTCAAGCATTTAGATCAAATTCAACATTTGATGAGTATTGTCAACCTTCAATCAAAAGCCAATATAAGGGCCGGAGCGCTTTCTCATGGTCAAAAACAATGGCTTGAGATTGCGATGCTAGTGGGACAAGACCCTGACCTTTTACTTGTTGATGAACCTGTTGCTGGTTTGACTGATGAAGAAACAGATTTAACTGCTGATCTTCTTAAATCTTTAGCGGGTGATCATACAGTTTTAGTCATTGATCATGATATGGAATTTATTCGTAGACTTGATTGCCCTGTTAGTGTTTTACACCAAGGTCATGTATTGAAAGAGGGTTCCATGAGTGACATACAAAAAGATCCATTAGTGATAGAGGTTTATTTAGGTAAATCGGAGGAGGAAGAATAATGACTATGCTTCAGATAAAAGGCTTGAATACCTACTATGGCGAAAGTCATATTCTTCGAGATGTTGATATGAATATCAATCAAGGTGAGATGATTTGTCTTATAGGTCGAAATGGAGTAGGTAAAACAACTTTGCTTAAATCTTTAATAGGGTTATTAACTCCACGGCGTGGAGAGATTGTTTTTAATGGAGATTTGGTTAATAGAAAGCCACCTCATCAAAGGGCTCGTTCCGGAATTGCGTATGTTCCCCAAGGACGAGAAATAATACCTTATTTGACTGTCGAGGAAAATCTTCAACTTGGATTGGAAGCTTTACCAGGAGGTTTGGCAAAGCATAAACAGATTGATGAATTGGTATATGAACTTTTCCCTGTCTTAAAACAATTTCTAGCTCGTAAGGGAGGTGACTTAAGCGGTGGGCAGCAGCAACAACTTGCAATTGCTCGAGCATTACTTGGGAAACCAAAGTTGCTTTTACTTGATGAACCAACTGAAGGAATACAACCAAATATCGTTCAAGATATTGAGTCTGCAGTTAAAAGGATCATTAGTGAGACTGGTGTTGGGGTTTTATTGGTAGAGCAACATCTGCATTTTGTGAGGCAAGCAGATCGTTATTATGCAATGCAACGCGGAGGCATAGTTGCAAATGGACCAACTAGTGAATTAAGTAAAGCTGTGGTAGAGAAGTTCCTTAGTGTTTAAGTCTATTTTGTTTGAGTAAAAGCAGTTTCTTGCTCTATTTTGTCTTGGCAAGTAGAGCAAAGAATATGACCTTTTTTTTTCCAAAAAGTCTTTGTTGACCTTTCGATATTTTGTCCACAGCCAAGGCATTTGAAGAGTGGACTCATTTATTACTGAATCTTTTTTATATAGTTATTTATCATACTATTTTCATTCTGTCTTAACAGATACAAGATTTTTGGGGCCGTAGACTTTGATTCTTAAAGATAATACTAATTTATTTGATTAACATTAAAAAGCATTTTTTGATACTTGCTCTATTTGTTTAGTTTGTTATAAGTGGATCAGGTGATGCTATTGCATGTCTTTCGAAAGATTAAGCAAAACTGAGATAGTCAATGGCAGAATTGCAATGTCAGGTGTATTAGTTATTTTATTACTTGAAATAGTATCTAAGTTAAGTATTGCTTAGATACTATATATATGAAATTAATTTGGTTTTAATAAAGCCTACTTAAATTAAGCTACTTTTAAAAATAGAGAATCTTTTATTCTTTTGATTTCTCCATCTTTCCATAACCAGATAATAGGCTCTGTAGATTTTGCTTGTTGTAGATCAATTCTGTTTTCAATACTTATAGGATTAAATTCTGTATTCGATTCAAATTGTGTGTCTCTAATTGCCTGATTGATAACAATACTTCCATCTTTTCCAGATATTGATCTATGAAATGTACCGATAGGTATTTGAAGTGCACCCATGAATCTATGGAGATAAATTATGTGATGGGGTTCATCCCAAAGAGGATTTAATAGTGTGAAGGTTCTATCCCCCTCAAGTACAAGATTATTATCTGTTTGATGATGGTGTACATAATATTGCTCAAAGCCATTTAAATCAGGAGGTGAAGTTGCTCCTCCTCTATGAATAACGACATCACTACCATTTGAACCTTCAACACTGGCATCTAAAAAAGTTACTTCAGGAGTCTCTCGAAAAATATTAACCGGTACAAAATTGAGTTTCATTAAAAAATTTATTTGTTCCAAACATTACTGGAATAAATATATCTAACTGTATTAATTAATTCACTTTTAGAGAATTAATTATCTTTTGTGAAAGAAGAATAGTATTTGATTTTACTAAAAGGCATCAAATATGATTTGTTCTAGTTAGCTCACAAAGCAATTAATGATACATAAGATTATGAAAAATATTAATAAGTTAGATCACATAAAATATTATTAAGTCATGGCTAAATCAACTATTAAAAATAAAAAACTTTTGATTGATGAAATGATTAAAACCTTTAAATCTATCCCCGCAACAGCGATAACTTTTTCGAACATAAAAAAAAATTAAACTCATAACTTACGATACATTTTTGAGATACTTTGCTAGCGGATTATTTTTATTATCTCATGGCCTCTTGGTTTTAGATCACCTAGGAGTAGGAGCAGCTCTGCACGGGGTCGGTGAGGTCTTTTTTGCTCCATGGGCTATTAAACAGAAAGCATGGGACTTGGTTTTTATAGCTTTTTTGTTTGGTGCGTTTGATCTTTGGGGAACTTTGAAACTGGGATTTAATTAGAAACTTTAATAGTTTAAATATTCTTTTCATTCAAGATTGAGGAGGGAGGTCAAAACCCTTCCCAGTAGTGCTGACCTCCCTACAGAAAACTTTGGAAGGGTTTTCTGATATATCAGTTATAGTTAATTTAGATAATTAAGTTAAGACTTAATTGATACAAAATGAAAAATCTATCAATAATCAATTGAATCTATAAAATTATTTAATTAATTCTTGATTAGTCAGAATTTTTTTTTGTTTAATTTTTTTTAATTCGTGCATGCCTTCTATTTGTTGATAGATGGCTTGTAGTTGTTTGCAAATATGCTCAGTGTTATCTACTTTGTGTAACCTAAGTAGCATTTTCTCTATTTGTTCTTTGCATTCTAAAAAGACATGACAATCAATTGTCCCTGGCTCATATTGCATGTTAAAATTGAAATTAATATATAAATAAATAAATGAATTAATGCACTAAATCTGTATTTAATGATTCAAATAAATTAAATTGTATTTAAATGGGTAATAAGTTATTTAATTATTAGTTAACCCATCTCGGCTTTCATCGCTTCATGAATTCGCTTACTCATGATTTCATGACCACAATATTGCAAGTGAATTTCTTGTAATCCCTTGGAGGATTTGGTTTGTGTGTACTTGAGTCCTCTGTAAGTTAGCTCAGTCATTGAATTGATTTTCATTGTTCAAGTCCCCGTTCCATGGCTTGAATCAAACTGCGACTCAAATTGAGCTGAACGTCATTTGATGATACACAATACATTCCCAATCTGTTGAAGCTTCTTCAAAAAATTTTATCAATCTGGATCTGAACTCGTAATTAATTAAAGAATTAGAAGCAGACAGATTGAATATTCAACATGAGAGATCTTACTAAATGAATAAAAAAGTAATTTACTAACGAGCCAATCTAGCAATATATGAATCTCGCGAACCGGCATTGATCCATCCGGTTGCAATAGTTTTTGGATGAGTCTTGTTAACTCGACCTCTATGAATATGTGTAAGACCAGCGGGAAAAATAACTAGTTTTCCTCGTTCCGCTGTCTCATGATATTCCTGCCAGTGAAATTCTGTTCCTCCTGAATCGACATCATTGCAATAAAGAATCCAAGCTAAGACTCTGTGAACTGGTTCGGTCGCTTCTTCGCTAATAGTCCAGTCACAGTGCCATTTCTTAAACCCCTCCCCAGGAGCATAACGTTGTAGATTGAAAATGGGATTAACAAAGAGAGATTGCTCAGGAGCGCATTCTCTAAAAAGTGGGCGTTCTTCAAGGTACTTTTGAAGACCAGCATTGACTCCTCTTGTTATCACTTCAGACAAAGCAAATGATTCTGGATCAGTTCGATCTATTGCCACAAGGCTGATATCTGTAGAAATTTTTGCAGGATCTGATTCATTATTTGCCCCATTACCGAAGGCGATTCCATTGCGATACAAGTCTGTGCGACGATCGAAAAATGACATCACGCCATCTGCAACAGATTCAAAACCTTTATTTCTATAACTAGCTATTAAATTCATAGAGTTTTTTAAGGTTTTTTGATCTCTGGAAACTCTAAATCGCTTGAAAGTACCATTTCAATGAAAATCCCAAATGGACTTTTGCCCTCTCTTGGTTGGCTAGTTGTTATGTTTAATTTAGATGAAGTTGTTTTAATTAAAAGGCTATAAATCAAGCTACAGCTTTGTCTTTAAGAGACCTTAAGTATCTCTTCCTTTGACCACTACCTTCTACTTCAAAATGCCAAGTAGGTTTTTTGTTGTCGGTTTTTTTTAAGTTAACGCCAGAATTGCTAGTGCTTAACTTCTTCTTAATCTGTGTATTCATGGGACTATTAAAGCACATTCTCTAATTCTTTATGGTTCGGTCGTTACTTTTTCTTCTAGTAAATAGATAATAAAAAAGAGGCTCACTTGAACCCCTCTTTGAAATTTAAAACAATTTTGACCTTAACCTATGCAATTCCTCGGTTCTTATAAGGGTCATCTTTGAAAGGCTGCGCCTCAAAACTTGGAGGTGAGTTCTCTTTATAAGGATGAAATAGAGCATTTCCCATTGAAATGAGTAATTCTTGAAGCCAAAGAATTGTTTTTTTCATTGAGTCCTCTGGTGGGATATAAACATATATAAGTTATGTGGAATATTTATACATCAGTAAAAACTCCTCTTGTTGAATTTTTAATGTTCTAGCCAACAGCAATCGAGCAGCTTTCGATTATCTATTGGAAATAAGAAATTTTGACCTTATCCGAATCCTTGAGGTGCTGTTTTTGTCCGAACCTTAAACTCCCAAACCGTAATTCCTCCATTTGCATTTATTGCAGCCAAGGCAGTGTCATCAGGATGCCAAGCGATTTGGCTTACAAGGTCACCTGCAAATGCACCACCAACTGGATCACCCTGACCATCTTTTTGGAGAAACCAAGAAAAAACTGAACCATCGCGCGCGCCAGAAGCTAAAAGCATCCCGCTATGTGAGAAAGCAAGGCATGAGATGGGTTCGGTATGAAGCATTAACTCTCCTGGCACAGTGCCCTCAGGGCCATCGCCTTGAAAACTCCAAACCGTCACTCGATCACTACCCCCGGTAGCAAGGACTGTACCGGTTTGATCAAAAGCTAGATGGCTTGGTTTACCTGGGTAGCCTGTCATCTCTGAATCTTGATCAGTGGAACGACGCCAGAAATGAACAGAATTATCTTGACTGCCGCATGCCACTATGTCTCCATCTGGACTAAGCACCATAGATACCAGTGAGCCTCGCCACTCCAACTTTTGATTGATCTTGTCGCCTACTACATCATAAAAAGTTACTTGGCCGTAGCATGCTGTGGCTAATTCATTGGAATTAGACCAAGAAATCGCGCTGACAGTGCTGGGATGCTCCTCTGATCGCCAATGTTCTTGACCATTTTCATCAAAAACATAGACGTATTTAGTAAAAACTATTGCTAAAAATTTTCCGTCTGGGGACCACTTGATGTGTTCAACCCATCCTTTCCCTAGTTCCAAATTTTTAGTTGACTTACCCTCTTTGCTTTCCCATATACACACATGTCCATCTTGGCCAGCAGTTGCAAAAGTATTTCCATCTGGATGAATAGACATTGCTAGTAAGCCACCTTTATGTATGTCTTTTGATTGCCAAATAAGCTTTCCAGATTTCCCCTCAAATGCGTAAAGCCCTCCAGCAACATCACCTACTAAAAAGGTTTTACCTTGTAGTGCCCAGCCGCAGACAATCGCATAGTCGTCAACTTGAGCAGACCAACCTTCATGAAGCATTCCTTTTGGACTAAATGCTTCTATACCAGACATTTGTCAAACTCTTTACTCATTTCTGCTTCATCAAGATTTCTACCGATAAAGACGAGTTGGTTACGGCGAGGTTCATTGCCCCATTCTTTATCAGGTTGTGCTGTGAAGAGCATGTGTACTCCTTGAAAAACTATTCGCTTAGATTCACCCGCATAACTAATGAAACCTTTAGTGCGAAATATATCCACACCTTTCTCAGACAAAAGTCGACTTAGCCATCTATTGAGTTTCTCCGGATCTACATCACCCTCTCGCTCGATAGCGAATGAACCTACTTCGTCATCGTGTTCGTGTTCAGCTACCCAAACCCTCTCAGCTATTGGAGAAATTGTAGAGATGTTCTGATCATTATCTATCTCGTCTGTAGAAGGAGTATTTACTTTCGTTAATTTCATATTAAATTCTTCGGCTGTATGTTGCGTGAATAGGCCTATATCCCTTGCCTGATCAACATCTATGAAGAAGGACTTAGTCCCTTCGGATTGAAGTTGAAGGCTCACATGCTTACCGACTGGAACCAAATCCCCTGGATTCATAAGTTGTTCTTGTTCTGCGTAGAGTCTCACGCATGATTCAGCACCTGTGTTAAGTGCTGTCTCGTCTTTACCTTGGTCTAATAACTGGACGAGAGACATTGTGGGGTCTGGACCTTCTTCGAGCGTAAGTTCATAGCGACCTTTTTCAAGTGAAAAAACACCTGTCCACTCAAATGGGTATTCTGGTTCAAGAAAAGTTGGACGACGCTGAAGTACTTGATCTAGATCAAAAGCACTTAGATTTAGCACAGTATCAATTGAGACGTCTGCTTGTTTACTGCGTATGACACGAGCCATACGATTCATATCGCGTAGCCGTGCTTCTAAGTTGTCGAGTGATTCATCTGAAACTAGATCTGTTTTATTTAGGACAAGGACGTCAGCAAAGGCAACTTGCTCCGAACTTTCATCACTTCGACCAAGTTGTTGCTCTATATGGGCTGCATCAACAAGTGTGACTATTCCATCAAGTGAAAACTCCTCACGGATTTCATCGTCCATAAAGAATGTCTGAGCGACAGGACCAGGATCAGCAAGGCCAGTAGTTTCAACTAATACATAGTCAAATTTGTCTCGCCTCTTCATGAGGTTTCCAAGTACACGAATAAGATCACCCCGAACGGTGCAGCAAATGCAACCATTGGACATCTCGAAGACCTCTTCATCAGCATTGATGACTAATCCCTGATCAATGCCAACTTCACCATATTCATTCTCAATAACAGCTATTTTTTTACCGTGCTCTTCGCTAAGGATTCGATTGAGTAGGGTTGTTTTGCCAGATCCTAGAAAACCAGTAAGTATTGTAACCGGTACTTTTTGTGTGTTGATCATTTTCTTTAATTAACTATGTGAACAATGAGTGCTATCAAGAGAAATATCAGTTAGCTAATTCTTTTGGATACCCAACAATTCAAGTGATTTTAATTCAAAGTCATCAAGCTCATGATAATTGTAAGGAACTTTTAGTCTTACTGTAAGCTTGCTGTTCTCTTTTTTCAGCGAATGATTTGAAAATTGAAGTTCTTTTAGATTGTCATCAAAATCAGTTGCGACAGTAAGTTTTAATATCTTATCTTTATCCCATGGTGGTTTATCCATGAAACTTGCTTGGTCTTCTCAGTGTTGTTTGTAAACTTTATATCCTTTAGTTGGAAACATTTTTTTAAATCCCATCTACATTTAAAAATGTAGATGGGATTGTATCTGTAAAAGTTAAGGATTAATTAAAGAATTCCATTTCCCCTCAAGTGCATCGCCCTCTTGCTCATTACATTCTCCACCAAGTGAATTAACAATTGTGCAGGTGTTATGTACAGCAACTGAAATAGTATTCCCTGTTGGCATTAGACCGTCAACATAGATTTGATTTGATGCGATAGGAGTGGAAGTTTGTCTACTGAGGTTTCTCAATAGCTTTGAAGGAGGCTTTTGCTCAGCGAATAAAACTTTCACGTTTTCTTCTTTAAGCTCAGCTAATACAGTTGAAATAGTTTGAGGCCTAAGGCTGGATGAATCACCAAGAACATCTAGTAGGCTCATGGTCTTCAATCCAAATGCATCTCCATAATATTCCATGGCTTTGTGCTTAGAAACCATCGTCCTTTGATCAGAAGGAATAGTAGCTATTTGTTCTTGAGTCCATTGATCTAGATCTTCCAAAATGGAATTTACAGATTGAGTTCTTTCTTTTAAAACTTTTTTAGTTTCTCTATCAAAGAATGAAATCTTCTTGTTGATATTTTTAGAAATTACATTTCCCATCTTGATGATGTTATGTGGATCATGCCAGATATGAGGATCTAAGCCTCCATGGTCATGGTGATGATGATCTCCTTCATCTGGTACTTGGGCAATAGGTTCAACATCGTCGCCTGAAACATCTTTAAAGAAATGTTCATCGGCTTCAAATTCAAACGGCATATGCTCAGTAAAGAAAGCGTATTTACCAGATTTTTTAATTTCTACAGTAAATGTTGTGATATCTTTCTTTTCATTAAATGTAAGAAGGTAGGCTTTGTCCTGCGCAATAAGTTTGTCGTTATTGCGCTTAACTTCTGAATTTTTGGATCCTAATAATTCTTTAGCAAGCTCTTCTGATGCTTCAATATCACCAGACTTAAGAATAACCATTTTCATCGCAGGATCAGCATAGTCTCCATCAACTTTGGCGAAAGACCATTTGTAGACTCCTGCGGAAAGATCAAAAACACCAGCCCATTCAAAAGCTCCCTCTCCATGGGCATCGCCATGATCATCGTGGTCGTCATGATCATCATGCTTAGCAGCTGAATGATCGTCATGATCATCGTGGTCGTCATGATCGTCTATTTCTATTGCACTTACACCAACGACAACAGTTAAGGGATTATCTAACCATTTTTTAATTGCAGGGGTCATCTCTGAACCTAAAGTAAATACTTGATTCGCACTTTTTAGTGTTTGAGCTTGCCTTGGGGTGATCTTGACATCATGAACATCTTGCTTTCTGTCAATTAAGCAGGTTACAGGCGTTGAGGGTGGTGCAATCGCAGAGACAACATCGCAAACCAATGGCTCTACAGCAACAATTGATTTTGTATTTGCCTGCGCTGTCTGATTGATTCCAGAAAATAAAAATGCTCCAGCAACAAGAGAACTTTTGAGAACTGTTTTATTGATTATGGGTTTAGCCTTTTTGGACTGATTTGAAAAATTCGACATTAAAAATATAAAGCGTATCTAAAACGATAATCATTTTCATTTGGTCTTGGCAAGTATATTATGTTTCTTGTCAGCAAATCCTCTAATTGATGCCTAGCTTGATTGCTGAAAATTTGACATATTCTTATTCAAGTAAAATTAAACCTGCTTTAAGCAAGGTTTCTCTAAAGCTTGAACAAGGTACTTTGATTGCTCTTGTTGGTCCGAATGGTGCTGGTAAGTCCACATTATTAAGCTTGCTGCAAGGCAGTACTAAGCCGGATCAAGGAGAAATTACTGTTGATGGAAAACCATTAAGAAATAATCGATCTCAAGTGGCTTTAATGCCTCAGAGGGGGAAGCTGAATTGGAATTTTCCAATTACTGTTGAAGGATTAGTTTCTTTAGGTCGAGTCAATCATTCGAGATCGACTTGTTGTGAATTAGAAGCGGCTCTTCAACGTGTTGGAATATCTCATTTAGCAAAAAGGCGACTTGATGCTTTATCAGGTGGACAGCAACAAAGAGCATTACTCGCAAAAACCTTGATGAATCCTGCCAAAATATTTCTACTTGATGAACCGTGTTCTGCATTTGACCCTCCTGCAAAAGAAGATTTCCTATTAATCATTCGTCAGTTAGCTGATTCGGGATTGACGGTGTTCGTTAGTAGTCACGATTGGGGGACGTCCTTAAATGCTTATGACAAGGTTGTCGTTCTAGATAAGATTATTTTGGCTTCTGGCAACCCTGAAGAGGTGCAGGAAAAACTTAGTTCAATTAATTATCTGAGATGGAAAATATAGTTCTGATTTATCTTTATGCGCTTCCATCAAGCATTCAATTCTTGGGAACAATTTTGGCAGAGGCCAAAGTATTCAAGAGTATGAAACAACAGCTCAAATTCTTTAGAGGCTTTTTGGGGTATGTGCATTGTTTTGACGGGGCATCCTTTCAATTGAGTGGTTTCTCCGCAGCTTACGCAAGTTAAATGATGAATATCTCTTTCAACTGGGGCATAAAGGACCTCTCCGTTCGGAAGGTGCCTCGAGCGTATCAAGCCTTGTTTTACTAACGCTTGCAAGTTCCTGTATACAGTCGTTAGCCCCATTGTCTTTTCACCATTATGAAGTTTTCTATGCAGATCTTGTCCACTCAACTCATCAGTGCATCTCTTAAGTTCATTGAGAAGCTGTTTCTGTCTCTTAGTGATGTCATGCTTGCTTGTACTCATTAGCAAGATCTTAATTTGATCTCTCCTACTGAACATACTGAATCATTTGCTTAATGTCTTTTATCAATACAAATTGGTGGATAATTCCTCTTCTGATAACTTCCTTTTCAGGAGTGCTTTGCCCTGCCATGGGGACTGTATTGATAACTCATAAAAGGCTTCTTCAAGTTAATTTGATTTCACACTGTGTTTTGCCAGGACTTGCCTTGGCTATGGCGCTTGGGATTGACCCATCTATTGGAGGTGTCTTAAGCGGATTAGTGGGAGCTATTGCAGCAGAAAGTTTGACAAATAAGAAAAATCAAAATTATGAAGCTGTAATGAATACAATTCTTGCTGGTTCGATGGGACTTGGTGTTTTGCTTATACCTCTACTTGGAATCAGGATTGATTTAGAAGCTGTTTTGTTTGGAGATTTATTAACTGCAAATTTGAGCGATTTATTAAGAACTTTGATTGCGTTTTCGGCTTTCATTTGCCTAATGCTTTTTGGTTACGACAAGCTTGTTCATATTGGTTTGGACCCAGAAGGAGCTGCTTCAAGTGGAGTTAATGTCTCTTTTTTGAATCTAGCTCTGGGATTTACCACTGCACTTGTCATTGTGAGCTCAATGTCTGCAGTCGGAGTCATCCTCGTGATTGCGCTACTTTCAACTCCAACTTTGTTGGGTTTACAGAAGGCTAGATCTCTATGGGTTGCTATGGTTCGATCTTCCATATTTGGATTGATTTTATCGATCATTGGTTTTTCAATTTCTATGTTTATGAATTTGCCTCCAGGGCCTCTTATTAGTGTTCTTTGTGTGATTTCATTGATCTTGCTTCCAAGAAGTAATTAGATTTAATTCAAAAATTTCCTTGATTTTTATTTTTTTCCTAAAGAAGACTATGTTTAGATGGAATTAGATCAAGAATTTTGAAAAAATTAACGATTTTATTTTAGTTTTAATAAAGTTAGAACTGATTTCTAAATTCGTCCTTTTTTGATCTAATCATGAAGAGAACGCAACTCAATGTAAGTATTGACCCAAAACTTTTAGAAAAGATTAAAGAGAGTGCAAGGGTTTCTGGAAAGTCGTTGGTTAGTTATGTCTCTGATTGTTTTGTTAATCAAGTAAAGAATCTTCCTGTTGAAACACTAGATTCTCGATTTCAAATGATTGAAAAAAGGCTTCAATCAATAGAAAAGAAACTTGACTGTCCTGATTATGAAAGCCAAAGTAAATCACTTTTCACGTCTAATGAATTACAGAATTTTAATGAATTCATCAAAGCTATTTTCAGAAAAGAGCTAATAAGGAAGGGATATAGATCAAAAAAAGAAGCATGGCATGATTTCATAAACCATATAAATTGTTTTGATCAATGGAGTGATACATGTTCTTTTAGGCTTAAAGAGTCTCTTTTTATTGAACATGCTGATCCTTTAACAAGTGAAGAAATCAATTACCTTAAAGAAGGACAAGTATGTCCTCAACCAATCCGAACAGGATTAATTAATTGGATAAACAATTCACAGAGGGGAGAATGTTGTTGTTCCGATAAAAAGTTCCCTTCAGAGAAACAAATTTGCGAAAAGGGTTCAATACTAGTCAAAGAAATATATTCTTAGATTAATTCATATCACTTTTTGAAAGTTAATTAAAGCCTAAGTTTTTATAAAAATAGGGAGATGTATTTGACTTTTTTGTACATATATTGCCAAGACGCTTATACAGCAACTTTAAATTCTTTAATAACTTTAATATTAGTTTGGATTGATATGGCTTGCACAAGGCATCCATAATTTGCCCATCTTATGTACACCAATGCAACCTAAATTGTTGGCTTCGATCTCTGCCTGAGTTTTAGTTGGAAATGCATATAAGTTTTTTTGAGACGGAGAATTAGAACGATTGATTAATTCTTGATAAGCATTATTTCCTGGACTCCATACCTTTAGTCCCATGGTCGTTATACCTGCAGAAAATATTCCCATCCCGACTATGGATGCATTCACTACTCCCATGGCTACAGAACCAATAGAAACGACACCCATGGGAACAATCCCAATACTAATAATCCCCATGGGAACAATCCCAATGGAAATTAATCCAAATGGTGCTATTCCAAATGCAATTATTTTTGGTTTGCTTCCACAATGTGAATGCCCTTGGGGATTTTTCTGATCGGTACTATTTGAATTTTTCATTATTTAATAATATTCAGTGATGATGGTGATGCTCATCATTATTTCTTTCCTCTTCATTAGCAGCATGAGTTTTACAAGGCATCCATAGCTCACCCATTTTATGAGCTCCGGTGCAATTGAAATCCATAGCTGCTTTCTCTGCTTCTGCTTTGGTCGAAAAGACTGCTTGTTTTCCACTTGTCTGAGAATTATTTGCACAACCAACTAAATAAAACGATAGAGAAAGAACCAAAGTCGAAACAATTGAGCTGAGATTACACACTTTCTAGGTTTGTCTAGTTCTGCTAGGTTATAGTGTAATCCATTGTTTTGGATTTTTATTAACAACTTGAATTTTCAATAAACTGTTTTGACAAATTCAGATAAAGTTGTTGTAGCGCTGGATCTTTAAAAAAGTCTAGTTTATCAATTTGATCTTGTAAGAAATCAATAGTCCCAATGATTTTGAGATAGCATCTTGCTTCTTTTTAGAGTAGTTACCCAACCTTTATTCCCAACTAATGAGCACCCATTGTGTTAGGGTCTCTTGGTTATTGATTTAGTTAAGACTGCTTTTTAATTTTTTCATATACAAATTATGACTTCTAATTCGACAGAGCAAGGTGTTAAAGAAAAAATATCTTTTCAACTAACTTCAGAAATAATTCGTCATCGTTTGAAATCAGAGGGTGAAAGATTTCACGCTAACGATAATATCTCTGATTACATTTTCCCAGGGGAACTTGAAACTCTTCAAGAAGAAGTTGAGATGCGAGTAAAAGAATTACTTAAGTCATTATTAATTGACATAGATAATGATCACAACTCTCAAGATACAGCGAAAAGAGTTGCAAGAATGTACTTAAACGAAGTTTTCAAAGGTAGATATCACAAACAACCTAACGTTACAGATTTTCCTAATGCTAGGAATTTAGATGAAATATATACTTTAGGACCAATAAGTGTTCGCTCTGCTTGTTCTCATCATCTAGTACCAATTATCGGTGACTGCTGGATTGGAATTAAACCCGGAGATAAAGTTATTGGAATATCAAAGTTTGCTCGAGTGGCTGATTGGGTGTTTTCGAGACCACATATACAAGAAGAAGCGGTGATGATTCTTGCTGATGAAATTGAACGATTATGTGAGCCTAAAGGGTTAGCAATTCTTGTTAAAGCTAAACATTTTTGTATGTGTTGGCGAGGAGTTAAAGAACCTAATACAAGTATGATTAATTCAATAGTTAGAGGCGATTTTAGACATGATCCAAGCTTAAAACAAGAATTCTTTGAGCTTGTTAAACAGCAACCCAATGGATTGGCTTGTAATTAGTTAGCAATAATAACTGTTGTTATTTTTCATTGGATCTTAAGGGCTTGATTATGCCGATGAGTGGAATTGAACCACCGACCTACTGGTTACGAATCAGTTGCTCTACCCCTGAGCTACACCGGCACTAGAATAAAGTTATTAACTTTATTTTTGTTTTTGAGCAATTCTAATAAGCCTGAATCCAATTTGGATCCCAATTTAAGAGCTCGACTCTTGAAGGAGACTAAAAATCCTTATCGGGGATTGAGGAGAGTTATTTGGGTGGCTCTCTTTGGGTCAGCAGCCCTGGGCTTATTTATTATGCTTACGAATATTATTGCGGGAGATACTGTATCTATCAATGATCTTGCAATCCAATCCTCAGCATTGGCAATTCTTGCCTTTTTGTTGTTTAAAGATAGGAGTAAAGAGGGCTGAAATTAGTTCTCTGGTTTTTTAAATTATCTAGTCAGGTTGTGGTTCTAAATAATAAGCTAGACTAATTTGTTAATTTTCTTCTTTGAGTTACTAGCTTGAAAGCTTCGATTTGATCTCCTTCTTCCCAGTTCGCAAAGCGATCGCAACCTATTCCACATTCGAAACCTGTTGATACATCTTTGACATCATCTTTATTCCTTTTCAGTGAATCTAGATCACCCTCAAAAACGATTTGCTTTCCTCTTTTGACTCTGGCCCTGCAATTACGTTGTATTTTTCCAGTTGTTACATAGCAACCAGCAACGGCACTTTTGCCAATTGAGAATATTGCTCTAACCTCAGCCACTCCTAGAGCTTCCTCTATCATTTCTGGTTCTAGAAGACCCTCCATAGCTAATTGGATATCTTCTAATAGTTTATAAATAACCTCGTAATCCCTTACATCAACACCATTTGCGTCAGCTGCGCGTTTGGCACCCGATGCCATAGAAGTGTTGAATCCAACTATGACTGCACCAGAAGCCGCTGCTAAGTCAACATCAGTCTCAGTAATTTCACCTGGAGCTGATAGCAAAACTCTGACTTGGACTTCGTCTTTAGGAAGCTGTTCTAGAGAACCAAGTATTGCTTCTAAACTTCCTTGAACATCTGCTTTGAGGATAATGTTTAATTCCTTAAGTTCACCTTCACTTGCTTGGCCAGACATTGAAGATAGCGATACTCGTCTTGAAGCCATTTGCTGAGCAAGTCTTGCGGCACGAGCATCTGTGGCGCGTTCTCCAACAACTGCTCTTGCTGCCTTTTCATCTGGATAAACCTCGAACTCATCACCAGCTGTTGGAACCTCACTGAATCCAAGAGCTTCAACTGGACAAGATGGACCTGCTTCTTTGATCCTGGATCCATTCTCATCTACCATTGCTCTCACTTTGCCAAGCACTGGTCCAGCTGCTACAACATCTCCTGACTTAAGGGTGCCGTTTTGAACTAGTAATGTTGCTACAGGCCCTTTAGCTTTGTCTAAGTGGGCTTCTATAACTGTGCCTTTTGCCAATCTGTCTGGGTTCGCTTGTAAATCTTCTACTTCAGTTACGAGCAAAACCATTTCTAAAAGTTTATCTATGTTTTCACCTTTAATGGCACTTACTGGAACCATTACTACATCTCCACCCCACTCTTCTGACAATAAATCCTGCTCTGATAGTTCTTGTTTTACTCGGTCGGGCGAAGATCCTTCTTTATCAATTTTATTTATTGCCACGACAATCGGAACTTTTGCGGCTCTTGCATGGCTGATAGCTTCAAGGGTTTGAGGCCTAACTCCATCATCAGCTGCGACTACCAAAATCGCCACATCTGTAACTCTGGTACCTCTAGCTCTCATGGCTGTGAAAGCTTCATGTCCAGGAGTGTCAAGAAAAGTTAGTTTTTTTGTTGATCCATCATGTTCAGTCTCAATTTGATAAGCACCTATGTGTTGAGTTATTCCTCCAGCTTCTCCTGCGGCAACCCTTGCTTTTCTAATAGCGTCTAGTAAAGATGTCTTTCCATGATCTACATGCCCCATCACGGTAACGACTGGTGGCCTTCTTATGAGGTGTTTTAAATCTCCCTCCTCAATCATTTCAACTGTCTTCTTAGCAGCCTCTTCAACATCATCTTGAAGAACAGGTACGCCGAATTCCTCAGCGACTGTCTCTATTGTGGCTAGATCTAGTGATTGGGTGACAGTGGCAGTAATTCCTTTAAAAAATAATGATTTAATGATTTCGGAACTTTCAACACTCAACATATCAGCAAGCTCTTGAACTGTGAGATTGTCTTCTGGAACAACAATCATTTCAGGTCTTACAAGTTTTGCTTCCCTAGCGGCTCTTAATTCCATTGCACGTCTTCGTTGCCTTTGACGGGTTGTTTCTTTTTTACGTTTTTTAAGAGCAGTTAAAGGTTTCCCATTGTTCCTTTTGCCAGATTTAGGCTTCGATGGTCGAGCCAAGCTCGCAGAGAGAACGACTGCTTGTTGTTCTCCTGCAAATCCACTTGTCTCAGCAGTTAGAGCATCATCATTTTCTCCAATAATGTGAACTTTTTGGCGCTGTTTTTGAGGCGATTTGTTCCTTAAGGCATCAAGTTTTGCACTGTCATCCCAATCAGGTCTGCCTGTTCTCCTTGGAGGAGCGGCGGTACCACCTGGCCTGTGCGCTGGCTTCTTAGGAGCCGCTGGAGTTGGCCTATTGACTGGTGGCCTTGCTCCAGTTGAGTTTTCTCGTTTCGGTCTAGGACTAGTTGGAGAATCAGATTTCCTTTGAGGAGCATTTGGTCTGGCTTGTGGCTTCTGCAGTTGCATCAATTCACTAGGTGCAACTGGCTTTCTCATGCCAGATGGAACACCTGGACGATTATTAGAACGGTTTGGACCACCAGGTGCCCTGTTATGAACTCCAGGTCTATTTTGCAACCCTCCTCGATTCGAAGATCCAGAACGAACCGGCCCTCCAGCTCGATTATTAGACCCTGCACGATTTTGACCTTGCATAGGTCGATTGCCTACTCCACCTCTATTAGGACCTTGCCTATTTTGTGAAATAGGACGAGTTGGCCCACCTCCACCTACTCTGTTATTAGAACCTGGTCGATTTGATAATCCTTGACGATTGAGAGAGACTGGTGGTTTTGGCGCTCCAGGCCTCGATGGCATTAATGGTTTGTTTCTTGCTTCGTTAGTCTGAGTTTTATTTATAGGTTTTTCTCTTCGTATTGGAGCACCAACGAGTTCAAGAGTATTTCCTTTTGTTGGAGGCTGTGGTTTTCTTGAAGACGAAATTTGTTTGTTTTGACTTTTGATCCTTTGTAAATTTCCAGGGCCAACTTTCTGAGGAGCAACATTACCTTGATTAATTCTTGCTTTAGTCTTTTGGTTGTCAGGTTGTAATTTTGTTTTATCTTGAATATTTATTTTTGGCCTGCTTGGCGGAGCCAATGGTCTCTTAGGTTCTTGACGAAAAGTTTGTTGTGTTTGAATATTTTGATTTTCAGCTGATTCAGAACTTCTGGTTTGATTTATGTTGTTTTTATCTTTCTTGAGTTCTGGAAGGGGAATGTTCCTATCAGATTGAGTTAGAGGCTTAGAAATAGTTGCTTTTACTTCTTGTCTTGGCTTAGGAGGTAATGGTTTGTTTGGTTTAAAAGGTGCTGTTATTTTTTGTTGCTGTGCTGGAAATTTGTTTTTTAAAGTTTTTGGGTTCTGGGATTGTGTGGATTCTTGAGTTCTAACTGAATCTTGACTTGGTTTTAACGGAACATTTAACTTTGCTTTTGAAAGAACTGATGGTTCAGGAGAATTTTGCTTACCTTCAGCTTTCTGATTCTTTGGAGTTTTGACGGGACTTTTTTTAACGGAAAGAATTTCTTTTTCTAATTTTTTACTTGGTCTACTTTCAGTTTTGTCGTTATTACTTTTTTTAAGAAAATCTTTGATTCGATTTGCCTCAAGACTGCTTATAGAACTGCTATGGCTCTTTGCTGCTATTGCAAGTTTTCGAGCTGCGTCTAGCACATCTTTATTGTCAAGGCTTAAGTCCTTGGACAATTCATAAATTCTGATTTTGCCGCTGCTGGTCATTAATGTTGTGCTTGAACTTTAGATTTGGTTTTGAGTTGATTGAGTTCTCTTAATAAACATCATGCCTCAGTATCTGAATCAATGCAGGTATTAAGTTGTTTTTGGAGCATATTGAAAACGCTTGAGTGTATATCACATCTCAAAGCTTTTTGTAATCGTTTACGCTTCAAAGCTTCTTCAAAACATGAATCAGTTGGACAGAGATAGGCTGATCTTCCCATCCCTCCTGAGAGAACCACTCCATTCTGAAAATCTCTAGTAACTTTTAAAAGAAACTTGCGATCAAGAATTTTTTTGCAAGCTACACATCTACGCAGAATGGGGGTTTGACTCACCGGGTTCCTTCCTCTTGTGAAATTATTTTATCTGCGTCTATATCCACATCTTCGTTTGCTTCTTGAAAATTACTTTCATCAGCTTCAGTCTCTGTTCCCTCAGAATCAATGCTTGAATCATTCTCAGAAGATGCAGCTTCAGATTCAGTTCCATCATTGTCGAGATCTGATAATTGCTCCTCTTGAAAGTCTTCTTCGTCCTCTGGTAATGGATAAAGTTCTCGTAACCTTGCATCTTCTTCAGCTCTAGCTGCTTGTTCTGCCTCTAATCTCTGCTCAGCATCTCTCTGTAGAGATTCTTCTTCTTCCCTTTGAGAAATTAATTCTGCAACCTCTGAATCTTCAGTGGCTTGATCGTATTCTTGTGAATTTTTGATATCTATTTTCCATCCTGTAAGCCTTGCCGCAAGTCTTACATTTTGCCCTTCTCTGCCAATGGCAAGGCTAAGTTGATCTGGGGGAACTAGTACATGGGCATGCTGACCTTCTGGATCTACAAGTCTTACTACTTCAACCCTTGCAGGACTTAATGAGTTACAGATGTATTGAACAGGGTCAGAAGACCAACGAATTACATCTATTTTTTCTCCACGAAGTTCATTTACAACTTGTTGAATTCTAGATCCTCTGGCACCAATACATGCTCCAACAGGGTCGACCTCTCTTTCAATACTATCAACAGCTACTTTTGTTCTAGGACCTACTGCTCTTGAAGGTGGATTTGCTTCGCGAGCAACAGCAACAATTCGTACTGAACCTTCTTGAATTTCAGGAACTTCATTTTCAAATAAATAGACAACCAGACCTGCATTTGACCTGCTAACAAAAAGTTGAGGCCCTCTCCTCGGGATCTCACTAACTTCTTTGAGGAATACTTTAAAAGTTGCGTTTGCTCGATAATTATCATTTGGCAATTGATCTCGTCTTGGAAGCTCTGCTTCTACTTCTGGTCTACCAAGACCAGAACTTACTGCCATAATTACTGATTGCCTTTCAAATCTTATGACCCTGGCAGTTAGGACAGGATCTTCTAGATCAGCAAATTCCTCTTGAATCATTCTCCTTTGCTGATCTCTCAATTTTTGGGCTAAAACTTGCTTGGTTGTAGCTGCAGCCATTCTTCCGAAATCTTCTTTCTCTGGAGTCACGTCTAGGACAACGGTATCTCCAACTTGAGCATCATCAGCAACTTGCATCACCTCAGCTATTGATATTTGATGATCATCACTCTCAACTTCTTCAACTATTATTTTACTGGCTAAAACCCTATAGCCTTCATCTTCTAAATCCAACCCAACATCAAAGTTACTGAAATAATCTTCTTCAAAAGGATCTTCGCTGATACCCAAGTATAGGGTTCTTCTATATCGTTCATAACCTTTAAGAAGTGCTTCTCTTAAAGCAACTTCGACAATTTGTGATGGAAGTTTTTTTTCCTCACTTATGTCTTCAATTAAGTTGTTTAAACCTGGGAGTAGAACAAGAGCCATCGATGATGGGATATAAAGTTGTGAATGATTGGGCTAGATAGGTAATATCTAGATTTTAACCAGAAGGTGTTGTAAGTCGGACTTCAATAATGTCTTCGACTGGTATTCGGTGTGTTTTCCCTTTTTGATTTATTTGTAAATCATTTTGTGTCCTTTTTAGAAGCAAACCATTCGTTTGTTGTTCAATTTTTTTTAAATCCTGATAAGTAACTTCAATTGGGAAACCTTTAAAAACTTGAAAATCTTTATCATCAGCTAAAATTTCACCAACTCCCTCGCTACTGATTTCTAGAGCGAAAGGTTGATCAAGGATTGAAGAACTTTGAATAGCTTCATCAATATATTGATTGAGGCTGGAACAGTCATCAATGGTGACTTTCTTATTAGGATCTTTATGTCGGATATTTACTTGAATTGACAAGGGATTTAGATGAGTGAACATCTTGAAATCCGTTACATCAAAGCCATAATTAGTGGCTGACTTTGCTGTAAGAACTTTCAATTCCGTAACGGTTTGATTAGACAAAAGACAGTGTCATAGTCGGGCAGGAAGCCCGAGCGGTTTAAGTTTTGACCCGCCCCTATTCAAAGAGGTACCGTCAGGCATTTAAATAGTACTAGATAATGGTTTCGGTTACCTCTAAAATCTAGTTCTGCTTATTTTGCATTCATCTACTTTATTGTTTCCATAAGTTTTTGACTAGTTATGCTGAGCTTCAAAAAGTTAGAAATCATAAGGAGATTTAGTCATATATTTTTTCTTTCCACAATTCTTTTTTGCTTTTTGTTTAAACCATTATGTGTATTTGCTTTGGAAGATTTTCAAGTAAGTGAATCGCATAGTTTTGTTGCCAATGTTGCTAGTAAGGTTTCACCATCGGTAGTTCGGATTGATATTGAAAGAGAACTTCAAACTGATGCGTTTGAATCTGATTTATTAGACCCCTTGTTAAGAGATCTTTTGGGTGATTTGGGGACTTTACCAAAAAAAGAGAGGGGGCAAGGTTCTGGGGTGATTATTGATAGTTCTGGATTAGTTCTCACCAACGCTCATGTGGTGGAAAGAGTTAATCGTGTGATAATTACTCTTCAAAATGGTAATCAAGTGGATGGAAAAGTTGTTGGAACCGATGAGGTTACTGACTTGGCTTTGGTGAAATTCAAAGAATTCCCTGGCTTAGAAAGCGCTAAATTGGGTGATTCAGAAGATATTCAAGTTGGTGACTGGGCAATTGCTCTGGGTACTCCTTATGGTCTTGAAAGCACTGTCACATTGGGTATTGTGAGCAGTCTTCACAGGGACATTAATACTCTTGGTTTTTCCGACAAGAGATTGGATTTAATTCAAACCGACGCAGCAATTAATCCAGGGAATTCAGGGGGACCATTGATAAATTCAAATGGAGAAGTTATTGGAATAAATACTTTGGTCAGATCAGGTCCAGGCGCGGGGCTTGGATTTGCAATCCCAATCAATCTTGCTTCAAAAGTAACCGAACAATTACTAGCTAATGGTGAGGTTATTCATCCTTACCTAGGCGCTCAATTGGTTCTATTGAATGAGCGAATAGCTAAAGAGCATAATCAAGACCCAAATGCATTGATTTTGTTGCCTGAAAGATCGGGCGCACTTGTTCAATCTGTTATCCCTGAAAGTCCAGCAGAGGAGGGAGGATTACGACGGGGTGATCTTGTAATTAATGCAGAGGGGAATGAAATCAATGACCCTAAGTCTTTACTTATGCAGGTTGAGAATGCTCAAATAGGAAAGCCTTTTGAATTAGAAGTCCTTAGAAACAATAAAGAGATTAATCTTTCTATTAGACCCGCTGCATTACCAGGAATTAGCTAAAAATCTTGCTACTGTCTTTTGAAAAGGTACGACTAAATGGATCTTCAAAATCAAATGAAACAAGCAGTTGCTAAGGCTGCATTAGACCAAATTCAAAACGGGATGATTCTTGGTCTTGGTTCTGGATCTACTGCCGCTTTGATGATTGAAGCTCTTGCTCTAAAAATAAAATCAGGAGAAATCAAAGATGTTGTTGGAGTTACCACCTCTTTTCAGGGTGAAGTTCTTGCATCTGAATTAGGGATACCACTTAAATCTTTTTCTTCAGTTTCAGAAATTGATCTTGCAATTGATGGTGCAGATGAAGTTAATCCCAAATTTCAATTAATTAAAGGAGGAGGAGCTTGTCACGTTCAAGAAAAACTTGTTGCTGCTTTGGCTAAAAAATTTATAGTAGTGGTTGACTCAACAAAACTTGTTGAGAAATTGAACCTTGATTTCAAATTACCAGTAGAAGTTCTTCCTTCAGCTTGGCAGCAAGTACAAAAAACATTAAGAAATCTTGGAGGAGAAGGACATCTAAGAATGGCGCAGAAAAAGGCTGGACCAATAGTTACTGATCAGGGAAACTTGGTGCTTGATTTAACTTTTAGAAATGGTATCGACCAACCTGAATTGTTGGAGAGTCAAATCAACAACATTCCAGGGGTGCTTGAAAATGGACTTTTTGTAAACCTTACAGATGAAGTTTTAGTTGGAAAAGTAGAAAATGACGTAGTAACTGTTGAAACACTTAAAAAGATTTAGAATCTCTTATTCGTATTGATTCTGCGTGACTGTGCAACCCTTCGCTATTGGCTAGATGTACCACTGCATTTTTAGTCTCATTAAAGGCTTCTTTTGAAAAATCTATAATTGAAGTATTTTTCATAAAAGTTTCAACTCCAAGAGCACCAGCAAATCTTGCAGTCCCAGAAGTAGGAAGAGTGTGATTAGGCCCCCCAAGATAATCTCCAATAGCCTCTGGGCTCCATGGCCCCATAAATATTGCCCCAGCATTCTTGATGTTTTTTGAAAATTCTTTTGGATCCTCTACGAGTAATTCAAGATGTTCTGGAGCAAAAGTATCACTTAATTTTGCACAAGTTTCTAAATCATCACAAAGAACTATTAAGCCCCAGTTAGAGATTGATTCTTGACATATTTCCAATCTTGGATGATTAATTAATTGACGTTCAATTTCTGCTGGTAATTTTTTAGCTAATTCTTTATTAGTGGTTATTAGTATTGCGGAAGCTAAAGGATCATGCTCGGATTGAGCCAACATATCTGATGCAACATGTTCCAGTTTTGCTGATTGATCAGCGATTATTAGGATTTCACTTGGACCAGCTAAAGAATCAATTCCTACCTTTCCATAAACTTTTTTCTTTGCCAAAGTTACATAAATATTTCCAGGTCCAGTAATTACATCTACTTTGGGAATTGATTCAGTTCCACTAGCAAGCGCGCCAATTGCTTGAGCGCCTCCAATACGAAAAACTTTATTGATACCTGTTATGTGTGCTGCAGCTAATACAGTTTTATTTAACTTCCCTTGAGAGTTGGCTGGAGAAACCATGATCGTTTGATTGACTCCGGCAACATAAGCAGGGATAGCATTCATTAAAACTGTGCTTGGATAGGCGGCTCTTCCTCCAGGAATATATATTCCCGCTTTTTCAACAGGACTCCACCTTCGTCCAAGTGATTCTCCATGAGGTCCGGTATAAGTGATATTTTTTGGTACCTGAAGACTATGAAATTTTTCAATTCTTTTTTTGGCTAATAAAAGTGAATCTTGTAACTCCTTTGAAGTCTCTTCCCAAGCTTTCACTATTAAATCTGATGGAACTTGAAATTTTTCTGCTAGAAATCCATCAAACCGAGAAGTGTATTCTCTAAGAGCTTGATCCCCTCTATCACTTACGTTTTTAAGAATATCTTCAACTACCCTTATAGCTTGATCTTGAACAGTTCCAGATGTTCTATTAGTAATTTTCTTGAGCTCAATTTGAGCCTGATCAATATTATTTGCCGTTGATATGGTCAATTTTTTTGAAGGGGTTTCTTGAACCTCATTTTTATTAATTATTTGCGTCATGAACTTTTGGCTATTGGTTCAATTTGATTATCTTATGCCTTAATTTTGATTTATGTAGATCTTCTTCATGGTCTTGAGGTAGTGTGGATTAACATAAGACTAAAAACAAAGCCTCCGTGGCAAATACCAACTCAGCTAAAAAGCGAATTCAAATTGCGGAACGCAACCGCCTTGAAAACAAAAATTACAAATCTACAGTTCGCACTTTAATGAAGCGATGCTTTGTAGCCTGTGGAATATTTGAAAAAGAACCTGGTGATGAATCCAAAGAAGATCTTCAAAAAACATTTAATTTAGCCTTTAGTAAAATTGATAAAGCAGTTAAAAAAGGGGTTTTGCATAAAAACACAGGAGCCAATCAGAAATCCAGACTAAGCCTTGCGCTTAAGAAAGTTTTGAAAGATGGTGTTTGATAAAAAATAAATTTAATATTGAAAGAACATTTTATTTTCCATCTTGAGCGATCCCAAAAGTTCAATAATTGATAGTCACTGTCATATTGTTTTCTCTAACTTTAATGAAGATAGAGAGAAAGTTGCAGAAAGATGGCGATCACAAGGCGTTAAAGCTTTATTGCATGCTTGCGTAGAACCTTCTGAAATCCCTGCCATTAAGTCACTTGCTGATCAATTTCATGAGATGAGATATTCAGTAGGTGTACATCCATTGGATGCACACCATTGGGGACCTAAAACTGTAAGTGTTTTAAAAAAGGCAGCTCTTGATGACAGTCGAGTTGTTGCGATAGGAGAACTAGGACTTGATCTTTTCAAAGCAGAGAACTTGAATGAGCAGCTTTCAATCTTAATGCCGCAATTAAACTTGGCTTTTGAATTGAACTTGCCAGTCATCGTTCATTGCAGAGATGCCGCAAAAGAAATGTTAGAAGTTTTTTCTAATCTTTCAGAATCTGATTGCTGTCCAAAGGGTGTTATGCATTGCTGGAGCGGCAATGTCAAAGAGATGAGAGAGTTCCTTGATCTTGGTTTTTACATTAGCTTCAGTGGAAATGTCACTTTCAAGAACGCAACTGATATCCATGAATGCGCCAAAGAAGTTCCGCAAAGTAGACTTCTAGTAGAAACTGATAGTCCTTTCCTGTCGCCCGTTCCTCATAGAGGAAAAAGGAATGAACCTTCTTTTGTAAAGCACGTGGTAGATAAAATTTCAGATATTAGAGGTGAAAGCTTTTATGAAATTGCAGAACAAACCACTCAAAATGCAAGGGAATTGTTTGCGTTGCCTTAAATATCATGATTCCCACTAGTTAATTCTCTGATTTGAGTGTAAAGTTATTTATTGTCTTGCATTTGCGCGGTATCTCCGCTTAAACCTTTAAGGTTTTGCTTACCTTTTGAGTCAGTTTGTTCGTTGATTAAGTAAATTCAGTTCCAAATCTCAGTCTTTTAGGAGATTGATTTTTGTTTTTTTTTTCTTAGTAAAGATCATTTTTGACCTAAAGAACAAGACATTAATCCCGTCCTCTAAATATTAAACGCAGGTTCTCGAATGAGCAGAAGCGCGATTCAGGTAGCCAAAGCAGCTACATATCTGCCTGATCTGGTTGAGGTGCAAAGATCAAGTTTTAAGTGGTTTTTGGATAAAGGCTTGATAGAAGAATTAGACAATTTTTCTCCCATTACTGACTATACAGGAAAACTTGAATTACATTTTATTGGAGCAGAATACAGGCTTAAGCGTCCTAGGCATGATGTAGAAGAAGCTAAAAGAAGAGATGCAACTTTTGCTTCTCAAATGTATGTCACTTGTCGTTTAGTTAATAAAGAAACCGGAGAGATAAAAGAACAAGAAGTTTTTATAGGTGAACTACCTTTAATGACTGAACGTGGAACTTTTATAATTAATGGTGCTGAGAGAGTAATAGTAAATCAAATAGTTCGAAGTCCAGGAGTTTATTTTAAAGATGAGCAAGATAAAAATGGTAGACGAACTTACAATGCAAGCGTTATTCCTAATCGCGGAGCATGGTTAAAGTTTGAAACTGATAAAAACGATTTACTGCATGTTCGTGTAGATAAAACACGAAAAATCAATGCTCATGTCTTAATGAGGGCAATGGGTTTATCAGATAATGATGTTATAGATAAGTTACGACATCCTGAGTTTTACAAAAAGTCGATTGATGCAGCAAATGAAGAAGGTATAAGTTCGGAAGATCAAGCTTTGTTAGAGCTTTATAAAAAGCTAAGACCAGGTGAGCCTCCGTCAGTAAGTGGTGGGCAACAGCTGCTTCAAACACGATTTTTTGATCCAAAACGATATGACTTAGGTAGAGTTGGTAGATATAAAATAAATAAAAAATTACGCCTAACGATTCCTGATAATGTAAGAACATTGACGAACGAAGATGTTCTATCAACTTTAGATTATTTAATTAATTTAGAATTAGATGTTGGTGGAGCAACTTTGGATGATATTGATCATTTAGGTAATAGGAGAGTCAGGTCAGTAGGTGAACTTTTACAAAATCAAGTTCGAGTTGGCTTGAATAGGCTTGAAAGGATAATTAAGGAGAGAATGACAGTTGGGGAAACAGATTCACTCACTCCAGCGCAGCTCGTCAATCCAAAACCTTTAGTTGCAGCAATAAAAGAATTTTTTGGTTCAAGTCAATTAAGTCAATTTATGGATCAAACCAATCCATTAGCGGAATTAACTCATAAAAGACGTATATCTGCTTTGGGACCAGGAGGTTTAACTCGTGAAAGAGCTGGTTTCGCAGTTAGGGATATTCATCCTTCTCATTATGGAAGACTTTGTCCTATTGAAACTCCTGAAGGGCCAAATGCAGGCCTAATTAATTCATTAGCAACTCATGCTCGAGTTAATGAATATGGTTTTATTGAGACGCCATTTTGGAAGGTGGAAAATGGAAGATTAATTAAAGAAGGAGATCCTATTTATCTGTCCGCAGATTTAGAGGATGAGTGTAGGGTCGCTCCTGGTGATGTAGCAACAGACGAATCAGGAAAAATATTGGCAGAACTTGTTCCCGTTAGATATCGACAAGATTTTGAAACTGTTTCTCCTGAACAAGTTGATTATGTCCAACTATCACCAGTTCAGGTTATTTCAGTAGCTGCATCGTTAATTCCATTTTTGGAACACGATGATGCTAATAGAGCTTTGATGGGTTCAAATATGCAAAGACAAGCAGTTCCTCTTTTGCGTCCAGAAAGACCATTAGTAGGAACTGGTTTAGAGACTCAAGTTGCTAGAGACTCTGGCATGGTTCCTATTTCAAAAGTAAATGGAACAGTGACTTACGTCGATGCAAATGCAATTGTTGTTACTGATGAGGAAGGGAATGACCATGCGCATTACTTGCAAAAATATCAGAGATCTAATCAAGATACTTGTTTAAACCATAGGCCTATAGTTTTCAATGGTGACCCAGTAATAGTGGGACAAGTTTTAGCTGATGGTTCAGCCTGTGAGGGAGGGGAAATAGCTCTTGGTCAAAATGTATTAATTGCTTACATGCCATGGGAGGGATACAACTATGAAGATGCAATTCTAGTTAGCGAAAGGTTAGTTAAAGATGATCTATATACTTCTGTCCATATTGAAAAATATGAAATAGAAGCTCGTCAAACAAAGTTAGGTCCTGAAGAAATAACAAGAGAAATCCCAAATGTATCAGAAGAAAATCTTGGAAATTTGGATGAAATGGGGATTATTCGAATAGGAGCTTTTGTTGAGAGTGGAGACATTCTTGTTGGTAAAGTAACCCCCAAAGGAGAATCAGATCAGCCGCCCGAGGAAAAACTTTTAAGAGCTATTTTTGGTGAAAAAGCAAGAGATGTCAGAGACAACTCTCTTCGAGTCCC
Source organism: Prochlorococcus sp. AG-402-C09 (assembly GCA_003279565.1). Lineage (GTDB taxonomy): Bacteria > Cyanobacteriota > Cyanobacteriia > PCC-6307 > Cyanobiaceae > Prochlorococcus_B. Next base: position 33,129 of record QCHN01000002.1, read on the forward strand.
TTCAACTGAGAGAGGGAGAGTGGTTGATGTCAGAATTTATACACGAGAACAAGGTGATGAATTACCACCTGGAGCAAATATGGTTGTCAGAGTCTATGTCGCGCAACGTAGAAAGATACAAGTTGGAGATAAAATGGCAGGTAGGCATGGAAATAAAGGGATTATCAGTAGAATATTGCCAAGAGAGGATATGCCTTACTTACCTGATGGAACTCCTGTAGATATATGTCTTAACCCACTAGGTGTACCAAGTCGAATGAATGTAGGACAAGTCTTTGAACTCCTTATGGGTTGGGCTGCATCTAACTTGGATTGTCGAGTTAAAATTGTCCCTTTTGATGAGATGTATGGACCGGAAATGTCTAACCAGACTGTTCAGGCCTATTTGAAAGAGGCGGCAAAGCAACCAGGTAAATCATGGGTATATAACCCTAAAGACCCTGGTAAGTTACTTCTTACCGATGGTCGAACAGGCGAACCGTTTGATCAACCGGTTGCCGTTGGCTACGCCCATTTCTTGAAACTTGTCCATTTGGTAGACGATAAAATTCATGCTCGATCTACAGGTCCATATTCTTTAGTTACTCAACAGCCTCTTGGTGGAAAGGCTCAGCAAGGTGGACAGCGATTAGGAGAAATGGAAGTATGGGCACTCGAGGCTTATGGAGCTGCATATACTTTGCAAGAACTATTAACTGTAAAGTCTGATGACATGCAAGGTCGTAATGAGGCACTTAATTCCATCGTAAAAGGCAAACCAATTCCAAGGCCTGGGACTCCAGAATCTTTCAAAGTTTTAATGAGAGAACTTCAGTCATTGGGATTAGATATTGGAGTTTACACAGATGATGGGAAAGAGGTTGATCTAATGCAAGATGTTAATCCTCGTAGAAGCACGCCAAGTAGACCTACCTATGAATCATTAGGTAAAGAATACGAGGAGTAATTAACTCGATCGAAACAAACTTCTAAACACCTTAAATTCTCATGACTAATAGCAATCTACGTACGGAAAACCATTTTGATTACGTCAAAATCAAATTAGCTTCCCCTGAAAGAGTAATGGAATGGGGGCAAAGAACTTTACCTAATGGCCAGGTGGTAGGGGAAGTGACCAAGCCTGAAACAATAAATTATCGAACACTTAAGCCAGAGATGGATGGATTATTTTGTGAAAAGATTTTCGGACCATCTAAGGATTGGGAATGTCACTGTGGGAAATACAAGAGAGTTAGACATCGTGGAATTGTTTGTGAAAGATGTGGTGTTGAAGTAACCGAAAGTCGGGTAAGACGGCATAGAATGGGATTTATTAAATTGGCTGCTCCCGTATCACATGTTTGGTATCTAAAAGGCATACCAAGCTATGTAGCTATTTTGTTAGACATGCCACTGAGAGATGTTGAGCAAATTGTTTATTTTAATTGTTATGTTGTTTTAGATATAGGAGATAGTAAAGATCTTAAGTATAAGCAGTTATTAACAGAGGACGAATGGCTTGAGATTGAAGACGAAATTTATGCTGAGGATTCAACTATTGAGAATGAACCCATTGTTGGGATAGGTGCCGAGGCCTTAAAGCAATTACTTGAAGATTTAAATTTAAAAGAAGTTGCTGAGCAATTGAGAGAAGAAATTGCAACAAGCAAAGGTCAAAAAAGGGCTAAGCTTATCAAAAGACTAAGGGTGATAGATAATTTTATTGCTACAAGTGCAAGCCCAGAGTGGATGGTTTTAGATGCCATACCTGTGATACCTCCTGATTTGAGGCCTATGGTTCAATTAGACGGGGGTAGATTCGCTACTTCAGATTTAAATGACTTATATAGAAGGGTAATTAATAGGAACAACCGTCTTGCTCGTCTTCAGGAAATATTAGCCCCTGAGATAATAGTTAGAAATGAAAAAAGGATGTTACAAGAGGCTGTAGATGCACTTATAGATAATGGTAGAAGAGGAAGAACTGTTGTTGGTGCAAATAATCGTGCCTTGAAATCATTAAGCGATATTATTGAGGGTAAGCAAGGCAGATTTAGACAGAACTTGCTTGGGAAAAGAGTTGATTATTCAGGTCGTTCAGTAATAGTCGTTGGCCCCAAGTTAAAAATGCATCAATGTGGACTGCCAAAGGAAATGGCAATAGAGCTTTTTCAACCTTTTGTAATTCACAGATTGATTCGCCAGAATATTGTAAATAACATAAAAGCGGCAAAGAAATTAATACAGAAAGCCGACGATGAAGTAATGCAGGTATTACAGGAAGTCATAGATGGTCATCCTATACTTCTCAATCGTGCACCTACTTTGCACCGATTAGGTATTCAAGCTTTTGAGCCTAAATTAGTTGCGGGTCGGGCTATACAGTTACATCCATTGGTATGCCCAGCTTTTAATGCTGATTTTGATGGAGATCAGATGGCTGTTCATGTACCTTTAGCTATTGAGGCTCAAACAGAAGCAAGAATGTTAATGCTCGCAAGTAATAACATTCTCTCTCCCGCAACTGGGGATCCAATTGTTACCCCCTCTCAAGATATGGTTTTAGGCTCCTATTACCTAACCGCAATTCAGCCTCAAGCAAATCAGCCTAAGTTTGGAGATCATGCACATACATATGCATCACTTGAAGATGTTTTACAAGCTCTTGAAGACAAAAGAATAGATTTACATGATTGGGTTTGGGTTCGATTCTCTGGTGAAATTGAGGATGACGATGATCTGCAGAAACCGCGTAAGTCCGAGACTTTGAAAGATGGCACTCGTATTGAAGAATGGACATATCGTCGAGACCGATTAGATGAAGATGGAAGTTTAATCAGCCGTTACATCTTGACTACTGTCGGTCGAGTCGTAATGAACCATACAATTATTGACGCTGTAGCCGCCACCTCATAACTCTTAGAACTAATCCACCCTTTTTTGAATAGTTTTTCATGACTTCTTCCTCTCCTAAAACTCGTAAATCCTCCACTAAATCAAAAGCCAAAAGAGGTTCTAAAGCAAAGAAAGCAGCAGCAATGAAAGCTGTTCCGAAACTTTCTAAAACCCCACCACCTTTCAGAAATAAAGTAGTTGATAAAAAAGGTTTGAAAAATTTAGTTGCCTGGGCATTTAAGCATCATGGAACTGCTGCAACTGCTGCTATGGCTGATAATTTGAAAGATCTTGGTTTTAGATATGCTACCCAGGCAGCAGTATCAATTTCTGTTGATGATTTAAAGGTACCAGAGGCTAAACAAGATTTACTTGGTCAGGCAGAAGAACTAATAACGGCTACTGAGGAGTGCTATAGATTAGGGGAAATTACTGAGGTCGAGAGGCATACAAAAGTTATAGATACTTGGACAGAAACAAATGAAAGATTAGTAGATGCAGTTAAAAAGAATTTCAATCAAAACGATCCATTGAATTCAGTTTGGATGATGGCTAATTCTGGGGCTAGAGGAAACATGTCTCAGGTTCGTCAGCTGGTTGGAATGAGAGGGTTAATGGCTAATCCACAAGGTGAGATCATTGACTTACCAATACGAACTAATTTCAGAGAGGGCCTAACAGTAACTGAATATGTAATCTCCTCTTATGGAGCTCGTAAAGGTCTTGTTGATACAGCTCTAAGAACTGCTGACTCTGGATATTTAACTAGACGCTTAGTCGATGTCGCTCAAGATGTAATTGTTAGAGAAGAGGACTGTGGTACGACAAGGTCAATTTTAATAAGTGCCGAGGATGGAAAGTTTGGTAATAGGCTTGTTGGACGCTTGACATCCGAACAAGTAGTTAACTCAGACCAGGAAATTGTAGCTGAAAGAGATGTTCCCATTGATCCTCAGCTATCTGAGAAGTTTGAACAATCACATATACAAGGTATCAGGGTTCGATCTCCACTTACCTGTGAGGCGACTAGATCAGTTTGTCGTAAATGCTATGGTTGGGCGCTAGCGCATAATCAAATAGTTGATTTAGGCGAAGCAGTAGGTATCGTTGCTGCTCAATCTATTGGTGAGCCAGGTACCCAGTTAACAATGAGGACTTTTCATACTGGTGGGGTTTCAACAGCAGAGACTGGTGTTGTTCGCTCAACTATTTCAGGGAAAGTTGAATTTGGTTCAAAGGCACGAGTGAGAGGCTACAGAACACCTCATGGCGTTGAAGCTCAACAAGCTGAAGTTGACTTTAGCCTTAGTATCATTCCTGCTAGTGGTGACAAGCCTCAAAAAATTGATATACCTATTGGTTCTTTACTTTTTGTAGACAATAATCAAGATATTGATACAGATGTGACTGTTGCTCAGATTGCGAGTGGGACTGTGCAAAAAAGTGTTGAAAAAGCTACTAAAGATGTTATTTGTGATTTAGCGGGACAAGTTAGGTATGAAACAATTATCCAACCCAGAGAGGTTACGGATAGGCAAGGTAATGTAACACTTAAAGCTCAACGACTGGGTCGTCTTTGGGTGCTGGCTGGAGACGTATATAACTTACCTCCAAATGCTATGCCAGTTGTCTCTGGGAATGTTTCAGTGACTGAAGGACAAGTTTTAGCCGAAGCGAGCCAGGCGAGTGAGTTTGGAGGCGAAGTAAGGCTTAGAGACTCCATAGGTGACTCTAGAGAAGTACAAATAGTAACAACGTCTATGACTTTAAAGGATTTTAAGTTACTAGAAGAGTCGACTCATTCAGGTGAAATATGGCATCTTGAAGCAAAAGATGATACTCGCTACAGATTGAATACTATTCCTGGAAGTAAAATTGGAAATAATGAGGTAATAGCTGAGTTAGCAGATGATCGGTTTAAAACTGAAACAGGCGGACTTGTTAAGTATGCCCCTGGGTTGACAATTAAGAAAGCTCGTTCTGCAAAGAATGGCTATGAAGTTAGTAAAGGTGGCACTCTTTTGTGGATTCCACAAGAAACTCATGAAATCAATAAGGATATTTCATTGTTGATGATTAAAGATCGTCAATGGATAGAGGCAGGGACAGAAGTTGTCAAAGATATTTTTAGTCAAACTGCTGGCATAGTTACCGTTACACAGAAAAATGATATTCTTCGAGAAATTATTGTTAGGGGCGGTATCTTTAAACTATGCAAAGAAAGTAAAGCACTTGATCGGTTTGAAGGTGAGGGTCAAATAGTTAATCCGGGTGAAACTATCGCAAAAGGTATTAAAACTGATTCGATGGTAATGGTTCAATCAGTTGAAACGCCAGAAGGTAAAGGTCTTCTATTGAGACCGGTGGAGGAATTTACTATTCCTGACCAAGCACAACTCCCTGAATTAGAGCATGTTAAACAACCCAAAGGGCCATCACTAGGAATAAAAGCCTCTCAACGACTTGCTTTTAAAGATGGTGAGCTCATTAAATCTGTTGAAGGTATTGAGTTGCTTAAAACGCAACTAATGCTTGAGACATTTGATACAACCCCACAGATGACAGTAGACGTGGAAGTCATAAAAGACTTGAATTCAAAGAGTATAGATAAATTGAAATTAGTTATCCTTGAAAGTATTTTGGTCAGAAGAGACACCACCTCTGATTCAAGTCATGGGTCAACACATACTGAATTACAGATTGATAATGCTCAAATTATCTCTGCAGGAGACGTAGTAGCGACAACTCAGATTTTATGTAAGCAAGAAGGAATTGTTCAACTCCCCGAGTCTCTTGACGGTGATCCAGTTCGTCGTCTTATCGTTGAAAGGGATGAAGATACAATAAATATTGAATCTAAAGGAACTACTCTTGTGAAAGTCGGACAAAGAGTAGTAGATGGAGACTTCGTTTCAAAAGATCAAACAATAGGTGCTTGTGGGGAAATAGAGAATATTGATGGAAATAAAGTTAAATTGCGTCTTGGAAGACCTTATATGGTCTCACCAGACTCAGTCCTTCATGTTCGTGATGGGGATTTGGTTCAAAGAGGCGATGGCTTGGCTTTGTTGGTTTTTGAGAGACAAAAAACAGGAGATATTGTGCAAGGTTTACCAAGGATTGAAGAATTGCTTGAAGCTCGTAGGCCTAGAGATTCTGCTATTTTGTGTAAGAAATCAGGAACAGTAGACATTAAGAAAGGCGATGACGATGATTCTATAGTTGTATCTATTATTGAGGACAATGATGTAATTTCCGAATATCCAATTCTTTTAGGACGTAATGTAATGGTTAGAAATAGCCAACAAGTTGTAGCTGGTGAGTTCTTGACTGATGGTCCAGTTAACCCTCATGAACTGTTGGAATGTTTCTTTACAGACTTGCGTGATAAAAAACCTCTAATGGATGCAGCTCAGGAGGCAATAGCTAAGCTTCAGCATAGAATGGTAAGTGAAGTGCAAAATGTTTATAAATCTCAGGGAGTTGCCATTGATGATAAACATATTGAGGTAATAGTTCGTCAGATGACGAGTAAAGTCAGAATAGAAGATGCGGGAGATACAACATTCTTACCAGGAGAATTGATAGAACTTAGACAGGTTGAAGATACTAATCAGGCTATCTCCATCACAGGAGGCGCACCCTCGGAGTTCACCCCTGTTTTGCTTGGTATTACAAAGGCATCGCTAAATACTGATAGCTTTATATCGGCTGCTTCATTCCAAGAAACAACTAGAGTTCTTACCGAAGCGGCTATTGAAGGTAAGTCTGATTGGCTTCGCGGGCTTAAAGAAAATGTAATTATAGGCCGTCTGATACCTGCCGGGACAGGTTTTAGTGGCTTTGTTGAGGAGTTAAATGCTGAAGCAGGCCCTCACCCAGATATTCTGGCAGAAGATCCAGCAGGTTATCGAAGGATACAAAACCTTAGACCAGACTATACTGTCGATATGCCTTCTTCCCCAGTAGCGAAGAATACTTCTGTTTTGGATGATCCTAGTGAAGAGGATTTAGAAGCAACTAGAAGTAGACATGGAATTGATCCCACAACGAGTAATTTTGCTGCTTTTGCTCGCCCAACAGGTGACGATGATTTGCCTGAGGACCAAATGCCAGACCCTGCTGCTTTGGAGGGCTTGCAAGAAGAAGGTTTACTCTCGGATGAATAAATCAATTTTTCTACAATACTCTTTTAAAGTTTCTAGTATTTAATTCTTCCACTGATAAAGTCCACCGATGATTGATCCTCCTGTAGTTCCCAAGCGTAAATTACCTCGCTATGGCTTTCACACTCATACGGAACGTATTAATGGTAGATGGGCAATGATTGGTTTTATTGCTTTAGTGCTTTTGGAATTTAAATTGGGACATGGATTAATGAATTGGTGACAAAACTTCCTCAACTATCAAGTAATTCATCCTTGCTTGGCTTAAGTTCGGAAGATCTTGAAGAATTCGCCCTTCAGGAAGGTGAAAAAGCTTTTCGTGGTAGGCAAATTCATGAATGGATTTATCAAAGAGGGGCAAAAAAGCTAGAATCAATAACTGTTCTTCCAAAGAAATGGCGAGTTTCATTAGAAAATAAAGGAATAAAAGTTGGAAGACTTGATGAAATTAATAGAGTTGTAGCAGAAGATGAGACATTAAAATTATTAATGGGTACTTATGATGGTGAGATTATAGAAACAGTAGGAATACCAACAGATAAAAGACTTACTGTTTGCGTTTCCAGTCAAATTGGCTGTCCAATGGGCTGTAAGTTTTGTGCGACTGGGAAGGGGGGACTTAATAGATCTCTTAATGTGAATGAGATAGTTGATCAGGTAATTAGTGTTAGAGAAACAATGAATAGGAGGCCCACTCATGTCGTTTTCATGGGAATGGGCGAGCCCCTCCTCAATATAAGTAATGTCTTAGATTCTATTGAATGCCTCACGAATGATATTGGTATTGGTCAAAGAAAAATAACTGTTAGCACTGTTGGTATACCAGATACTCTTCCATCTTTAGCCAAAAGAGCTCAAGAGCGCTTGGGAAGGGTTAAGTTTACCCTCGCAGTCAGTCTTCATGCACCTAATCAGATGTTGCGTGAATTAATAATCCCTTCGGCTAGTTCTTATCCAATCAACTCATTACTCAAAGATTGTAAAACATATATAGCGCTCACTGGTAGACGAGTAAGCTTTGAGTATATCCTTCTTGGAGGATTGAATGACAAAGATATTCATGCAGAGCAACTAGCTAATTTGATGAAAGGCTTTCAGAGCCATGTTAATTTGATAGCTTATAACCCTATTGCAGAAGAGAACTTTAAACGACCAAGTCAATCCAGAGTTAATAGTTTTAGAGAGCTATTGGAAAATAAAGGCGTTGCTGTAAGTGTTCGTGCAAGTAGAGGTAGAGATAAAGATGCAGCATGTGGACAACTGAGAAGGCAAACAATTAATAAAAAAAAAATTAATTAGCTGTAAAAATAAATTACTTTTGAGCTCTTATGACATTCATTGATTGGTTTATTTTATTTATTTATTTATTGTTTTCATTGGTTTTAGGGATTTACATATCACTAAAAAATCATAATGAAGCAGATTATTTTGTTGCAGGTCGACGCCTAAATGGTCTGCTTGCAGGCATGTCCATGGCTGCAACAACATTCTCAATTGATACCCCTCTTTATGTGGCTGGAATTATTGGTACGAGAGGCTTGGCAGGGAATTGGGAATGGTGGAGTTTTGGACTTGCTCATGTTGCTATGACAGTTATATTCGCTCCACTTTGGAGGCGTAGTGGAGTCTTAACTGATGCAGCTTTCACTGAATTACGTTATGGCGGGAAAGCAGCAGCTTACTTAAGAGGTATAAAAGCTTTTTTGCTTTCTGTTCCCATCAATTGTATTGGTATTGGTTATGCTTTTTTGGCAATGCGTAAGGTTGCTGAATCATTAGGAGTCGTAGATGGTCATTTTGTATTTTGGATATTCACTGACACGATGATTTTAATGATGTTAGTTGCTTTGTTTTTGCTTGTCTATACAGTCTTAGGTGGACTTTGGGCAGTAGTGGTTAATGACTTTGTCCAACTATTATTAGCTCTTCTAGGTGCTTTTGCTGTTTGCTATGTGGCACTAGATGCTTCAGGTGGCATGACGGATTTGTTGATAAAGTTAGAGGCATTAAATCGACCTGAGCTGCTTTCTTTATTCCCTTGGACATTAAATAAAGATGGTTTCAATTGGTTGGATAGTTCAGGAATAAGTGTTACTACTTTTTTTGCTTTTATTTCTTTGCAGTGGTGGAGTTTTAGACGTAGCGATGGTGGTGGTGAATTTATTCAACGTTTATTGGCTACACAAAATGAAAAACAAGCAACTTTAGCAGGAATAGTTTTTTTAATTGTTAATTACCTGATTCGTAGTTGGCTTTGGATTTTAGTTGGTTTGGCTGGTTTAGTCCTCTTGCCTTATCAAACTGACTGGGAATTAAGTTATCCAAATCTCGCGGTTACATATTTACCGCCTGTTGGACTTGGATTGGTTGTGGTTTCTTTGGTTGCTGCATTTATGAGTACGGTGAGTACTTCAATTAATTGGGGGGCAAGTTATCTGGCTCATGATCTTTATAAAAGATTTTTGAGACCATCGGCTGGCCCTAGAGAAATGATTCTTATGGGTCAGTTTGCAAGTATTTTCTTGCTTTTAGTTGGTGTCGTCACAGCTTTATTTAGTAACAGTATTAGTTCAATGTTTAGACTTGTCATTGCTATAGGTACAGGTCCAGGTGCTGTTCTTGTCCTTAGGTGGTTTTGGTGGCGAGTCAATGCTTTAGCTGAACTTTCTGCAATGCTTAGTGGCTTTTTTATAGGTTTAATTACTTCGGTGTCTCCTTATTTTTTTATTGAAGACTTTGGGACAAGACTCCTAGTTACTACTACATTTACAGCTATAATTTGGTTGCTGACTTTATTTTTTTCAGAGCCTGAGTCAGAGGAGACACTCAATAATTTTGTTCTACAGGTTAAACCACCAGGCCCTGGTTGGGAAAAAATAAGAAAAAAATTGAATATTGATCCAGGTGACTCTTTTTTAATGCTTGGCTCTCGCTTCTTTCTAGGTTCAGGAATACTCTATGGTGGATTAGTTAGTGTTGGAGCATTCTTATTACATCAAGAAAGGAGCGGTTGGATTGCGCTCTCCATTACTGTCATTTGTGTGTTTTTAATGAAGAAAACAAGATTAATAACTCAATAAGTTGACCCTTAATAGCCAAATGGTCAAAATTTAGAGGAGAATGAAGTTCTAATTTCTTTGCAACCTTGGGTTTCTTAAGGACAACTCTTTTCCCTATTTTAATTGTTGTGCTTTTTGGTGTCGCTTTGTTTGCAGTCAGCGCTCGCATATGGCTGCCTGGGGACATGCTTGCACCAGCACCAGTTAATTAGTTTGCTCTTTTTCTATCAGAGCTATGAATGATGAAAATCAAAAATTAACTGATGAGAGGTTGGCTAATTTGGCTATAGACCCTGATCTTTTAGCCAGAGAATTAGCTGCTCAGTTGGCAGGAGATCCTTTAGATGAAATTGAATTAGATAAAACTGGTGAAGATGAAGGGAATTCATCAAAAGAATGTGATCTTGCTTTGAAATGGCTTCAATTAGGAAATAATGAGAGACTTCAGGGCTTAAGAGTTTTTTGCGAACATAGAGATCCTCGAGCTCTTCCATTCTTATTACCTTTACTTGAAGAGCCTTCACCAGTAATCAGGATGAGTGCTGTTTATGCTTTAGGTAGAAATCCTTGTCCAAAAGCAATAGATCTTCTATTGCATTTGTTGAGGTTTGATAGTAATGCTTATGTGCGAAAAGCTACTGCATGGAGTCTCGGAAATTACTCCGACGCCCAAGTCCTAGAACCTCTGATTAATGCATTAAAAGAAGATGTAGCTGCCGTGAGATTGTGGGCATCCAGCTCTCTAGCAGAGGTTGGACTAAATTCAGCAGATAGTTCCCCCCTAGCCGCGGATCAATTACTTGAAAGTTTGCAAGTTGATGGAGAACCAATAGTTCGAAGTAACTGTATTTGGTCTCTAGGCCGACTTTATGGCCTTTTGAGTGTTGAAATTCAAATTCAAATAGAAGAGATTTTTATTGCTGTTTTATTAAATGATAGAGAGCCTTCTGTCAGATATGAAGCTCGGACAGCCTTGGAGCAATTGAACAATCCAGAGGTACAAAAAAAATTAAAATTACTAATTGATGATGGTCAATTGGTTTAATTTTTGGTACAAAAACACTTCGTTGTAATTAATAATTCGCGAATCTATACTTTTTTTCTATATCATCAGTGACTTAAGGCTTTTTTTACATGCCACAACGCACACTGCGCTTTAAAATCCGACAAGATGGACGTGTTGAAGAAACCGTCGAAGGTCTAGTTGGTGAAGCATGTATCAATTTAACTGAAAAGCTTGAAGATGCCTTAGGCACTGTTGAGCGAAGAGAACCCACATCTGATACCTTTCTTCGTGAAAAGGTTCAAAAACAGACTATTCCTGCAGAAATTCACTGATGTCACATTTCAGCACAGTAAAAACCCAACTTCGTAAAAAAGAGTTTTTAAAACAAGCTCTTTTGGATTTAGGTTACATTCCTAATGAAGGAGAAAATTTAGTTAGAGGTTATCGAGGTCAAACAGTCAAAGCTGAGATGACTGTTGAAATGAGCCAGGGATCAGATATAGGTTTTCGCTGGAATGAAGGCTCAAAATCATATGAACTTGTAACTGATCTTGATCTCTGGAAACAATCAATACCAGTTGAAAGATTTCTAGCCCAGGTTACTCAACGTTACGCTTTAAATACTGTTCTTGATTCAACTGCTCAAGAGGGATTTCAAGTCTCTGAACAAAAGAATCATTTAGATGGATCAATAGAATTAGTAGTTACTCGTTGGGACTCTTGAATTTATTAATTAAAATTGGCTTTTGACCCTAGCGCAGCTTTTGAAACTAGCTTTAGTGAATATCAGCAATTAACTGATATTCATGGGACGAATGCTGCATTCGAAGCTGCTAATAATGAAGATTTCGTGCTTAATGGTAGAGATCCAGTCCTGGGTGGGAAGTTAAAGGAAAAAGCTGTTTGGGTTGATGAGAGAAAATGTATTGGCTGTACATATTGCAGCTCAGTTGCTACCAATACTTTTGCTATGGAGCCAGAACAAGGGAGAGCAAGGGCTTTTAGACAAGATGGAGATAGTGATGAATTAATTCAAGAAGCTATAGACACCTGCCCTGTTGATTGCATAGAGTGGGTCTCTTTTGACGACTTAATTAAACTGGAAGAAGTTATAAAAAATCATCATTTTAGGAATTTAGGGTTACCACCGGTTACTTGATTTTTAAATATAGAAGTGGGAAGAATTAAAGATATTAAAAACAATTCCATACCTAGAAGAAGATTTGGGCGAACAGAGATTCAGATGCCGGTCTTATCTCTTGGAGGGATGCGCTTTCAACAAAGCTGGAAGGATTTAGATCCTAAAAAGATTAATAACCAACAACAAGATATCTTGCAAAAAACAATTAAGCATGCGTCGCAAAAAGGTATGCATCACATAGAAACTGCTCGTCATTATGGAACCTCAGAGCGCCAGATAGGTTGGGCCTTCGATCAAATCGATGACCCAAAAAGAATATTGCAAACTAAAATCCCACCAAATAATGATCCTTCGATTTTCGAGCAAGAACTAGAGTTAAGTATGAGTAGATTAGGTTCCAAGAAAATAGATTTATTGGCTATACATGGTATCAATCTTCCTGAGCACTTAGATATGACTATTCGTCCAAATGGATGTCTAGAGATTGTTCGTCGTTGGCAAAAAAATGGACTTGTTGGTCATATTGGCTTCTCAACTCATGCCAATGTTGATCTGATAATTAAAACAATTGAAACTGGTTTTTTTGATTATGTTAATCTGCATTGGTATTTTATTCGTCAGGAAAACGAAAGAGCTTTACAAGCCGCAAGTGCAAATGACATGGGGGTTTTTATTATAAGTCCCACTGATAAGGGGGGACATTTACATACACCGTCATTGAAACTTTTAGAGTTATGCAGTCCTTTGCATCCAATAGAATTTAATGATTTGTTTTGTTTGAGTGATAAAAGAATACATACATTAAGTGTTGGAGCGTCAAAGCCTGAAGATCTGGATATTCATTTAAGTGCAATTTCTAAAATGGATAGAATGCATGGCTTGATTGATATTATTGATAAGCGACTAATGAATGCCTCCTACAGCTCGCTTGGAGAGTCATGGTTGACTACTTGGAAGATAGGTCTACCTAGGTGGGATCAAACTCCAGGTGAGATAAATTTACCTGTCTTGTTATGGCTAAATAATTTGTTAGAGGCTTGGGATATGGAAAGCTTTGCTAAAGATCGTTATGGACTTTTAGGAAGAGGTGGGCATTGGTTCCCAGGCTCAAATGCAGACTGCATGGATTGCGAAGTAAGCGAGGACGACTTGAAAAAAGTTTTGATTCATAGCCCTTGGAGCTCTGAAATACCTTTTGTACTTAGGAAATTGAAAGATAGATTGGGGGGAGAAAGAAGAGATAGATTATGGGGAATTTAGTAACCTAAAGGCTGTTTTTTTGGTTTGCCAATTGATCTTGGGTATTGATTAGGACATTTATTAATAGTGCTAATCCTAATAATATTCCTAATACCTCGATTGTTAGGTAGTACGAATTCATGTTTTAGTTTGATCTCTGCATTAAGTTCATTTAAAGCTTTTTTTAGTATTTTATTCTCTGTTTCACTCCAGCCCCCTTTGAATATGAGTGCTTGACCTGTCGAATTTAAAAAAGGTACGAGATATTCTGCTACTACACTTGCAGAAGCAACTGCTCTTGCAATGGCATAGTCAAAATTACTTCGAAGGATTGGATCCCTTCCTGCTTTCTCTGCTCGTTCAGTTACGACTGTTATACGAGAATTTAATCCAATTTCTTTAGAAACTTCTTTCAGAAAAGTAGTTTTTTTACTTGAAGAATCTAAAAGAGTAATATTTGAATTTGGCATTGCTATAGCGATGGCTATACCAGGAAATCCACAGCCAGAACCAATATCAATATATTTATGAGAAAGTTCTGGGGATTGAAGTTCTTCATGAAGTGGCATCAAGCTATCACATACTTGTGCAGTCCAGAAATCATCTCCATCGACTAAGCGAGTGAGGTTGCTCCTCATATTCCATTCTTTAAGTAACTCTTGCAAATGGACAAATTGAGCTAATTGTTTTTCACTAGGTACCCATTTAAGCTCATTCCATATCATGAGATGATTGGCTTTGTTGTTGTTTTTATCAGTAGACATTTTGAATTTTTTTTGAAATAGTCAGTCCTGAGATATTTAGATAAAATTTATACATTATTAGATCATATTTTCTTTAGTTGACTCCTTCTCCCAATTGTTACGAATTGCTTGGTGTTTCTCCTTCTGCCAATAACGCAGAGCTCAGAAAAGCTTTCCGTCAATTAAGTAAGCGACTTCATCCAGATACGACATCTTTGCCAAGTGATGAAGCGACAAGGCAATTTCAAAATGTTTGTGAGGCCTATGATTTATTGAGTGATCCTGTCCTAAGGGCAAACTATGACTTGTTTATAGAGAAAGAGAATAATCTTATAAGTCAGAAAAAAGAACCATATTTAACAAATACAAGACCTGTACAATTCTCTAAATCGATAGGAGTAAGGCGACCATTATCAGGTGGAGAATTGTTTTCACTTCTTCTTTTAATTACATCTATTTTTTTGAGCCTGGCTTTAGGAGTGTTTATTGCTTTTTTAAGAGGCGGAAACTTGGAGTTTACTCCAAGTTGGTTGATGTAAGTTGAATTTTTAGAAATAATTTTATAGCTAAGTGTTTAGAATCTTTATAAGAAAAAATCTTAGGATAGAGAATTTAACCCCTCTTGGATTCCAAAATAGCATTTCTCTAGTTCTTCATCTGTGATACAGAGTGGTGGCATTAGATAAACTACATCTCCTAATGGCCTGATGAAAACACCAACGCTCAATGCGCTCGCTTTCATAATTTTTCCCACTGAACTTAAATACCCTTTTTTACCATTCACTTTAATATTAAAAGCAGCAATGGTTCCTATGATTCTTGGGCATTCGACTTTTGGATCTTTAGCTATTTCTTGTAGATGAGGTAGATGACGTGACTCAAAATCCAAATATTTTTGAGGGGAGTTTTCTAAAAGATCTAAGCTGGCATTGGCAGCTGCGCAGCCTAAGGGGTTAGCTGTGAAACTATGACCGTGCCAGAAAGTTTGCTTAGGATCTTCCCCCAGGAAGCCTTCAGAAATCCTTTTGCTGGACATAGTAACTCCCATCGGAAGAAATCCACCGGTTAACCCTTTTGAGAGTGATATAAGATCTGGCTTTAATCCTGCTCTTTGAAAAGCAAATAGTTCTCCACACCTTCCAAAGCCAGTTAATACTTCATCTGTTATAAGTAAGGAATTAGCCTGGCGAATTCTTTTTTCGACTTCTATTAAAAATTCTGAACGAACCATTCTCATCCCTCCTGCCCCTTGCACTAGTGGCTCAAGAATTACGCCAATAGTTGGTGTCTTCAAGAGTTGATCAAGAGTTTCTAAAACTTCCTTTTCTCTCCTCTCAAAATCTTCATCGCCCCACCATGTCTCAGGCCAAGGGACTCTGCTAACAGGAAAAAGCATTTGATCAAAAGGCTCGCTAAATATATTCCTTTCGCCTACTGCCATTGCTCCAAATGTATCTCCATGGTAGGCACCTTCGAATGCAATAATTTGGGATCTATTATCGCCTTTGTTTTTCCACCATTGACGAGCCATTTTTAACGCTACTTCTACTGCAGTAGAGCCATTGTCTGAAAAGAATAACTTTTCAAGACCTGTTAGTTTACTTAGTCGATTGGCTAATAGCTCAGCTTGAGGATGAGTGAAATCTGCAAAGATGATTTGTTCTAATTGCTCTGCTTGAGTTGCGATAGCCTGCGCAATATATTTATTTGCATGACCGTGTAGCGTAACCCACCAGCTACTTATGCCATCGATTATTGGAGTTCTGTCTTTAGGAAGCAAAAGGGCGTCTTTAGCTTTTTCAATTAATAATTGAGGCTGTGAGGATGTAAGTTGTGTGAAAGGTGGCCATATATGGGGATTCTGAATAGTTTGCTTTGAATCTTCTTTCTCATTCATCAAATTTAGTTTTCCCTCTTGTTTCATTTAACTTGATTGAAGTCAAAATAATCTATTGATTAAGAAAAAAATTAAATTTTAATTTCTTATATATTGTTTAAGCTTTTGATCTAAGTGCTGTTTATTCCATTCTTGTGAAAGTACTTCTGCGTTGACTTCATCAAAGATAGGAAGACTTGCAAGAATTTTAGTATCTCCAAATTGCTCTAGAGTTTTCGGATTGTCATTATGAGAAGGGCCGTTTAATACTATTCCTAATACATTTAAATTTCTTTGTCTCAAGGCTTCTAGGCTTAACAATGTATGATTGAGAGTACCAAGACCAGTTCTGGCTACAAGAATTATTGGAGCCCCCCAAACCTTTAATTGGTCTATTTGTAGCCAATTACGATTTAAAGGAACCATTAAACCACCTGCAGTCTCGATGATTATTAATTCATCTAAGTCAGGTAAGTATAAATTGCTTGGTTCAATAAACCTAGACTCTTTCTCGGCAGCCCAATGTGGAGAGACAGGAGCCTTAAATTTATATCTTTCAGAAAGATGGCGGTTAGGTGCAAGATTTAAGAGATTGCAAACCGTGTGGGTATCGGTGCCTTCCTCTGTTCCACTTTGAATGGGTTTCCAGTAGATACCTTTAAGACCTTGGACGAAAAAACTACTAACTATCGTTTTACCTACGTCTGTATCTGTACCACAAATAATAATTCTGTTTGAGAAAGCACTCATCGCTTGATTAATAAAAACTGAATTGACCAACTAAGGCTTAGTTGTTCATCCTTATTTGAAATTGGCCAAAAAGACAATAGATGACGCCAATCTGAAATATTTAATTGTTCCTTTTGACTGCTTTGTGCTCCGACCTTGATCATCGGTTTCAATAAAGAAGTTGCTTTCTTAGCTGTATATTTAATAACTTCAATTTTATTATATATAATATTTTGTTTTGGAACGACTCTTATTAGTGAGTCGTATGATGGCAAATCAAGAGCCGTACATGTTAAATCTGCTTTTTTAGCAGCTTCATACCATTCTGGAAAACTTCCCTTGATTGGGATTGCTAAAGCAACCCATCCATTTAAGCTTAGAGAATTAAACCATTCTCTAAGTTGCTTTTGTGGATTATCAAGCCAATGTAAAACAAAACTTGAGGCTAACAAATTTGGTTTCTTAGACCATTTAGGTAATCCAGTATTTAAATCCCAAAGTTGTTTAACACTCTTTTCTGAATGTTGATCAATCATCTTTTTAGAATTATCCAATCTCACTACATATTGATTTGGATGTAGATCTTCTAATGAATTGGCGAGTAGTCCAGTGCCAGAGCCAAGGTCAACCCATAGGCCATGCTTAATTGAATGATTAGAGCATATTTTTGCAAGTTTTAAAGCAGTACTTTTTTGAATTGATGCTGATTCGTTATAACTTAATGCAGCTTTGTTAAAGTTTTTATTAACTTGGCTAGACCATGTTTGTTGCATGATCAAATTCTAGCCATTGTTTTATTTTTTTGATGTTTTTAATTTTGGTTATGAAATGCCCCTCTTCTTGAAGGTTGATTATTTTGGGTGCGGTCTCTAAGTGGTTTTTTAAATCTTTAACTAGCTTTGCTTTCGTTTGATTAGCCAAAATATAGTCTTCTTCACTGTTAACAATAAGCACTTTGGTTGAACTATTTAAGCCAATTGGTAGTGATTCTGAATTAATAAGAAGGATTAAATCATTTTTAAGTTTTAACCTTCCTAAATCTGATATGTGAAGGAAATTTGATTCGATTGACTCTAAATCTATGTAATTAGGTTTATAAGCTTTTAGATAAAACTTTCTTAACATAGCTTTTTCATTGGGTGTATCAATTGCATTCATCATCTTGTTAAGCGCCAGTTTTACAGGGCGATTCTCTTTACTATTTGGAATAAATCGACTAAAACTATTTATTAATACAAGGTGAGTCGCTGATTGTAAAACTTGATTATCTATCATATGTGAACCAAGAGAGTGACATATAGCAACTCTTTTAAGTTTGACTTGATTTGAGTTGTGATTCCATTTGGGTTTTTGTGGGCTTATAGCTTTGTATCCGCGTTCAGCAGTTTGCCATTCCCAATCACAACTTTTAAATATCTTTACCCAATTTGACCATTGATGACTATCACCAGCCCACCCATGCACAGCAATGATTTCTTTCATTTGTTTTTTAAAACTTTGATAAGTCTTTCGAAGGCCTTAATTGGAGTATTTCGCCTAATAACCAACCTGAGTCTCGATTTGCCTTCAGGGACCGTTGGTGGACGGATCGCAACCGTAAGAAGGCCTTGTGCCTCAAGCTTTTTCTGATAATCCATGGCTAATTCGTCTGAACCTAGAATTATAGAAATTATTGGACCTCCCCCAACAGGTCGTTGCCACCCAATTTGAGACAATCTATCTCTTAAATCTATTGATTTCTCTTTTAGTTCTCTACCCCAGCTAGGGTTGTTTTCAATTAGATTTAACGCGGCTAAAGCACTTGCGCAGAGTGGAGGAGCTAAAGCAGTTGTATAGCGAAATGCCCCACAGTTTTGTATTAAATTTTCTCCTGTTATCTTGTCTGTTGCGAGAAATGCTCCCCCACTTCCAAATGCTTTACCGAAGGTCCCACTGATAATTGATGTTGGTTCTTTGAGGCCAAATGATTCACCTCTTCCGTTTGGACCCATAATGCCAAAAGCATGAGCTTCGTCTATCAACAACTTTGAATCATACTTAATGCATAGCTTTGAAATTTCTTTTACGGGGGCTGTTGTACCCTCCATACTAAAAAGGCTTTCAGTGATGACTAAGGGTTTTTTTAGAGGATTCCTTTGCCTAGATTTTTTTAAAATTCTTTCTAATTCAGATAAATTATTGTGCTTGAATCTAATGAGCTTTGCTCCACTCGCTTTGACTCCAACGAGCAGAGAATGATGTATTAGACGATCACAAATAACAGGCGTGTGACGATCAGTCAGTGCTAAAACTGCAGCCAGATTTGCCTGGAAACCACTAGGATAAAGTAGTACAACTTCCCGATCAAGCCATTCAGCAAGCTTCTTTTCAAGTCTCAGATGAATATTTCTACTACCAGTAATAAATCTTGATCCTCCAGAACCAACTCCATCAGTTTCTAAGGTTTGTCTTGCTGCCTCAATTAATAATGGATGTCTTGCCAGGTCTAGATAGTCATTACTAGCTAGGTCAATTAAAGTGATTTGATTTAGATTTTCATCTACACCAATCAATTCTGATGATCTTTTTCCTGGGATCCAAGTCCTGAGTCTACGAATTCTAGAGTTAGGGATTTCAGGCATATTGTTATGTTGTTTTCTGTATTTAAAGATTTGGGTGCTGGCTTAACATTTTTTCTTTGTCTTCTTAATTTTATTATGTATCCAAGTCAAAAATCATGTGGTCATAGAAAATTCCCTTAGGATTTAGCAATGACTTCATCAGAAAGAGATACGTCTGAGAACGAAATCCTCCAAAACAATTTAAATCCAAAGGAAATCTTTCCTTTTACATTGGATGAGTTTCAACTTAAAGCAATTGACTCACTCAATCAAGGGCATTCTGTAGTTGTTAGTGCTCCTACAGGATCAGGCAAAACCTTAATAGGAGAGTATGCAATTTATAGAGCGATTTCTCATAAGAATAAGGTGTTTTATACAACACCCTTAAAAGCTTTATCTAACCAAAAGCTAAGAGACTTTAGGAAACAATTTGGTTCAAGCAATGTGGGCCTTTTAACAGGTGATTTAAGCCTGAATAGAGAGGCTTCGATTCTTGTTATGACTACTGAAATTTTTAGGAATATGCTTTATGCAGCAGCAGATAGGAATGATGACCCTCTACTTGATATAGAAACTGTTGTTCTTGATGAATGTCATTACATGAATGATGCTCATAGAGGGACAGTGTGGGAGGAATCAATTATTCATTGTCCTAAATCCGTTCAGTTCGTTGCTTTATCAGCAACTGTTGCAAATGCAGGTCAATTAACTGATTGGATTGAGCAAGTTCATGGACCTACAGATTTGATATCTAGTGATTTAAGACCAGTTCCTTTGGAATTCAATTTTTGTAGTGCTAAAGGACTTCATCCATTACTCAATGATAAAGGAACTGGATTACATCCAAACTGCAAGATTTGGCGTCCAACAAAATCTTTTAAGAAGAGAGGACGCTTATCCAAGCCTACTCAACCCGAGTCTCCTTCGCTGGGGTTTGTGATATCGAAGTTGGCAGAAAGAAATATGTTACCAGCTATTTATTTCATCTTTAGTCGTCGTGGTTGTGACAAGGCTGTAAAAACAATAGCTAGCACTTGTTTAGTGAACCAAGAAGAAAGAACCTCAATTCAAGATCGATTTGAAAAATATACAATTTTAAATTCAGAAGGATTGAGAGATGATTTACATATAAAAGCTTTATTTAATGGAATCGCCTCTCATCATGCAGGAGTTCTTCCTGCCTGGAAGGAGTTAATTGAGGAATTATTTCAAGAAGGATTGATAAAAGTTGTTTTTGCAACTGAAACCTTAGCTGCAGGAATCAATATGCCGGCGAGATGCACAGTTATATCTACTTTGTCGAAGAGATCAGATAATGGACATCGTCAATTAATGGGGAGTGAGTTTTTGCAAATGGCTGGTAGAGCAGGAAGAAGAGGTCTTGATTCTAGAGGCTATGTAGTTACTGTACAAACTCGATTTGAAGGGGTTCGAGAAGCTGGTCAGTTAGCAACCAGCCCAGCAGACCCACTGATTAGTCAATTCATGCCAAGCTATGGCATGGTTCTGAATTTATTGCAGCGTTATAACTTAGATAAATCAAAAGAACTGATAGAAAGAAGCTTTAGTAGATACTTAGCCAGCTTAGATTTAGTTGAAGAGGAAGAAGAACTATCTAGGTTAAAAAAAGAGTTTAAAGAATATAAAACCTTTTCAGAAGATATACCATGGTCAGATTTTGAAAGATATGAAAAAATAAAAAGTCATCTAAAGGAAGAAAGACGACTATTAAAAATCCTGCAAAAACAATCTGCTGAAACTTTGTCTAATGAATTGATCTTAGCCTTGGAATTTGCAAATAATGGAACCCTCATAAGCCTAAAAACCTCACAGCTAAAAGAGAAAGTTATACCTGCTGTGATTGTTGAAAAGATACAAAAAGGAGATCGACCGTCTCAATTATTATGCTTAACAGATGAAAATATTTGGATACTTATTTCTTGTAAGGAGGTAGTTAGTCTTTATGCAGACTTGGCATGTATAGACGTATCAAATATAACACCTCCTGATGTTAGTAGATTAGGTGAAATACATCATGGAGATACGTTGAGTAACGAACTAGCTTTAATAATTTCTAATCTGGCTAAGAAAAATAATATGAGAACTGCTCAATATGATCTTGCTAGTGAAGTTTTGTCTCAAGCTCAATTAGTTAAATCTCTAGATGATGAATTGCTGCTTCAGCCTGCTCATCGATGGGGAGATAAGAAAAAATTAAAGAAGCACAGACGTAAAATGAATGAACTAGATGTTGAAATTCATGAACGTGAGGAGATTCTTTATGACAGATCTAATCGTCACTGGGAAACCTTTTTGTCACTGATTAAAGTCCTAAACTACTTCGGTTGCTTGGATGATTTAAACCCAACTGAGATTGGTAGGGGTATTGGCTCCTTAAGAGGTGAAAACGAATTATGGTTAGGTTTGGTTTTAATGAGTGGACATCTTGATGAACTGACTCCGATAGAATTAGCTGGAGTTATTCAGTCAATTGTGACGGAAGTTAATCGTCCTGATTTATGGACTGGATTTATTCCAAGTGCTGTTGCAGACGAAGCTTTTAATGACTTATCAAATATACGAAGAGAATTATTTAGAGTACAAGAACGACTAGGTATAGAAGTTCCTATTTTATGGAGTTCAGAATTAATGGGTTTAGTAGAAGCATGGGCAAGAGGAAGTACTTGGACGGATTTAATTTCAAATACTTCTTTAGATGAGGGAGATGTTGTAAGAATCCTAAGAAGAACAAATGATTTGCTTTCACAGATTCCCTATTGCGAAACTGTTAGTAGGCAACTTAGGAATAATGCTAAGGCAGCGATAAAATTAATGGATAGATTTCCAGTTTGTGAAGCTGAAGATATTAATCAAACAAAAGGAAAAAATCATGAGGTTGTTAATCCGGCAACCGAAAGAAATAATTGACATGAAAAATCTATTTTTTCAATCAGTCCCAACCATGAATTTTGGATTAATGAGATTATCAAATTCTTCTTGATCGATATAGTTTAGTTGACTTGATGCTTCTCTTAGGCTGAGATTCTTTTCATGTGCTAATTGGGCAATTTGACTTGCTTTTTCGTATCCGATTGATGGAGCTAATGCAGTGACTAGCATCAAAGAATTATCTAGATATTGTTTGATTTTTGCTTTATTGGGTTGAATACCTTCAATCATATTCTCTCTGCAACTTTTACATGCGTTTTGAAGAAGATTAATACTTTTTAAAATGTTGTATCCAATTAGTGGCTTATAAACATTCATTTGTAGATGTCCACCACTTCCTGCTATGGATACTGAGGTATCCATACCAATTATTTGTGTACATACCATTGCCATGGCTTCGCATTGCGTAGGATTGATTTTTCCTGGCATTATTGAGCTACCAGGCTCATTAGCTGGTAGCTGGAGTTCTGATAAGCCGGCTCTTGGCCCACAAGACAAAAGTCGAAGATCATTAACAATTTTGAGCAAAGTGACGGCTAATAATTTCAGTTGGGACATTATATTTACGAGACCATCATGACTAGCCATGATGGCAAATTTATTAGTTGCAGTTTCAAAGGGTAAATTTGTTTTCTCAGAAATATCAAGAGCAATGAGATTATCGAAATTCTCAGGAGCATTTATTCCTGTTCCAATAGCGGTTCCTCCCAGTGGAAGTGAATAAAGTTCTTTGAGGTTGATTTGAATGCGTCCTAATGCATTCTCTAACTGAGCAGCCCAAGCAGAGACTTCTTGTCCAAGAGTAAGGGGTACTGCATCTTGAAGATGAGTACGTCCTACTTTTATAATATCTTTCCATTCTTGACTTTTTTGATGAAACAAATCAATGAGCTTTTTTAATTCCGGCATTAAGGTCTTTTTCAAGCTAAGTATTGTGGCTATCTGGATTGCTGCTGGGAAAACGTCGTTTGTAGATTGAGAGCGATTAACATGATCATTGGGATGTAATGGGTCATGACTACCTAAAGGATTATTTAAACTCTTTGAAGCTATATTGCTGATTACCTCATTAACGTTCATATTTGTTTGGGTGCCACTACCTGTTTGCCATACTTTTAAAGGGAATTGATCATTGTATTTACCTTCAATAATTGCTGAACTTGCTTCGGTGATAAATTGCGTGACTTCTGTATCTATTAGACCTAAATCATTGTTTACTCTGGCAGCAGAGGCTTTTATTTGGGCAATTGCATGAATAATCTCTAGAGGTACGAGCTCATCACCAATAGCAAAATTTAAAATTGATCTTTGAGTTTGAGCTCCCCATAGCGCATCCTCTGGAACAGAAATTGAACCTAAACTATCTTTCTCAAGTCGTTTCATCTTGGACATTGATCTTGGTTTGAAAATCTAAAGTTTCACAGGGAGTAATGATTATAGCTATGTATTTTAGTTAAATCTATAGCTATGTACTTTTGAGAGCCTACTAATTGATTTAATTCTTGCAGTTATATTCCAAGTCTATCCCAAATAACCTTCAAATTCGATTGATGTAATTCAGTTGAAAAGCATTCAGAAAGTTTTTTTGGTGAGAGACTATTCATTACCTCTGGATCATTCTCAAGGTTTTTTTTGAAATTGCCCTCTGGTTGATTCCATGCTGTGTGAGCATGTTTTTGGACTAATCGATAAGAATCTTCGCGACTCATCCCATTCTCAACTAAACCCAAAAGAACTCTTTGACTGAAAACAACTCCTCCATAAACATTTAAATTATTCAGCATATTATTTGGATAAACGCCAAGTCCTTTAATGATCGCAGTCATTTCAGTGATCATAAAATGAAGTGTGATAGACGTATCTGGAAGCATTAATCTTTCATTGGAACTGTGGCTAATGTCTCTTTCATGCCATAGAGCTACATTCTCGAGCGCTGCTACTACATAACTTCTTAAAACTCTGGAGAGACCGCTTACTCTTTCACTACGTATGGGATTTCTTTTATGAGGCATAGCAGAGCTACCTTTTTGACCTTTCGCAAAGTTTTCCTCTACCTCAAGTACATCTGTTCTTTGAAGGTTTCTGATTTCTGTAGAAAAACGATCTAATGAAGACCCAATCAAAGCAAGAATCTGTACATAATTAGCATGCCTATCTCTTGAGATAACTTGAGTACTAGCGGTGTCACCCTCTAGCCCCAAAAGTTCGCAAGTTAATCTCTCTATTTCAGGGTTGGTGTTCGCATAAGTTCCCATGGCACCACTAATTTGACCAACGGAGATATCCTTTTCGAGACTGTCTAGCCTGCCTTTGTTCCTAAGAGTTTCGGCTAGCCATCCTGCAAGTTTGAATCCAAAAGTAATAGGTTCTCCATGAATCGCATGAGAACGGCCAATCATTACGGTGCTCTTATGCTGTTTTGCTAAATTTCTAATAGCTTCTTCAAGTAAGAAAAGTTCTTTTTTTAAAAGCTTTACTGATGACTTTAATTGAAGTGCTAGGCCAGTGTCGAGGACATCGCTACTTGTCATTCCAACATGAATATATCGGCCTGCATCCCCAACATATTCATTCACATTAGTTAGAAAAGCAATTACGTCATGTCGAACTTCTGCTTCTATTTCAAGGATCCGTTCGGGGGTGAAACTTGCCTTTGATCGAATAGTTTCCATTGCATCAAGAGGGATGTTCCCTAATTTGCAATTAGCCTCACATGCGGCTATTTCAACATCAAGCCAAGTTTGGTACTTGGCTTGATCAGACCAAATATTTCCCATCTCTGGGTTTGTGTAACGCTCAATCAAAGTGCTACAAAGTTAAAGGTTACTTTAATTTAGGTCGTCAAGGTCAAGCTGACTTGAGTCTATTGTGTTCAACTTCCCAATGAACATATCTTCCCCAAGTCTGCTGCCTTACCCTGCATCTCCCCCCTTTGCAATCAATTACTTGAAAGGGAGGCAAATCATTAGGTTGATTTGTGAATTTTGCAAAACTTCCTGGAGGCAAAAGTTCAAGTACTTCTCCAGTTTGCTTTTTTGGGGTTAGATGAAAATGACCATGACTAGATAGCTCATTTTCATTAGTGGGATGACTGAGCTTTTTAGACAAAACCTTTGGTCAATTGATTAGATTCTCTATTGAAAAAGAGGATTTTTACGACTTCTGCGGTTTTTGTTCCGTTTCCTGTTTGTTTTTGTAAACAAATGACTAAAAAATCGCGATTAGATCTTCACTTGCTGACTAAAGGATTAGTTAAATCTCGTCAAGAGGCGCAGAAGCTTATCAGGGCTGGCAAAGTTAAAACGATCAATGGACAAATCCTTGATAAGCCAGGCCATGAAGTTTTAAAAGATCTTGAGATAGAAGTTATGCAGCCTTTGAAGTATGTATCGCGTGGAGGTGAAAAGTTGGCTGCAGCGTTTAATCAATTTCCTCTTGATATCAAAAATCGAGTTTGTTTAGATGCTGGGATTTCAACTGGTGGTTTTACAGATTGTCTTTTGCAATTAGGAGCAGCAAAGGTTTATGGAGTTGATGTTGGTTATGGTCAAACTGCGTGGAGTATTAGAAATGATCCAAGAGTGGTTCTGATGGAACGCACTAATATTAGACATTTAACTCCTGAAAAATTATTTAATGCTGGAGACCCAATACCAGACTTCGGAGTGGCTGACTTATCTTTTATCTCTTTAAAAATTGTTTTACCTAGTTTGAAAGCTCTTCTTCACAATGTCCAATCTGAATTACTCGTATTAGTGAAACCTCAATTTGAAGTTGGTAAAGACAAAGTTGGCAAAGGAGGAGTCGTTCGTGATCCTTCTCTTCATCTTGAGGCTATAACAGGCGTAGTAAACGAATCTAAAAAATATGGATGGTATCCAAAAGGACTAATTCCATCACCTTTAAAGGGACCTGCTGGTAATCAAGAATATTTACTGTGGATGGACGATAATTCTAAAGGAACAAATAATATTGAAAAATTGATAGATTTTTTGTGAGTTTATAGAGCGGTTTCGTTTTGATCACCTGTTCTGATTCGAACAACTGAATCAATTGGAGTTACGAAAATCTTTCCATCTCCAATCTCTCCAGTCTTTGCAGCATCAGCAATAGCTTTTAAAACGACATCAACTTTTTCGTCTGGAACAACAACTTCAATCTTTAGTTTTTGAAGAAATTCAACGGTGAACTCGGAACCTCTGTATCTCTCAACTTGGCCTTTTTGTCGTCCAAATCCTCTTACTTCACTTACTGTCATTCCAACTATACCTGCATTAACTAAGGCAATCTTTACATCTTCCAGTTTAAAAGGGCGAACTATTGCTTCTATCTTTTTCATATCGCTTTAAGTGATTTAATAAATTTTAAGTAATTTTTGATCAGATTTTGTCTATTTGGCTAAGAGAATTGATGAAAGTTATATTTAGTCCAGCATTTGTTGCATCTTCTCCAAGCATTTGTGCATCTTTTCTAGGAAGTATTACTAAACCATCACTAATTAATTCCCAATGCACGGATTCGAAATGAGTTTGTAGCCAAAGGATTCCATGAACAGTTTTCGGCTCTATCAGAGTTCCATTTCTCTTTTCAGAGAGATTAATGTCCATACGAAAATTAATTGATATATCTATTAGGGGGGGTAGCGGGGATTGAGTTTGTACTGAATGATACAAATTTGCTTTTTCCAACCATTTAGATGCTTATTAATTAGAAGAATTTATTTGAGGATTGAATTTTTAAACAAGCTTTTATGTAGTGTGTGATTTATGTAATATTAAAATTTACCTATGAGTGAAGAAGGTACTAAAGAGGAAATTATGTATGGGGAAAGGGAAATAGCGTCTGGTAGCTTAATTTGTTTCCCTAATCCAAATACAAATAGAGACTATGAAATATCAGTAGATTTCCCTGAATTTACATGTAAGTGTCCTTTCTCGGGCTATCCAGATTTCGCGACTTTGAGAATTGTGTACCAACCAAATGAGAAGGTTATTGAATTGAAAGCAATTAAACTTTATTTAAATAGTTTTCGTGAAAAGAAAATCTCTCATGAAGAAGTTACAAATAAAATAATAGATCAGTTTGTTGAAGTTGCTGATCCTAAATGGATACAATTAGAAGCTGATTTTAACCCTCGGGGAAATGTTCATACTATCATTAGAGTTTGTCATGGAAAAAGAAATGATTTAGAGTTAATTATCTAGGAAACTAATAATTCTTGGTAATTCTTTCGAGAGGCCAGAAAGATTTCTATTGCTTAATCCACCTATATAAATAAGCGATTTTCCCTTTTCTTGTAATACCCAGATTTTCTTAGTGGAAATTATACTTAGTGAACCACCTATAATAATTATAGCAAAACTGGTATAGACAAGAGGTACTCCAGGATCACGTTTTAAAAGTAATCCACTACTTGGAATTATATTTATTATCTTAATTAAAGTATTTTTTAATTCTGCTTCATTATTTATACCTAATTTTGTAATTCTTGTACCATCATTATCGTAAATTGTTACTGGTCCTAATTCACTCTCAACTGTTAATAAGATTTGGTCTTCTCCGTTTTTCTTGGTGGGTATAACAGTGCCCCAAACTTGTTCACCTAGATCAGGAATAGATCTTATTGGAATTTGTAATTTGGGACTATTCTCAATTTGAATAGTTATTGCTGCCAATGACCAGTCGGCTTGATATAATGTTAATCCTTTGTATCTTAATGGATTATTAACACTGATTTCTTTCTCTTCCTTATTGCCATTTGGTTCTAAAATTTTTACTATCGATCTATACTGCTCAGCTCTTCCTTGAGGGTCTCTTTCAATTTGAAACTTTTGCAATTTAATAGTTAATCCTTTTTCTTCATTGTTGTTTAGTAAATCTATTGATCTTCCGGGGGCTAGGAATCTTTCTATCGTTTTTCCATTTAATGATCCGTATGTTGCTCCTATCATCAATAGGATCATACCTAGATGAATTAATATAGGTCCTAATCTACCGATTACTCCTTGACGAGCAGCTATTCTTCCATCTGTTTCTTTAACATTCCAACCTTGCCTTTTTAAATTAATTGAAAATTGTTCTAAGCTTTTCGAAGGGTTTTTAGTTTGAATCGTCTGAGCGATGGAAAGTTTTGCTATTTGACGGGGCGATTTGTAATCAATCCATTTTAATGCTGATTTAAGTATAGGTAATTGACGTCTAAAACTACAAACTGCAAGAGCCAAACCAAGCCAAGTTAGTAGCAACAAAAACCAAAAACTTGTATAAATATGATTTAATTCAAAAAGTATTAATATACTTCCATTGATTAGTCCAAGAAGAGGATCTTTATTGAAATTATCATAATAGAATTGATCTGTTTCTTGTTGAGGAATAAACGTTCCCAGTGCACAAGAAATTGCTATTAATAATAATAGTAAAATCGCAATCTTTAAGCTAGAAAGCCAGTTTAAAACTTGGCTAATTTTTTTCATTTAGTTCATATCCAATTAGAAAGAAGGCTTAAAAGGCCTATGGTTAATAAAATCACTCCACTAATCGGTGGAACCCATTTCCCAATAGGTCGTAAGGATAATAATTTTGGAATACTTGCGGCAAAAGTACCTGCGATAAATAAAGGAATAATTTGCCCAATGGCAAAGCTTGCAAGAAAAATAGTGCCAAAAAGAGGGTTGCCTTGCTTGGCAACCCAGCCAAGAAGAACAGCAAGGACAGGCGTTGTACAAGGAGAGGAGGCTAAGCCAAAAGCCAAACCTGCTGAAACTGGTGCAAAAGCAGGCGGAACTTGGCTTGTCCAAGTCTCAGGGTCAGGACCAGATGGAAGTGAGAATTTTAAAAGTCCAAGAAGATTAAGACCCATAATTATTGCTAGAAGACTGATTAATATTGAAAAGTAACCAGGTAATTGGCCATAAATTTTTCCTAAAAAACCGCTTAGACTTCCAAGTACGACTAGTGATATAACTATTCCGCTGCAGAAACTAATAGTTTTCTGTAAGGGGTTTTGTTTGTTTTTGAATCCAGCTAAATATGCAACTGTTATAGGTAAAAGTGATAATGAGCAGGGTCCCAAACTAGTCAAAAGTCCTCCAGTAAACACTATTAGTAGTGTTAGAGGTGTTGGGTTGATAAGCCCATTATTTATTATCTGCTCGCCATGACGAGTCAAATCAGTGAAAATTAAACTTATAGAAGAAATGCTCAAAAAAAGATTGGCCACACCAAGTTCCTTCTCCAGATTATCTATTTAAAAGTTAATTGGAAGGATTTTCAACTAATAAATCTGAAGATTCAATAGATGTTCTGACCAATAAGGCAGCTATTAGTAAGCTTGAAATTAATGAGTTTCCCCCATAACTGATCAAAGGGAACGGTAGACCGGTCGTAGGCATTGCTCCTGAAGAAACTGCAATGTGCATTATTGATTGGCCTACAAGAATAGTCCCTGATCCAATAGAGATTAGTTTAGAATAATTATTCCTACAATTCAGGGAGATTTTAAGAGTTAAATATGCTACTACAAGTAGAAATAATAAAAGTAAAATAGATCCAAAAAATCCAAATTCTTCAGCAAAAACAGCAAATATAAAATCAGTACTTCTATATGGTAGATATTGTAATTTTTGCATTGACAAACCATATCCTTCTCCGAATAATCCACCCGACCCAATAGCATAAAGACTCTGAATTAATTGATATCCACTTTCTTGAGGATCTTTCCATGGGTTAATAAATGACAAAACTCGACTTTGTTGATAAGTATTAAAAAAAATACTTATTGAACCAATAGTCAATCCTGATAAAGCCGTGTTAAAAAGATGGCGGAAATTAATACCAGCTGCCAAGGCAATCATCCAAAGTAATATTCCTGTTAATGCCGCGGTACTTAAATTGGGCTGTTTTATAATTAACAAAATAATGGAAGCAAAAATAGTTAACCAAAAAAGCTTCTTTTCTGAATTTATTCTTTCCCATTGACCAAAAAGTTTTGCACTTTGAAGAATAATAAAAGGTTTGATTAATTCCGATGGTTGAACTTGGATGGGTCCAATAATCAACCATCGAGTAGATCCATTAACAGTACTACCGAAAAAACTTGTTGATGCAATTAGAAGCATTCCTATCAAAAGGCAAGGGCCTGAGAGCCTAAGCCAGCTTTTTAGTTTGATATTGATTGCAAAGTAAAAAATGCTCCAACTAGCTATCAGCCAAATTATTTGTCTTTTTATGTAATAAGAACCTTCACCCATTTCTCTAGTGGCAACCCACCAACTAGCTGATCCAAGTATGAAAATCCCTGAAATGCTCCAAAAGGCTATTAATCCTATGATTAATCTTCCCTCCTTTGGCCAAAAAGGCCAAGGCAAAGGAAGAATCTTTTTGTTTATTAAATTACTCAGATAATTTTTTGATTCGTGAGTATTTTTCATTCTTGGTTCTGAATGAATTTTTTTATTAGAAATATTACTCAAAGGATCTGAAGCTTACATACCATTGAGCCGCTTAATTGCCATCTTGCCAAGTCTTTAAATGTAGCCAATTTACTTTTTTATGTAATTACAGAAAATCCAATAAGATTTTTAAAAGTTTAATGTTAATTATTTTTTTTAGAGACAGAATCAAAAAAACAAAGATCAATCACTAGTTATTTCTAGTTATTTAAATTTATATCATCAGAATTAAATTTTTAAAGAGGTTATATACAGATCTAGATTGAGTAACTAAAACTGTGCTTAAAATTTTTGCTCCAGTTATCAAATTAGATAACTTTTCAATTTATGGATAAAAATTTTTTTTGTTTTGATGCAAGTCTCGTGATAGATTCCCCGGGCCTTTGCAGAGAGCTTAGGTGTCTTGTTTGCAAAACAACTTCTCTTTATCACTAATGAACTCCAATAGGAGGAATTTTTGTGGCATCTGAGGCTGTTGAAAATTGCTCAAGTCATGATCCTCTTCTGGATATTGATTCATCGGACTCATCGTCCGGGCTCAAATCAGATGAATATCTTGAACTTCAATTTCGAGTATTCCGTCTGACATTTTTATTGACTATTTTTTCTGTTGGCATAGCAGGTTTCTTTTGGGGAATCCAAGCTAGTGCAAGCCTCTTTATTGGTGCTTTATCAGGAATTTTGTATTTTCGCTTGCTTGCTCGCGGAGTTGGAAGACTAGGTACTTCATCAAAAATCGTCGGTAAAGTCCAGTTGTTAGTTCCGGTCCTTTTGGTTTTGGTATCTTCTAGATTTCCTCAACTTGATTTGATTCCGGCTTTATTAGGATTTTTGCTTTATAAACCAGCGTTAATTATTCAGTTTCTACTAATGCCATAGCTGCTTTTTAGAAATTAAATTTTTAAGTTTTGTTTGTTTGGCTTTTATTTTCTACGCAACCTAACTTCCAGATAAATGGGTTTTTTACCATTTGTTTTTCCTTTAGCAGAATTAGAGGTGGGTCAACATCTCTATTGGCAAATTGGAAATTTTAGAATTCACGGCCAAGTTTTTATGACTTCATGGCTGCTCATAGGCGCTTTGCTTGCCTTAGTGGTCATTGGAACAAAAAAAATGGAACGTGATCCAAAAGGTGTACAAAATCTTTTGGAATTTCTATGGGATTACATTCGTGATCTAGCAAGAACACAAATTGGTGAAAAGGTTTATAGAGATTGGATGCCTTTCATCGGAACCCTCTTTCTGTTCATATTCGTGAGCAACTGGGGCGGAGCATTAGTTCCTTGGAAGCTGATTGAACTTCCAAGTGGTGAGCTTGGGGCACCTACAGCTGACATAAATACGACTGTTGCTTTAGCACTACTGGTATCTCTCTCCTATTTTTATGCGGGGTTGAGCAATAAAGGTTTGCGTTACTTCGAGTACTACGTTCACCCAACGCCAATAATGCTCCCATTCAAAATTGTTGAAGACTTTACAAAGCCTCTATCTCTCTCATTCCGTTTATTTGGGAACATTCTGGCGGATGAACTTGTTGTAGCAGTACTAGTTTTTCTTGTACCTCTTGTTCTTCCAGTTCCTGTTATGTTTCTAGGCTTGTTTACTAGTGCTATTCAAGCTCTGATTTTTGCAACTCTTGCTGCTTATTACATCGGGGAAGCAGTTGAAGAGCATCATTAATCATTATTTTTTGCTACTGAATTAACTTTTCAATGGCAAATTTCCTGCTTTGAGGCCTGAAAATCTTTCAGTATCATCTCAAGAACTATGAGATGCACCCCTCGCAGGTATAAACTCCCGGTCAAACTCTATTAAGCGTTTAAAGCGCTACACATCTTTAGCAGAATTATGGATTCCATTACCACCGCCGCATCAGTTGTTGCAGCTGGTTTAGCTGTAGGCCTTGGCGCAATAGGCCCTGGTATCGGTCAGGGTAGTGCTGCACAAGGAGCAGTAGAGGGTATAGCCCGCCAACCAGAAGCTGAGGGAAAAATCAGAGGTACATTGCTTCTTTCTTTCGCTTTCATGGAATCACTCACCATTTATGGCCTTGTGGTTGCATTGGTGCTTCTCTTTGCCAACCCTTTTGCTGGTTGAATATTTCAAAAAAGGGCTGATTGAGTAAATCAATTAATTTTGATTAACTTTCAGCCCCAATATTTGAAAATTCTTTAGCAAATTTCAATTGCCGTTGTTCGGCTCGTTTAAATTCTTGCACCCCTAGCTAATGCCAACTTTGTTTTTGTTTGGTGCCTCTGAGGGAGGTCTGTTTGATTTCGATGCAACTCTTCCACTTATGGCGGTTCAAGTTGTATTACTTACTTTCATACTTAATGCTCTTTTCTTCAAACCTGTTGGACGGGTAGTTGAAGAAAGAGAGGATTATGTAAATACAAGTCGGGCAGAAGCAAAGAAAAAAATCGCTGAGGTTGAACAATTAGAGACTGAACTCAAAGATCAGCTTAAAGAAGCTCGTCTAGAAGCTCAGAAGGTGATACTTGAGGCAGAGCAGGATTCTGAGAATCTTTATAAAGAAGCTCTTGCTCTGGCTAATTCAGAGGCAAATGCATCGAGAGAGAATGCTAGGCGTGAGATTGATTTACAAAGAGATGAAGCTCTTAATCAACTCAAAAGCGAGGCGGACAATCTTGGTGATTTGATTATTGAAAGACTCTTGGCAAAAAAATGACTTCTTTAATTTTCGCTTCCGAAGGCTTTGGCCTTAATCTCAATATTTTTGAGACCAACATTATCAACTTAGCTGTTGTTGTTTTTGGTCTCTACAAGTTCTTACCAGGTTTTTTAGGAAAAATTCTTGAAAGACGAAGAACTACAATTCTTTCTGACTTGAAAGAAGCAGAAGAGCGTTTATCAAAAGCAAAAGACTCTCTTTCACTAGCAAAAGATGAACTTGCTTCAGCTAAGCAAAAAGCAGACAAAATCAGAAATGATTGCAAAGTGAGAGCAGAGGCAATTCGTCTAGAGAGTGAAAAAAGGACTGTTGAGGAAATGGCAAGAATCAAACAAGGCGCTGCCTCTGACTTAAATGCTGAAGCTGCAAGAGTTACTTCTCAATTAAGGAAAGAGGCAGCAGAACTTGCTATTGAAAAAGCATTAGCAATGCTTCCTAAAAAGTTAGATTCAAGTACTCAAGATAAATTTCTTAAACAGTCAATTAAAAATATCGGAGACAACTAATGCCACTTCTTAATACTATTACTACCCCATATGCTGAAGCTTTCCTTCAAGTTGCTGAGAGCCGCAACGAAGTGGATGAAGTAGTTACTCAAGCAAAATCTATTTTAGAACTTTGGAATAGTTGCCCTGAATTTAGAGATGCGATGTCATCTCCTGTTTTAGAGGTTAATCAAAAGAAAGCAGCTTTAGAAAAGCTTTTTTCTAGTCAGGTCACTGCCTCTTTCCTAAACCTTCTTAAACTTTTAGCAGATCGACAGAGAATAGGATTGTTGAATTCCGTTCTTGAAAGATTATTAGAAATCTATCGAGAACAAAGAAATATTGCCTTAGCAACAATTACTTCAGCTTCAGCTCTAAATGAAGATCAACAATCTGAGCTACTTAAGAAAGTACAATCTATAGCTGGTACAGATAATTTGGAAATCGATCTCAAAGTCGACTCCGAATTACTAGGTGGCTTTGTGGTCAATGTTGGATCAAAGGTCATTGATGCCAGCATTGCAGGGCAAGTCAGACGACTTGGTCTTGCTTTGGCCAAGGTCAGTTAATTCTCCTCTGACTTTTTCCCTTCTTCTTCCTTTTCATCTTTCCCAATTTAAGTTAATCCCATGGTTTCTATACGTCCCGACGAGATCAGTTCAATTCTTAAACAGCAGATTGCTGATTACGATAAGTCAGTATCTGTGAGCAATGTAGGTACCGTTTTACAAATTGGTGATGGTATTGCAAGAGTTTATGGCCTTGAAAAGGTTATGGCAGGTGAATTGGTTGAATTCGAAGATGGAACAGAAGGGATTGCCTTAAACCTAGAAGATGACAATGTTGGTGTTGTGTTGATGGGTGAGGCTTTAGGAGTACAAGAGGGAAGCACAGTTAAAGCTACTGGAAAGATTGCTTCAGTCCCAGTTGGTGAGGCAATGCTAGGAAGAGTTGTTAATCCTCTTGGACAGCAAATTGATGGAAAAGGAGAGATGGCTACAACTGACTCAAGATTAATTGAGTCAATAGCTCCTGGAATTATTAAGAGAAAGTCAGTACATGAGCCTATGCAAACAGGTATCACATCTATTGATGCGATGATCCCTATTGGAAGAGGTCAGAGAGAATTGATTATTGGAGATCGTCAAACAGGGAAAACTGCAATAGCAATCGATACAATTATCAATCAAAAAGGTCAAGATGTAGTTTGTGTTTATGTGGCGGTTGGTCAAAAGCAGGCGTCAGTGGCAAATGTGGTTGAAGTTCTTAAAGAAAAAGGAGCTTTGGATTACACGATTATTGTTAATGCAGGAGCATCTGAAGCTGCAGCTTTGCAATATCTAGCTCCTTATACAGGTGCGGCAATTGCTGAGCACTTTATGTATCAAGGCAAGGCGACACTAGTTATTTATGACGACTTAACCAAGCAAGCACAGGCTTACAGGCAAATGTCATTGCTTTTACGTCGTCCACCTGGTCGTGAAGCATATCCAGGAGATGTTTTTTATTGTCATAGTCGTTTACTTGAGAGAGCTGCAAAACTTTCTGATGCGATGGGTGCAGGCTCTATGACATCTTTACCTATCATAGAAACGCAGGCTGGTGACGTTTCTGCTTATATACCCACCAACGTAATTTCAATAACTGATGGTCAGATTTTCTTGAGCTCAGATTTATTCAACTCTGGATTAAGACCTGCAATTAACGTTGGTATATCAGTTAGTCGCGTAGGAGGAGCTGCGCAAACTAAAGCTATTAAGAAAATTGCTGGCACGTTAAAACTTGAATTAGCTCAGTTTGATGAACTTGCGGCATTCTCTCAATTTGCTTCAGATCTTGATGAAGCGACTCAAAAACAGTTAGGAAGAGGAAAAAGGTTGAGAGAACTACTTAAGCAACCTCAATTTGATCCTCTAAATTTAGCTGAGCAAGTAGCTATTGTTTATGCTGGTGTTAAAGGATTGATTGATGAGGTTCCTGAGGAGGAAGTTACAAAGTTTGCTCGTGAATTACGCGATTATCTAAAAACAAATAAGGCTGATTTCATTAAGAATGTACTCTCGGAAAAAGTCTTAAGTGAAGCATCTGAATCAATGCTCAAAGACGCTATTAATGAGGTTAAATCCTCCATGCTTGCGGCTTAAACACAAAGGCAATACTAAGAGAGACAATCACCTATGGCTAACCTCAAGGACATCAGAGACAGAATTGTATCTGTCAAAAACACCAGGAAAATCACAGAAGCGATGAGACTCGTTGCTGCTGCTAAAGTTCGCAGAGCACAGGATCAAGTCCTAAGGAGTAGACCCTTTGCTGATCGATTGGCAAGGGTTTTAGAAAATATACAATCAAGAATGCAATTTGAAGCTGCTGACTCCCCTCTTCTCAATCGGCGTGAGGTTAAGACAATTACTCTCTTGGCTGTGACAGGAGACAGAGGATTATGTGGAGGATACAATGCAAATATTATTAAACGAACAGAGAAACGTTATGCCGAATTAAAAGGTCAAGGATATAGCCCCGACCTAGTGTTGATTGGTAAGAAAGCAATAGGGTATTTCGAAAATAGATCTAGTCTTTATAAGATAAGAGCTACTTTTAAAGAATTGGAACAAGTTCCTACTTCCGAGGATGCTGGCTCTATTACTAGTGAAGTATTAGCAGAATTTCTTTCTGAAAGCACTGATCGAGTAGAGGTTATTTTTACTAAGTTTGTAAGCTTAGTTAGTTGTAATCCAACAATTCAAACTCTTTTACCTTTAGATCCTCAAGGAATAGCAGATTCAGAAGATGAAATTTTTAGACTAACTACAAAAGATAGCCAACTAATTATTGAGAAAGATGCTGCTCCTTCTAATGAAGAGCCCAAATTACCATCGGATATTGTTTTTGAACAAAGTCCTGATCAACTTTTGAATGCTCTTTTACCTCTTTATTTACAGAATCAATTACTTCGTGCATTACAGGAGTCCGCTGCTTCAGAGTTGGCGAGCAGAATGACTGCAATGAACAATGCTAGTGATAATGCGAAGGAATTAGCTAAAAACCTCACTATTGATTACAACAAGGCTAGACAAGCAGCAATTACTCAAGAAATTTTAGAAGTTGTGGGTGGCGCAGCCGCCTAGCTTCTGATCTATTCCTAATTATCAAAGGATAAGTAATTGTAATTAATAAAGTGAATCTTGAATTTAAAGAATTAGACCTTGATTGGCCTTCTGAATTAAGCGTATTTGACTTAAGAAGTTATATTTTATCTAAGCTAATTGAATATGGTGAACCACTGAGGTGGGCCATTACGTCAGTTACTACTCATTCTGAAAAAACAATTCAGGTGATATCTGTAGAAGTTGTTTTGATTATTAAACAGGATAAGGGGAAAGGTATTAATTCTGAATTGAATTGATTTCTTTATGACTAATACTGATCCTTTACCAACATTATTGATTATTCCTACTGGTATAGGGTGCAATTTCGGTGGATATGCAGGGGATGCAATCCCTGCTGCAAGATTGCTGGCTTCTGCCAGTGACTGTTTGATAACTCATCCCAATGTTATGAATGGTGGATCTTTATATTGGCAAGATACTTGTATCCAATATGTAGAGGGATATAGTTTAAATCTTTTTGCCGCTGGGGAAGTGTTTCTTAAACCAGTAAGACAACAAAAGGTAGGTTTGCTCTTAGATGCCGGCTTAGAACCTGATTTAAAAAAAAGACATTTACAAGTTGCTGATGGCTGTATCGCAAGTTTGGGGCTAGATATTGGCCCTGTAATAACAACTGAAAGAGCTATAAGAATTAATCTAAAAAAAGGCTTAAGTGGCTCAAGTTGGGGGGATATCGAAGAACCAGATGTTCTTTTAAGAGCTGCTGAAAAACTTAAGAGAGCTGGTGCAACAGCAATTGCTGTTGTAACTCGTTTTCCTGATGATAGTGATGAATTAGAAACTAAACTTTATCGACAAGGTAATGGTGTAGATGTTATTGCGGGAGTCGAAGCTGTGATCAGTCATTTTCTCGTAAAACATTTGTTGATTCCATGTGCACATGCCCCTGGGTTGGCCCCGCTACCAATTGATTTTGATCTAGATCCTCGAACCTCGGGAGAGGAGATAGGATATACATTTTTGCAAAGTGTTTTAGTTGGTCTTAGTCGTGCACCCGACCTGATCTGTAGTAAGTCAGCCATGAAAACCAAAGAAAATCCTTTTTTACAGGTGAAAAACTTATTAAGGAATAGAGACTTGGGAGCCGTTGTTGTGCCACAGGGTGCATTAGGTGGCGAGGCGGTTTTATCTTGTATTGAAAGATTTATACCTTTGATAGTTGTTTCTAATCAAGGAATATTAAATGTTAGCTCCAAAAAAATGAGGCTAGATTACTTAGGGAGCGAAAAAAATAATAATATTTTGTATGCTGAAAATTATTTAGAGGCTGCAGGACTTATAACAGCTTTACGTCACGGGATTAACATTAAGTCTTTGAGAAGACCAATTGATTGCTTAAAGGAATTGAATGATGAATAGAAGTTGATTTGAGGATTTATCTTGAGGCTATTGGCTTTTTCCAGCCACTTCCAAAAGCTTGATTACTAATTTTCAATAAAGGAGGTGCTTGATAACGTTTGAATTCGGCGTTTTTTAATAAGTTGGCTACTTTATGAACAATTTTTTTATCAAATCCTTTTTCTATTAGCACTTCAATTGGTAAGTGCTCTTCAATCAATCCTTTTAGTATTGGATCAAGAATAAAATAATCCGGCAAAGAGTCACTATCTAATTGTTCAGGTCGTAATTCAGCACTAGGAGGCTTCTCTCTTATTTCAGAGCCTATAATCTCTCCTGTTGCAGGGAGAAAGAAATCATTTCTACAACATGTTGAAGATTCATTATCAATCCAGTCGCATAATTTAAATACACTTGTTTTATAAAGATCTCCAATTACAGACAAGCCGCCGTTCATATCTCCGTAAAGGGTGCAATATCCTACGGCCAGTTCTGACTTGTTTCCCGTTGATAGAAGTAAATGTTTTTTTTGATTTGCTAGAGCCATCAATATTGTTCCTCTAATACGAGATTGTAGATTTTCAGCTGTGATACCGTTTGGAATGCCCCATGTTGAATTGGATAGAACATCGTTAAAACTATTCATTACATCTGAGATCGGAATCTTCTGATGATTTATTCCAAGTCGATTAGATAATGTCGTGGCATCTTTCACCGACCCTGCTGAACTCCATGGAGATGGCATTAAAATCGCATGAACTTTGGCTTTTCCTAAAGCTGCGACTGCAATAGCGGCTACTAGAGCTGAGTCGATACCCCCACTTAACCCAATAATGACACTCTTGAAATTACATTTTCTTGCATAATCTTTAACTCCAAGAACCAAAGCTCTGAAAAGGACTTCTTGTGATGTTGGGTATTTACTTGATATCGAAGATTGTTGTTTGAGAGAAGATAAATCACAAAGACCAACTGACTCTTTGAAGGCAGGAAGTTCGTA
The DNA here is from genome assembly GCA_003279565.1 of Prochlorococcus sp. AG-402-C09. Classification (GTDB taxonomy): domain Bacteria; phylum Cyanobacteriota; class Cyanobacteriia; order PCC-6307; family Cyanobiaceae; genus Prochlorococcus_B. Next base: position 72,646 of record QCHN01000002.1, read on the forward strand.
TTGTAACTTTCCTGTTTTATTTAGAGCAAAACTAGAACCGTCAAAGATTAATTCATCATTTCCTCCTACTTGATTGACGTAGATCACAGGACATGAAAGACGAATAGCTGCTTTTTCTGCTATTCGTTGGCGTAATAAACTTTTCGATTCAATAAATGGAGAAGCTGAAAGATTAATAAGTAAATCTAATTTTTCTTTTTCTAGTGATATTAAAGGATCTTTCCCGAGGATCTTTTCATTTTGTAGCTTTTGCTCAACCCAAATATCTTCACAAATAGTTATTCCTATCTTCCAAAGCTTTTCTTGATAATTAAAATTTAAAATACTACTATTCTCTGCAGAACGAAAATAACGTTTTTCATCAAACACATCATACGTGGGTAGGAGTTGCTTCCTCGCTATGATTCTCCAAGTACCTTGTTCTAAAATAACAACTGAATTATAGAGTTTAGGAACTTCTATATCTGGAGTTGGCTCTGCAATACCAATTAATACAGATAAGTTTTGACTAAAATTACTTAACTTTTCACTTAATTTGTTTAGGACATTTTTTTCCTCTTCATAAAGTCGTGGATTAAACAACAAGTCTTTTGGAGGGTAGCCGATTAAAGATAGCTCTGGTGTTATTACTAGATTTACTTCCTTATTTTTGATCTCTTTGCACACTTCAAATATTTTCTCGGCATTACCATCGAGATCTCCAATGATTGGATTGAGTTGGGCCAATGCTAATTTCATTATGTGTTATCTGCCAGTCCGTATAGATTCTCTTCAAGTAGTAAGGGGAGAAGCTCTTGAGGGACAAGAACTCCTTGAGGTCTCGCTCTAAATTTTGAACTTGATGATTCAGGTATATTAAAAGACAATAGATCAATTTCACCGCCAAGATTTTTAATCTCTTCTAATTGATTAGCGCTAATTGGCCATCCATCTCTCATTGCGATAGCTATTGTTGCTTTCTTAAGAATAGATTTAGCATTATGCCACTTTGGAACTTGAATAGCTAAATCACTGCCAATTACAAAACTAAAACTTGCTTCAGGCCATAGTTGGGAAGCTTTTCTTAGAGTATGAATTGTCCTAGGGCTACTCAATTCTTGAACTAGCTCTAATTTTGGATGTGAGATTTTTTTTACCAGAATTTTTAAAAGCTGAGTTCTTTTTAGAAGTGGAATTTGATGCTTTTTATCAGGGTTATCACTTGCCCACGTTATAACTTTTGGGAAGATTTTTGTTAATTCATTCAACAAGGCCTCGTGACCAAGAGTGGGTGGATCAGCGCTTGTTCCAAATAGGGCTATTGAATTTATTTTTGCTTTCATGGCAATAAATAACTTTTATTTTTTTCCGTACTTGATGTAAGAAATCCAAAGTCACCGAGCATTATTCTGAAGTCTGAATTCTTTTTGAGAAGATGGTTCAACATTAATTGAGGCCTTCCATCATTCCTATTTGTTCCCATTAGAAATTTATAAGCTGCGAGACGACCAATAACCTTTGTCGTATAAATAGCAAGAGCTGCTTGGACAATGGCTATGGGAGCAGTAGGAGCAAGGCTTAATCCTCCAGTTAGAGGTGCAGCAAAGATCAGTACTTGTTTGAAAATATTTAAAGTGATTTGTATTCCTATTTGTGCACCCCCTAGTAATGAATTTTGAAAACTAAGCTTTTTCACTAATTGTCTGGCGGAGGGACCACCAACTTCTAAACCATATAATTTACTTAGTTGGATAATAAGAGCACTATCAAAAGCTAAACCGGTAATAAGGTCAATCATTAAAAAGGGATTAATTGCTACTCCTGAGGCTTTTAAAGTTGCATATTTGCCAATTAAACTTTGTGCTTCTTTTCTCTTTTTTAGTAGTCGATTTGCCTTAAGTAATTTGTAGAATTGGTCTGCAATTCTTAGACTATTTATACAAAGAAGTTCTTCACCACTTTGATCTATAATATCTTTAAGCTCGTTCTTAAGAATATTAACTTTAGGCTTTTTCTGTTCAGTTCTGACAGTTCCATCTGGCTTTATTTTTGCCTCCCTTGGAGATGATGATGCTAGAGCAATTTTAACTTTTTGTTTGCAAAATGATAATTTTCTATGAATACTTGAAAGTATTTGCTTTGTCTCTCTTGTATTCCATTGATCACAGCGATTTAAAACTATTACTATAGGTTTATTATTTCTTAACAGCTCTTCGATCGAATTCAATTCGACTCGTGTTATGTCACTATCAATTACAAAAAGAATTAAATCTGTATCTAATACATAATTTAAATTTATTTCTTCATTGTTAGAATTATCTATTTCATCTATACCAGGAAGGTCTATAAGATCAACCTTGTTTAATCTTATAAATCGTTTGCACCATTTATAGGATTTACTAGTTTTTGTATTGCCGTTAATTATGTCCGTTTGGAATATCTGCTTTCCAATTAATGCATTTAATAAGCTTGATTTGCCAACTCCTACTCGGCCATATACTGATACCTGGAGCTCTTTTTTTTCTAATTTATTTAGTTGACAATCAAGTTGATTTAAAATGTCTTTAAATTTTGTTCTCTCGTAATTAGTAAGATTTAAGTTTTCTTTCCATTGATGAAGTAAAAACCTGCATTTTTTAGGTATATCTCTTTTGTAGGTCATTTATTTGATTTCCTCCACCAACCAGCTAAAACTGCTAAAACAGCTTCTGCACCTATTAAGCCAACAAATCCACCAAACTCATCCACCACAACTCTGACTCCATTTTTGTCTTCATTAAAACCAAGAAGTAATCTATCTACTCGAATCATTTCGGGTACAAACTCTACATTTTCGCTTAGGTCGTAAGGAGTTAAATGAGTGTCTCCTTCAAGTAAAGAGGCTAATAGTTTTTCACGGTTAGCAACTCCAACGACCTTGTCTACTTCTTCACCTAATACTACCCACCATGTTGCATTATTTTCTAACAAGTTTAACTTAACAGATTCCAAAGAAACTCTTCCTGGAAGTGTTGGAGCCGCAACCCGCGGAGTCATTAGATCTTTAGCGGTAAGATCATTTAACTGGAAAACTTTGGATATCATTGCAGCTTCGTCGTCTTCTATTTGACCAATTTGAGATCCAAGCCTAGCCATCTGTCTGATCTCCTCTTCATCTGTTGTTAGCTCGCTCTTTGCAGTGATAATTGGCAGTAGACGTTCAAGAACTATAAGCAACGGCCTCATGACGATACTCAAAAAATCAAGGACAGGAGCACTAGTTAGGCTGATTTGCAATGCAAGCCTTGTGCCGAGAGCTTTGGGAACAATTTCTCCAAGAAGTAAAACAAGAATGGTTAGGCCAATAAAAAATATTGGCTTTACATTTCCGATTTGATCTTGAAATATGTAAGTTGCGTAGCTACCTACCATCAAACTTCCAAAGATATTGAAACTGTTATTTGCAATTGTTACTACAGTTAAAGTCCTTCCTATCCTGTGGCGTAATTTTTCTAATCTTCTGGCTCCTAATACTTTGGGTTTTCTTCTTGCGAGCTCATGTACGCGTAATGGGTTGACTGCTAACAAAGCTGCTTCTATACCTGAGCACATTGCAGAACCCATTAAAATAACCGCAATAAGAGCAGTTAAAAGCAGAATGTCTTGGCTCATTCTCTAAAGATTTTTTTAAGAGTAAGGATCTTTTGCTTTTATTTTTCCACTAAGTTAGATCTCTTGCCATCCTTAAGTGTAAATAGGAGTATTTTTTTGGCTGATTCAAGTGTTTTTCGTCGTCGTAGAGACTTATTTTTGTCACATTTAGATTCTTATGCGGCGATTATCCCCGCTGCAGAATTAGTTACTCATCATGCAGATTGCGAGTATCCCTTTAGGCAAAATAGCGACTTTTGGTACTTAACTGGTTTTGATGAGCCAAATGCAGTGGCTTTGTTTTTGCCTCATAAACCCAAGGGAGAACAATATGTACTATTTGTCTTACCTAAAGAGTCTGCGGCAGAAGTTTGGACAGGCTTTAGATGGGGAACAAAAGGAGTTTTAGATAATTTTGATGTTGATATAGCTCACTCTTTGAATGAATTGCCAAGCCTTTTAGCTCATTATCTCGAGGGGGCAGAGGGAATTGCTTTTCGAGTTGGAAAACATTCGCACATTGAGGCTTTGGTTTTAAAAACCTGGTCTGAGCATTTACAAAAACTGCCAAGAAGTGGCTTACCCCCATTATCCATGATGGCTCCTTGTCCAATACTTCACAATATGAGACTTCGTAAAGACGATTTTGAAATAGAAAGGATGCGTATTGCCTCAAAAATTTCTGCAGAGGCTCATGAATTAGTTAGAGAATTTGCTCGCCCAGGAATGAATGAGAGAGATTTACAAGCTCAGATAGAAAAATACTTTCTTGAAAAGGGGGCTCGAGGACCTGCTTATGGCTCAATAGTTGCATCAGGTGATAATGCATGCGTGCTCCATTACACGGAAAACAATTCACTTATAAGGGATGGAGATCTTGTTTTGATAGATGCAGGATGCTCTTTAGATGACTATTACAATGGCGACATAACAAGAACCTTTCCAGTAAATGGAAGGTTTTCTGAAGAACAAAAAGCTTTATATGAAATTGTTCTCTTTGCTCAGAAAGCTGCAATTGAGAGTGTTCGACCCGCTGATACCGCTGAGAATGTACATATGACTGCCTTAAAACATCTTATTGAGGGTTTAGTTGATATTGGCTTACTCGTTGGCGATGTGGATTCGATTATTGAACAACAAGCTTACTCGCATTTGTACATGCATCGAACAGGGCATTGGTTAGGTCTTGATGTTCATGATGTAGGCGCCTATAGACTTGGAGACTATCATTTAAATCTTGAACCAGGGATGGTTTTAACTGTTGAACCTGGTATTTATATCAGTGATCGGTTAGCAGTTCCTAAGGGACAGCCTGAGATAGATAAAAGATGGAAAGGTATCGGAATTCGTATCGAGGATGATGTTTTAGTTACACAAGATTCTGTAGAAGTATTGAGTTGTAAAGCAGCTAAGAACTTGAGTGATTTGGAAAATTAATTGAATTTATTTAAGTGATTTACTAAGAAATCTGTACAATTTCAAGTTCTTCATGTCGAATAAATCTATCCAAATATTTTGATCCTTTAATAATCCAACATTGTCTAACAGTAGAAAACCTGTTGAATTCCTACTCTAGTAATTCAAATAGGACCTAGTTCCTGTTAAGTTAGTAATTTGTTAGCTAGTAGAAAACTTAGAGATGATGGTTTCTGAAGAGGCTAGTACTGTTCAAGAAGATGTAACAAGTACTGAGGCAAGCACACAATCTGAAAATCAAGAGAAAGTAAATTCGAGTGAGACTAGATCAGGTCGCCCAAGTGCACTTGGGGGCGCTGCAGCATTAGCAACTGCGACAATAGATGCAGATGGTGTACCTTCAGGGCATACACCAAAAGCAGATGAGGGAAGATTTTTACTTAAAATTCTTTGGTTGCCAGACAATGTAGCTTTGGCCGTTGATCAAATTGTTGGAGGAGGACCTAGCCCGCTTACAGCCTATTTCTTTTGGCCAAGAGAGGATGCATGGGAAACATTAAAGTCTCAATTAGAAGAAAAAAGTTGGATTACTGATAATGAAAGAGTGGAAGTACTAAATAAAGCGACAGAGGTTATTAACTATTGGCAAGAGGAAGGCAAAGGAAAGACCTTAGAACAAGCCAAAGTTAAATTCCCTGATGTAACTTTCTGTGGCACTGCATAAAAAATCCTTGAACAAAAACCTTTGTTCAAGGAGAAAAGATTTTTTAAACTTTTAGTCAGATTTTGAAGCATTAAACCAAGCTTTGGCTTTGTTTAATGCTTCTTGAGCTTTGATTTTTTCAGGAGAAGTTTCTTTATCCTTAGTTTGGTTTAGTTGGTTTTTAGCTTGTTCTAGTTCAGCTTCAGCTTTATTAGAGTCAATATTTTTTCCCATTTCAGCTTTATTTACTAAAACAGTAACTTCGTTGGATTCCACTTCTGCAAACCCCCCAGTTAGTGCTATTGAATCCCAATTACCGTTTTTCAAAACCCTTAATACACCAAAATCAATAGCAGTAACCATTGAAATGTGACCAGGTAATACACCCAATAGCCCTGTTGTGCTTGGAAGTATTATTTCATCAGCAGTATCGTCAAATACGCTCTGATCAGGGGCAAGAACTCGAAGAGTTAAAGACATTTCTTGGGGATTTTATGAAAATGTTGACTGAAGGTGATTGAGTAGGAAAAAAGATTTTTAAGCTTTTGCTTCAGATTCTATTTTTTCTGCTTTAGCCTTTACTTCCTCAATGCTTCCAACAAGATAGAAAGCTTGCTCAGGTAGATGGTCTAGTTCTCCTGCAAGAATCATGTTGAAGCCTTTGATTGTGTCCTCTAATTTCACATATTTACCCGACATGCCTGTGAATATTTCAGCAACAAAGAATGGCTGAGATAGGAATTTCTCGATTTTGCGTGCACGATCTACTGTCTTTCTATCTTCTTCTGATAGCTCGTCTAGTCCCAAAATAGCAATGATATCTTGCAATTCTTTGTATCTTTGAAGTGTTGACTGAACTGCTCTGGCAGTGCGGTAATGCTCATCACCCACAACAGATGGCTGTAACATGGTGCTAGTTGAGTCAAGTGGATCAACAGCAGGATAAATACCTTTAGCTGCAAGAGCTCTTGCTAGAACAGTAGTTGCATCTAAATGAGCAAAAGTAGTAGCAGGTGCAGGATCTGTTAAGTCGTCAGCAGGTACATAAACAGCCTGAATTGAGGTGATGGATCCCTCAAGAGTTGAGGTAATCCTCTCCTGAAGCTCTCCTACATCAGTTCCTAATGTCGGTTGATATCCAACGGCTGATGGCATACGACCTAACAATGCAGATACTTCTGATCCAGCCTGAACAAATCTGAAAATATTATCAATAAATAAAAGAACATCTTGCTTGTTTACATCACGAAAATGCTCAGCCATCGTCAATGCTGATAGGCCAACTCTCATCCTTGCCCCTGGTGGCTCATTCATTTGACCAAAGCACAAGGCTACTTTTGATTTTGTTAGATCTTCTGAATTGATAACTCCAGATTCTTTAAATTCTTCATATAAATCATTGCCTTCTCTTGTCCTTTCTCCAACCCCACCAAAAACTGATACTCCTCCATGTTCTTTAGCAATATTGTTAATGAGCTCTTGGATTAGAACTGTTTTCCCTACTCCAGCCCCTCCAAATAATCCAACTTTTCCACCCTGACGATATGGAGCGAGTAAATCAATAACTTTAATACCAGTTTCAAATACTTTTGGTTTGGTTTCTAAGTCTGTAAGGCTTGGAGCTGAACGGTGAATTGGTGAAGTTGTTACGTTCTTAAGGTCGCCCTGCTCATCTACCGGTTCTCCAAGGACGTTGAAAATTCTTCCAAGGGTTGCTTCACCAACAGGTACAGAAATAGGAGCTCCTGTGTCTACAGCTTCCATACCTCTGACTAAACCATCAGTTCCGCTCATCGCAACGGCTCTTACTCGATGATCACCTAGTAATTGTTGAACTTCTGCAGTCAGTGCAACATCTTGCCCGGCGGGATTTTTACCTTCAATCCTTAATGCGTTAAGGATTTTTGGGAGTTTGCCAGCTGGGAATTCAACATCTAAAACAGGACCAATTACTTGGCGAACAATACCCTTAGTTCCAACAGTAGCGGTAGCAGAAGCGGCCATAAGATAACTAGAAACTTTGTGAGCATGCTCTGATTTGCATACCCTTATCAGCGGCTTACACTACCACTCCACAGGCATTTTTTTTCAGTGTTCGGTCAACCGCACAGAATATATGTGGTCTAGAGCGTACTTAGATGCATAAATTAATACCGTTGGTAATGAGTAATACTCTTTATCGAGTTAGCGCTAAGCGCTTTTTGTTTTTTTTGCTACTGCACTAATTTATGGCAGCTGTATCTCTCAGCGTCTCCACTGTCAAGCCACTTGGAGATCGTGTATTTGTAAAAGTTTCTGAATCAGAAGAGAAGACTGCAGGAGGCATATTGCTTCCTGACACTGCTAAAGAGAAACCTCAAGTGGGTGAAGTTGCTCAGGTTGGGCCTGGAAAACGCAACGAGGATGGTTCACGTCAATCTCCTGAAGTAAGTGTTGGAGACAAGGTTCTCTACAGTAAGTACGCAGGTACTGATATCAAACTTGGCAGCGATGAATACGTACTTCTCTCTGAGAAAGACATTCTTGCTGTCGTCAACTAAACCTCAGCTTTTGCTGAAGCCCAAAACTAAAAACTTTTCGAAATTAAAGGAAACCGCCTCTTATGGCTAAGCGCATCATTTACAACGAGCAAGCCCGCCGTGCACTCGAGCGAGGTATTGACATTTTGGCTGAATCAGTCGCAGTCACTTTAGGGCCTAAAGGTCGTAATGTTGTTCTCGAGAAAAAGTTTGGTGCACCTCAAATAATCAATGATGGTGTAACAATCGCTAAAGAAATAGAACTCGAAGATCACATTGAAAACACAGGAGTTGCTCTAATTCGCCAAGCTGCTTCAAAAACTAATGATGCCGCAGGAGATGGCACAACAACTGCAACTGTTCTTGCTCATGCAATGGTCAAGGCTGGTCTAAAAAATGTTGCAGCAGGCGCGAATGCAATCACTTTGAAAAAAGGAATTGATAAGGCAACTGAATTTTTGGTTGAAAAAATAAAAGATCATTCCAAACCCATTAGTGACAGTAATGCAATTGCCCAATGTGGCACAATTGCGGCTGGTAACGATGAAGAAGTTGGCAAAATGATTGCTGACGCAATGGATAAAGTTGGGAAAGAAGGTGTTATTTCTCTAGAAGAAGGCAAGTCAATGACCACTGAGTTAGAGGTCACTGAGGGAATGCGTTTTGATAAAGGATATATCTCTCCTTACTTTGCAACTGATACTGAGAGAATGGAAGCAGTGTTGGATGAGCCTTACATTCTTCTTACTGATAAAAAAATTGGTCTAGTTCAAGATCTTGTTCCAGTTTTAGAACAAGTTGCTAAAACTGGTAAGCCTCTTCTAATAATTGCTGAAGACATAGAAAAAGAAGCTCTAGCTACTTTGGTTGTTAATAGGCTCAGAGGGGTTTTAAACGTTGCCGCTGTTAAAGCTCCTGGATTTGGAGATCGCAGAAAAGCGATGCTTGAAGATATGGCTGTTTTAACAAATGGCCAACTCATAACTGAGGATGCAGGATTAAAACTTGAGAATGCCACTCTTGATATGCTTGGTACTTCAAGGCGAGTCACAATCAATAAGGACACATCCACAATTGTTGCAGAAGGTAATGAGGTGGCTGTTAATGCTAGATGTGAACAAATTAAGAAGCAGATGGATGAGACAGACTCAACCTATGACAAAGAAAAGCTTCAAGAAAGATTAGCTAAGCTGTCTGGTGGAGTTGCCGTAGTTAAGGTTGGAGCTGCTACTGAGACTGAGATGAAAGATAAGAAACTTCGTTTAGAGGATGCGATTAACGCAACTAAAGCTGCAGTTGAAGAAGGAATTGTTCCTGGTGGTGGAACTACTCTTGCTCATTTAGCTCCTTCACTTGGTGATTGGTCCTCCTCCAATCTCTCCGGCGAAGAATTAATTGGAGCAAATATTGTTGAAGCTGCTCTTACTTCTCCACTAATGCGCATAGCTGAAAATGCTGGCGCAAATGGAGCAGTCGTTGCCGAAAATGTTAAATCTAAGCCTGTCAATGACGGATACAATGCTGCAACTGGTGAATATGTAGATATGCTTTCTGCTGGAATCGTTGATCCGGCGAAGGTAACTCGCTCAGGTTTGCAAAATGCTGCTTCAATCGCAGGAATGGTTCTTACAACTGAATGCATAGTTGCTGATCTACCTGAGAAGAAAGATTCTTCCCCTGCAGGTGGTGGAATGGGTGGTGATTTTGATTATTAATTAATCACTTTCCCTCAATAAAACAAAAAGAGAGATTGTTTTTAGCAGTCTCTCTTTTTTTGTTTGAAAACAAAAATGTTAAAGCTAGGTTCTTAAATAATTAATCTAATTCTTATAAAATTAATTCAAGAACTGTGTTGATTAAGTTCAAAAAAACTCAAATATAAGTTTAAAAATTTATTTTAACCATCCTGCGCTAAGAATAACAGCGAGGGTTAAAAATAAGATAAGACATACCCAGGTAGCTCTGTTTAAGGTCGATTCAGCACTACTGGCACTTGTAAACATAGAGCTTCCGCTAGATGCTAGTCCACCCATTCCATCACCCTTTGGACTATGGAGAAGAACTAATAGTATTAAAAAAACTCCTGAAATTGCCCATGCCCATGACAAAAGTGGAATGATCATTTTTTATTTATTATGCGGGTTGAGGAATAAGATTTGGCTTTTTAGGCAAGTTAATTGGTTCAATAAGTGTTGAGCCAGTCATTGCTTTTGGTTTTGGTAAATTTAATAGGTGTAGGAGAGTTGGAGCTAAATCAGATAATCCACCTCCACGCTCTCTAAGTTTTATGTCATTCCCGTATCCTTTTAATTTACGTTTTTCACCTTCTACAAGTATAACTGGCACAGGATTTGTTGTATGCGCGGTCCATGGTTGGCCATCGGGACCAATCATCATTTCAGAATTACCATGATCGGCTGTGATGAGAAGAGACCCTCCTAGTTTTCCAATTGAGTTTAATAATTTTCCAACGCAGTCATCAACTTTTTCATTGGCTTTTATTGCCGCTGTCATAATTCCCGAATGTCCAACCATATCTGGATTAGCAAAATTGATTACCACTAATGAATAAATTCCCGTATCAATTGCTTTTATACAGCTTTCAGTTAGTTCGTCTGCTGACATTTCTGGTTGAAGATCGTATGTTGCTACTCTTGGCGAAGGCACAAGATGTCTTACTTCTCCTTTTAAAGGTTTTTCAATACCTCCATTTAAAAAATACGTTACGTGTGGATATTTTTCAGTTTCAGCTGTCCGATATTGATTTAAACCATGAGCAGAAACTACTTGACCTAACAAATCATTTAAAGGCTCAGGTGGAAATGCAACTGATACCGGAAGACCTGATTCGTATTGCGTAAAGGTAAGGACGTTAATATCTATTTTGTTTTTTCTTTCAAAGCCATCGAAATCTTTTAATTTAAGTGCCTTGACTAACTGCCTTGCTCTGTCAGGGCGGAAATTAAAAAAAACTACTGCATCTCCATCTTTTAATAACGAGGAGGAAAGTCTAACGGGTTCAATAAATTCATCTGTTATTCCCTCTTGATAGCTTTTATTTATGCTTTCTTCAGCTGATAAATTGCTTATTGCAAAGTCAGGATTGGTAAGTAATTCGTAGGCTTTTGAAGTTCTTTCCCATCGATTATCTCGATCCATAGCCCAATATCTGCCGCAAATTGATGCAATTTCTCCTACTCCTTCTGATTTGATTTTAGTTTCTATTGTTTTTATGTATTTAGATGCACTCTTTGCGGCAGTATCTCTCCCATCAGTAAATAAATGCAATGAAACATTCTTTAGACCCTTCTTGGCAGCCCATTCAATCAATCCACATAGATGATTGATGTGGCTGTGAACACCTCCATCAGAGCAAAGTCCCATGATATGGAGAGTCCCTCCATCTGTTATCAAAGATTTGGAAAATTCATTAAGAGCAGAGTTTTGAATTAATTTATTTTCTTTAACGGTATTAGATATTCGAACTAGCTCTTGCTGAATGATTCTTCCTGCTCCAATGGTGAGATGACCAACTTCAGAGTTACCCATTTGTTCATCTGGAAGTCCAACATCTGCACCGCTAGCCTCAATAAGAGTATGAGGATAGGCATGCCATAAGGCATCAATTACAGGAGTTGATGCTTGTTTTACCGCATTATGTTCAATTTCTTCTCTATATCCCCAACCATCAAGTATCGCCAGCACGATAGGCGCTACTTTCACTTTATTCATTGAAACAGCTGGATTACTGTTTGACATTCAAAGAAATTTGTTTCTTTTGATGGTTTTCTTTCGTATTAAATTACTTCCTAATTGGCAAAGAGGCTAATACTTTGATGTTTGGTTAGCTTTTCCCTATTAGATTAAAAAAGTATTTCAGCTATTCCTAAGAAAAAATAAAATTTTTAGGAATTTAAAATATGCCAGATGAAGCCGTTAAAAAAGAGGTAGAAATCCTCTCGAAAACAGAACTTGATAGAACCATAAAAAGATTGGCTTCTCAAGTTTTGGAAAAGGTTCCTAATATTGATTCATTATTGCTTATTGGAATTCCAACAAGGGGAATTTATTTGTCTAAATTATTAGCAAAATATTTAGAGGAATTATCTGGGAAGTCAGTTGAGAATGGTTGCTTAGATCCTACTTTTCATAGAGATGATCTCTCGAGGGTTGGTACTCGTATTGGTCAAGCAACTGATTTACCCTCTTCTGTTGATAATAGAGAGGTTGTTTTGATTGATGATGTTATCTATACAGGAAGAACGATAAAAGCTGCACTAGAAGCTCTCCATTTATGGGGCAGAGCGAAAAGAGTTACGCTTGTTGCGATGGTTGATAGGGGCCACAGAGAAGTTCCCATTCAACCTGACTTTTGTGGGCGTGTAGTTCCAACTAGTAAAAATGAGACTATTGATCTTAGATTGAGAGAAGTTGATGGAGAAGAGGGTGTTTTTTTGTGTAAAAAAACTATCAATCATTAATATAAAAAATATAAGATATTTATCTTATTTCTCCAAGATTTTGAATTGTTATACTATTGTTATTTCTTAAATCAATTCCTTCAACTTCAAGTTGACAATCATCATTAATATTAAAAATTAATTTAATACAATCTTGACCAATCTCACCAGGAGGTTTTAGGGGAATTGAAATAATAGTATTATTTATCTTCCTGATCTTATCCTTAGATTCTATTGTTTTTAAAGTGGGTAATCCATTAATATAAATAATCTCATTTGATCCTTCTTCCTGAGGCTCTCCAATAATTAAATCTATACTTAATTGATTATTTATACTTGCAGCTAAAATTATTTCTAAAGGTTTATTTGTTGGCCATGTTTGGCCTGCCAGGAAAAGAGGATGCCAAATGTGCTTTTCATTTTTTTTATTCCAGCATCTCAAGCTAACCCCTTTGTTAAGAACATCTTTTACTTGAACACCTGGCGTGAGATTTAATGCTCCCATTGCAATAGCTTCAATAGGGGGAGGAGTCAAAAAAGGGATGGAATTGCAGATCTCGCTTAAATAATTTTTGATTAAAGGTATGCGAGATCCTCCTCCTACTAAGACAACACTATCAAGATCTTTTAATTCAAATGAATTTCGTTTTGCGACATTAATTGTTTGCTTGAAAAGCTTTTCAATACTTTTTAGGAGTCCTTTCTCGATAAGTAATTCTTCAAGTCCTTTTTTAGAGAGTGTTAAAAATTTTTCTTCATTCTTATCATTTTGTAGTCGTTTAGTGATGACCAATGTCTCTTTTATATTTGCATTGCTTAATTCACATTTTAGTTCTTCTGCCTTTCTCAGGATGGAATTGGTTGGTTTTTCTTCTGGTAATAAATAATGAGATATCCATCTGTCTATATCTTTTCCGCCTAAACGAAGTCCAGCTTTTCCTAGGACTTTTGCTGTTCGAAGAACTTGTGTACTTTTCCCTTCTAAATTATTTCCGTCAAATCTGACAAGTTGAGCAATTGGTGAAGCTTGTCCTTCTCCTCCCTCTAAAGCAACAATTGACATATCAATTGTGCTTCCTCCAAAATCTAAGACAAGTAATGTTGACCCTGGCTCCAGTCCTGCTCCCATCGCAGCAGCAGTAGGTTCATCAACTAATGCAATTTCTTTTACATCTAAGGAATTACATACATTGACTAACCAATTTCTATATTCTCGATATGTATCTACTGGAGCTGTTAATACCAATCTTTTGATATTTACCTTCGCTGAGACTTTCTGCCAAATCTTGTGAATTAAAATCTCTCCTGCTTTTTCTGGGGAGATTTTTGAATCATATATAGGTTCAATTTCGGTAGAGCCTATCCATCTTTTAAAATCTTGACTTAAGTTGTTGTCATTTTCATTGATGAGATTTAAATCCATAATTTCCTGTCCAATTAAATAGCATTCTTCTTTTTCTGATGTTTTCCAAATTAAGCTTGGGATCTCTCCAGGAGCTCGACTAATTGGAGGTAGATCTAAAAGTTCAGGAGTTTGACCATTCTCTTTTTGAAAAACAACTACTGTTGTTGAACTTCCTAAGTCAATGGCTAATGTTCCCAAATCATTTGTATTGATTTCAGGTTGATGGATGTTTTCGAATTGATCAATTTTATTTTTTTCCATCTTTCTTAGTTAATTTTTAATAGGTGCAGCAAGAATCAATCAATAGAAAGTGAGTCCAGAGAAACTAACACCACTGTTATTATTTGGCGAAAAATATAGAAATGAACGATTCTCTCCTAGAATAAGGCAACATTAAAGTTTTAAGTGTGATTAAGTCAGGTTCAGGAGTTAATTCCAAGGATTTAGCAAAAAGAGGTGAGAGTCTCATCAGACATTCCACTAATCGCTACCTCACTACTGTGAGGATTGCTTTTAGAGCTAAGCAAAGAAGATTTGATGATTTTGATGGACTTTTAGAAGAATCAACAGTCAAGCCAGTACAAAGAGCAATTATTGAACTAAGTGATGAACAAGATCAGCCTGATCTATTACCTGGTTAGGTGATCAAAAAAGAAGGTCTGGGTTGGAGAATAATTAGAGATTCATCAAGAGATAACTTTTCCACGCTTATAGGAGGAGAAAATTGGGCAATAGAATTAAATAAATCTGAGTGGGAAAATCTAGTTAAGGTAGTAATAGATTTGTCAGATCAATACAAATTAGTTAAAGATCAATTAATGGGTGATGAGGATATAACTTTGGAATTAGAACGTAGTCCCTGGTTGGCAATTTTGAAAGGTGATCAATATGGATGGAGCCTTAGATTGATCTTGAGTGCTAATGGTCTATTAAATCGAGGGGCAGAGGTCTATTGGCCTAGAGATGTGACTAACCATGTTGCTAATGAAATGAGAATAATGTGGGATTCAGGCTATTTGTGAGAGAACTTAACTAAAAGTTTTTCAATTTTTTCCCCAAATCCAACTGGATTTAACTCACATCTTTTCCACAGGATTAATGCGATTAATTAAGCTCATACTATTTGCTGTGGAAAAAAGTTACGTTTGATCATTTGAATTCAGCTATTAAATAATTCTAATGCTAAAGATAAGTAATTCTTATGATTTATGTCGGAAATCAGTTGGGTGCTTGATCTGAGAATGAGACGGTCCGAGAAAGTGCTTTTTACAGATTTGATTTTGATAGTAATTTGCGGATGGATTAAATCTTTTAAAAGCCTCTTAAATGAATAATTTTGATTTCACGGAAGCGAAAAGCTCTATTCATAGTTCTGAAGTTTTGGAATCTGAGGAAACAATTAGTTTTCAAACAGAAATACCGAAGCAAATTCAACAAGCGATGAAGGTTTATATCGAAAAACATCCAAATTGGGATCAATACAGACTTTTACAAGCTGCGCTTGCAGGGTTTCTGATCCAAAATGGTATCAGTTCAAGATTGATAACACGTCTTTATATTGGGAACATGTTTGGTTCTCATTCCTTTTGAATTAATTTTTTTTGAGCTTTTTGAGAAGATCTAAAGCGATATTTTTATTAATTGGCATGATTGATAGCCTGTTACCTTTCCGAACTACAGTTAGTTCTTCAGACGTATAAGTTTCAGATAGCTCCTTTAAAGTAATCATATTTTTAAATTCACAGATAAATTTAGTCTTCACGCAATCCCAACGAGGATTATCTCTCTTTGACTTTTTGTCAAAATACTTTGAGCTTTCATCAAACTGAAATGGGTCGATTAACTCTGTATCAATAATTTCCATTAGGCCAACTATTCCAGGGGGCTTAGTATTTGAATGATAAAAAAAAGCTTGATCACCAATTTTCATTGACCTCATAAAGTTTCTAGCTTGATAATTTCGAATTCCATCCCAGAGAGTTTCCTCTTCCCTCTGTAAATCTCTAATACTGTAAGCATCTGGCTCACTTTTCATTAGCCAATAGTTAAGCTCCTTTGGTGCCATGGGATTTTAGTGATATTGAGATGTGTGGATGCTGCCTGTTTGGCTTGATATTCTAACTATCATCTCTCTAGCTTATTTCAATCCAGTTTTTATAACTCATGGCTAACAGATTGCAATTGCCAAAAAATTTTAAATCCCCAGGACCGAAAAAAACTTATCTTCCACATATTCTTTAGGAAAAGCTCGCTATGAACGTCACCATCTGATTGATGGCTCATCATACTTAAAAATCCAAGAACTATGACTTCTGAATTTTCTGGGAGTGTGTTTTTAAGAAAGGGATATAAAGCAGTTCTTGCAGAACCTGCAACCCTTGAGAAGCCTTATTCGGAGACAGGTCAATTTCATACAGAGCATGAACTCCTTCCTAGACCTATATGGTTTAAGGGGAGTAGGGATAGAGGTTTAAGAGGAGATGTCGCAGCCTGAAACTAAGATTTTTGTATTCAGAATAAGGGTTATTAATAGCTAATTCAGGCAAGAAAAATGTTGCGTTATAGGAACACTAGTTAGTTGTATTTTAATCTTTACAAGTGATGTCTTTTTCTCTTTATTATTAATTTGCTGTCATTTATGTTTATCAAGCTGGTTTAGAAATTTTCTACTTCTCTCATGCCTAGCATTAGAAAAGAAAATATTTGGAGGAGAAGTTTCTATAACTTTACCTGAATCCATGAATAACACTTGATCACTTACATCTTTAGCAAAGCCAATTTCATGTGTTACTACAACCATTGTCATTCCTTGCTCAGCCAGTCTTCTCATTTCATCGAGTACTTCGTTGATTCTTTCTGGGTCAAGTGCACTAGTGGGTTCATCGAATAAAAGTAATTCAGGCTTTAAGGCTAATGCTCTAGCTATGGCTACTCGTTGCTGTTCTCCACCGCTAAGTTGACTTGGATACTTTTTGGCATGAGAATCTATTCCCATTTGACTCAAGAGATACATGCCATATTCTTCAGCTTCAATTTGACGACGTTTTTGCACATGAACTGGTGCAAGAGTGATATTTTCAAGGATTGATAGATGAGGGAATAAATTAAATTGTTGAAATACCATGCCTACTCTTCTTCTTATTTTTTGTATTTTCCTTTCGTCATGAGAGGAATCAACTTTTATTCCTAAAATATCTAGTTCTCCTTTATCAAAAGTTTCAAGACCATTAAAAGTTCGAATCAGAGTACTTTTCCCTGACCCTGAGGGGCCCATGACTACTAGGACCTTCCCTTGATCAACTGTAAGAGAAACATTGTCAAGAGCGCGCAATCCTTTTGTGTACGATTTTGTGAGATTCTTCGCAATAACAATCGGTTCCATGAATTATCAGAAATTAGCTTGATTAATGGTCATTCTTTGTTCAAGATGTCTTGCAAGAACAGCCATTATTGTACAAACCATCCAATAGACGCTCGCTAGCCAAACATAAACCTCAATATATTGACCGATAAATTCTGGATTAGCCAGGATACTTCTACCAACACCTAGTAACTCCACTAATCCTAAAATAGCCATTAACGATGTATTTTGAAAAAGTCCAATAAATTGATTAGTGAGAGCAGGTAATGCAATACGTAAAGCTTGAGGTATTAATATCAATTGAATGATTTGGTATTGATTAAGGCCAAGACTATTTGCCGCCTCTGTTTGAGTGTAAGGAATTGACTGTAGTCCGCCACGAATATCTTCCGCTATGTAGGCTGAGACAAATAGAGTAAAAGCAAAGATAGCTCTCCAAACTCGATCAATTTCTATTCCAACTGGAAGAAATAAAGGTATTAATAGTTGACCAAAGAAAAGCACTGCAATAAGAGGAATTGCTCTCATGACATCTATATAGATTGAACTTAGCTTCTTAATCAACGGTAATGAGCTCTGTCGACATAGTGCTAACACTATTCCAAGAGGTAATGATAATAATGAGCTGCAAACAGTTAATAGTATGGTTAGAGTTAACCCACCCCAATGTCTACTCATTATAGGTGATAAGCCAAGTCCACCATAAAGTAAATATAGACCCAAGGGTATTGACCCTACCCATGCTATTGGTAGATTTTTACGTAGCCATTTCCAATCAGGGCCGCAAAGAGTAAAGATGCTGAGTAGAAGAAGACTAATAATCCAAATAGCAGGTCTCCATTGTTCCTTTGGTGGAAAGCTCCCAAATGCGTATAAAGGAAGATTCGATATGACAGCTTTCCAGTTTGCCTTAAATATGAGCCATTCAAAAGTATAAAAACAAGCTACACCAATAAATAATATAATCAGGAAAGTAATAACAGTGTTGAATAAATTCGAAAATAAAGTCTTTCTTAGATGCTTAAAGCAAATTATTATAGAATTTATATTAATATTAAACATGTATTAACTGTATTTTTGTGATTTTAAAATTAATCTATTTATGATTTCCATGGTATTAGTTATCAATAAATTTAATAGCAAGAAACTAAAAAGCAATATAATAAAACATTCAATAGCTCTTCCTGTTTGATTTGTAATAGTATCATTAATTGCGTATATATCTGAATATCCAACAGCTATTGCCAGAGTGCTATTTTTAGCAAGATTAAGATATTGACTGGTTAATCCTGGAATAATTGCTGGTAATGCTTGTGGAATTATTATACGAATAAGTCCTTTGCTTTCTGAAAGTCCTAAACTCCTAAATGCCTCCCACTGCCCTCGAGGAACAGAAAGAATGCCTCCACGAATAACCTCTGCTATGTAAGCACTAGTAAATATACTAAGACCAATTAATAATGCTAGGAACTCCGAGGAAAAAGTTAATCCTGAAAACTCTATTCCTTGATTTGAAAGGTTAAATATATTTTTGATTTGGATAAACATATTATCTTTTAAACCTAAAAATCCAACAAAATACCAAAACATAAGTTGAAGTAATAGAGGCGTTTGTCTGATTACGGTTATGTATCCAGCCGAAATGAGACCTAGTAATGAGTTTTTACCAGTTCTTGCAAAGCCTATTAGAGTTCCCAAGAAAGTAGCCAATATTAATGATGAGACAATGACTTTGAGGCTGTTGAGCCAACCTATAAATAATGCCCAAGCATAACTATCTGAGGATGTATAAGGTAAGGGATGTTCCGCTAAAGCAAAACTTGCTGGTTTAAAAAGCCAGCTAAAATTAAAACCAAGACCTGTTCTTAATAGATTTATTGTTAAATTATTAATTAATATTCCAATCAAAATAAATAAGAAAATACAAATTCCAAATTGCAACAATATTTTTTGATTTGTTTTCATTCAAGTAATTAATTGTTTTTAGTTAAATGGTGGTGAAATATGTACACCTCCTTTGTTGTGTAGTTCATTTAGTCCTCTTGGAATAGGTACTTCGCTATTTTGTCCTAAATGTCTTTCATAAATCTCTCCATAATTGCCAGTAGAGCGAATTACTTTAACTACGAAGTCATTACTAAGACCAATTTTTTCTCCTAGTCCTCCATCAATACCTAGAAATCTTCTTAAAGGTTTTAATTGTGGATTATTTTTTGCAATTTGTACTTTTTCATCAATATTTGACTTTGTTATTCCTTGCTCTTCAGCTGATATCAATGAAAAAACAATCCATCTCATTGCATCTGCGAGTTGTTGATCTTGACCATCGGAGGCTGGAGCAAGCGGCTCCTTGCTTAAAACATCATCAAGAATAATATGTTCTTTTGGGTTCTTAAAACCTGATCGAGCCGCTGCTAATTGTGAACGATCAGAAGTCATGGCTGAACAGCGACCCTGTAAATAACCAGCAACCACTTGATTAAGATCTTGATATTTTATTGGTGTATAAGGCAGTGAGATACTTTCAAAGGCGTCATTGATATTTTGCTCTGTAGTTGTACCAGAACCTACGCATATAAATTTATTTGCAAGATCATTAAGACTATTAATATTACTTTCCTTTTTGACCATCAGTCCCTGACCATCATGAAAAACAACTGGTGCAAAAGTTAATCCATTACCTCCTAATGAATCTCTACTTAGAGTAAAGGTGGTATTCCTTGATAAAAGGTCAATCTCACCAGTTTTAATAGCTGTGAATCTTTCTGCTGCAGTTAAAGGTCTATATTGGATTTTTTCTGAATCTCCTATAATTGCAGCAGCAAATGCCTTGCATATATCGACATCGAGTCCTTGATAACTACCATCACTTTTCAGAAAACTAAATCCAGGAATTTTTCCACTTACTCCACAAATCAACTCATTTCGATTTTTTATTCGTTTAAGTCGAGAACTATTGTCTTGAGTTGTTGTCGCACAGCCAGCTAATAAAGTTGCTAGTACAACCATTGCTGAAAATAATCGACGCATAAATTTCTTTGAGCATTAAATTTGATTTTCGCTAGATTTTTCTATTTCCTAGGCAATTAAAGAAAATCTTTTACTTTTTCTTCATTGAAAGTTGTGATTTAAAAAAGCTTGCTAGCTGCAACTCCTAAGCATTTTGTGAGTCTAAATCTATTTCTAAAGATAGAAGATTTATCTTTATATATAAATAAATACGTAAAAATCACGCAGATCAATTCCTGTTACTTGAACTTGTGTTTTGTTTGCTCTTCATTGGCCAATCATTGATTTAATATCTATCAAATAGTTTGTGTGTGAAAACGGGAGTTAAAAAAATTTTGGAATTTTTCTAAATATAAATACAGGGATTCAACTTATTGAATAGGGTTCCAAAAGTTGATGTATTTATAAAAGAGTATTTTCGATGAACAAGATCTTTGTCTTTTATGCATTTAATCTATTCTCAACACTCTTGATCTATTGCTAACTGCTCTTCAGTATTGAAATCACCTGTACTTTCAAGCATATGACATATAATATCTGACATCGTTCCCTCGACAGATTGATATAATGACATTTGCTAAAAGTAGCTAATCCAAATTATCTTCTTATAACAGGTCGTATACCTCCAAAATTTTTGCTATGAGTTATTTTCATGTTTATATGAATAAATATATGTCCTCATCTGATTACTATGTAAGCATCTAATCCTTTTTGAATAGATATATCTATCAAAAGTAGTTGAATTTCATTTGATCTTAATAATAGACAAACCTTAATTCATGCCCTTGACTTTTCCATTGCTTGGCATGAGATTTATTGACATTAACTGTAAAAGTTGAATCAACTTTTATTACATTAAAATTCCTTTGCTATCTGTCTTGCTTGAGAATGGAAAATATGGATCCCTAATACGATTTCCAATATTTAGGTATGAGAAATTCCAACACAAAAAAAATAATCAGAGCTTTATTAGTAATTGCTTGTCTTGTGTTCTCCTTATTTATTGCTCTTTTAATTAGTATTTATCTTATAGTTGATCCTATTATCTATTGGCTTGCATCAACTGAGGGCGCAAGAATATTTATAGGCTGCGTTATCTCTTGGTTAGGAGTATCGACACTTTTTGATTTGTTTTACAAGCGTTATAGGCGTTACAAAAAATTGAAAAGGTTTAATGCACTTAATATCCCTTATCCTCGAACGTTTAGAGGCAGGAAATGATTATTTTTCAGAGGAAGGCTGGGCAAAAATATAAAGATTGTAGAAAGGAATAAATGAACAAAATGCCCATAAAACTAAGTTTTCCTTACCTATATCTCTCAGCCTTCTGATTAATAAAGCTATAAAAACTAGAAAAGATGGAATGCTGTACAAATAACTCCAGTCGTATCCTTCAGCGATTGTATAAAAATCATTTGGATCATTAGTGAAGTTGTTATTAGATAGTATTGAAACCACAGCTCCTATTAATCCATCCAAGATAAAAAAGTGCCAAAAAGGTATTCTACTTGTTCTATCTTTGTAATTAAAAATCTGACTCCAAGCTAAAAAGTAATTTGAAAGAACCCTATCTAAAAAATTCATCATTATTCTAATATGTATGAATAATTATCTAAGATCCTAATCACAAAAGGCTCTAAAGTTTTTTATCTTATAAAAGGAAATGTTGAAACCTATATTTCTCATGGCTCTATCTGTTTCTCTTATGTCTCCGATGGTAGTTAATTCTGATGATCGAATTTATGAAACGAAAAATATTTGTGGTCGATACTATGCAGCCGAAATTAACGGTGGTGATGCATCAAGGTTATTAGGCTTAAAAGATTCTGGCAGGGTCAGCTCAAGAGTAGAGCAGTACTGTAATTTCTTTCGTTAGGTTTATTGATGATGATTTTTCGCGTGCATTCCAATTTCTTGTTTCTGAGTTATGTAAACTTTCGGCAGAGCCTTTTTTATTAATTACACGTTCAAAAGTTGAAAAAGATCGAGAGGACTAAGAGGGTATTATTTATGAGTTAGCTTTAGTTATGGATGTGAGGACTTAAGCTGTGTTGATTAGTCTTGTTAATGCTTCAACAGACTTTGGGATAAAAAATCTTTTTAAAAATTTAGATCTTCATATAAATAAAAAGGAGAGACTTGGTTTGATTGGTCCAAATGGATCTGGCAAGTCAACACTTTTGAAAGTCCTTGCAGGGATTGAACCTTTGAGGGAGGGAGAAAGGAGGTGTTTATCATCTTTGCGGATATCTTTAGTAGGGCAAGAGACAAGGTACGAGAGTGAAAAAAGTATTTTGGAAGAAGTTCTTGAAGGGTGTGGCGAAAAAAGAAAATTATTACTTAATTTCAGCAAGCTAAGTAGAAAAATCGCTCAAAGTCCAGAAGATGAAGGGCTTTTGAAGAAACTAGGTCAGGCGAGTGAACTTATGGATGCCGCTGGGGCATGGAATTTAGAACAGCAATGTCAAGATGTTCTAAGAAGACTAGGTATAAATGATTTAGATAAACCAGTAAAAGATCTTTCTGGTGGTTACCGCAAAAGAGTGGGACTTGCGGCTGCACTTGTCTCTAAACCTGACGTTTTACTTCTTGATGAACCTACTAATCACCTAGATGCATCTGCAGTGGAATGGCTTCAAAATTGGTTAGACCATTATGAGGGCGCTCTTGTCTTGATAACTCATGATAGATATGTTCTTGATCGCATTACTACTCGTATGGTCGAAATCAATAATGGAGAAGTTCGCAGGTATTCGGGGAATTATCGTCAATTTCTTCAACAAAAAGTTGAACAAGAACAATCAGAGGCATCTTCAAAGAAAAAATTTCAGGGTATTTTAAGAAAGGAATTAGCTTGGTTAAGACAAGGTCCTAAAGCAAGAAGTACAAAACAAAAAGCTCGTATTCAAAGGATTGCTGAAATGCAAGCGAAACCTAAAAATCATGTCAAAGCTAAATTAGAAATGAATTCATTGAGTAGAAGAATTGGAAAAATTGCAATTGAAGCTGAAAGTGTAGGACTCTCTTTAAATGATAAAGAGACTAATGTGGATCTTTTACATGATTTTACTTATAGCTTTAGTCCAGAGGATCGAGTAGGGATCATTGGTCCAAATGGAAGTGGTAAATCGACTCTTTTAGATCTAATTGCAGGTAAAAGATTGCCTACTAGTGGGGAAATAAAACTTGGAGAAACTGTTCATATTGGCTATCTCGATCAACATACAAATGATTTAAATCAAGGAAGTGGCTTAAACCGTAAAGTTATCGAATTCGTGGAAGAAGCTGCATTACAAATTGATCATGGAGGAAAAAAAATTACTGCATCACAACTCTTAGAGAAATTTCTGTTTCCACCTAGTCAGCAACATAGCCCTCTACTTAAACTTTCAGGAGGAGAGAAAAGAAGACTTGCTCTCTGTAAAATGCTCATACAAGCTCCCAACGTATTGTTGCTTGATGAACCTACAAATGATTTAGATATACAAACACTAAGCGTGTTGGAAGATTTTCTAGAGGACTTCAAAGGTTGCGTCGTAGTCGTATCGCATGATAGATATTTTCTTGATCGAACTATTGATCGAATTTTTAATTTTGAAAATGGTTGCTTACGAAGATTTGAAGGTAATTACTCTCGATTTCTGGAACAAAAAATATTAGAGGAGCGAAATAATGAAACAAAAGACCAAAATAAGATAGTTAATAATTCACAAAACAAGCGTGGATCAGAAATAAAATCAAATCCTCAAAAAAGTACGAGAAAGTTGAGTTTTAAAGAAGTTAGAGAATTAAAAGAACTAGATCTGAAACTACCTATGTTGGAAAAACAAAAAATATATTTAGAAAAAAAAATAACTGATAATGATATAGATATTTGTGAAATCAGTCATCAATTAGCAGAGCTTATTGAATCTATTCAAGAGCATGAGGATAGATGGATTGAGCTAAGTGAGTTGTCTGACTCGGCGAAGTGAAAACGTAATATTTCTCTTGTAATGGAAAACAGATAGAGAAAACAATCTTTAACATTTATATTTTTTTTACGTAAATGACTAATTTTCGTAGTTATTCATACAAGATGAATAACATTATACTTGTCTTCAGGACGTTAGCCTTGGCGCTGCTGCATAGAAGAAATCTTATTTTTGAATAAAAAATTATATTATTCTAAAAATATTTTTATCAGTAGCTTCTAGTTATAATGGCTATATGTGTGCAAATAAATTGTGAAGTTGATTAAATGGCATAAATCATTTGTTGAACGTGCTCAAAAAGAAATGGGGATATCCAACTATGCCCTTTATTGGTTTGGCTTCCTTGAGGGTGCTTTAGTTATGTGGTTATTTATGAAAGTTATTTCTGTTTTATGGATAAAAACGGAGTTTCCCTTTTAATAAGAATGTTTTTAAAAAGCGAATGATGGAATTTCTAAAAAAAGTCCCTCCCAATATTTATCTAATCTTATCTTTGATTTTTATAACAATAGCTATTTCAATTCTATTTTTAGGGAAATTAATTTTTGCCATCTTGTCTTTGATAATGGGACTTAGTTCATTAATAGCATGGACTTTTTTTGGATTATTTGAAGACACTCAAAATACATAGATCCAGTATTAACTTTTAATGAAGTATGTAGTTGCTATTTCATTTTTGTACTGTCAATATCAATTCGCTTCTTGTTTTCCTTTTAAACGAATTTATTGTGTCTGGAGATAGATTATCTTTAAGTTGAAAATGGCTATTAATCCAAAAGTGATTTTACCTTCAATTAAAAAAGGGAGCAGAGCAGGTAGATATTTCCCTAGATGGGCAATTTATAGCTCTGCCGGCGTTGGGGTTTTGATTTTAGTTGGGTTGATTAAAACCTTTCTTCCTTTTATTGGAACGTTTTTTCTATTGGCTTTCATTTGGTCTCAATCAAAATACAACTGAAGATACTTAGAATTTCTTCGCCACTAATTAAAGCCAACCTACTGGTAACTTTTGACTTGTTATCTCCCGATAATGAAATGGTGTACAGATGGAACTGTTCTATAGAGAATGTAAACAATAAGAACTAGTAAATTTCCTCCAACAACCGCTGCTCCGGCAGCGAAATTTCCTTCTTTAGTGGTGTAATCCCACTTTGGTTCGTTATCTGTCATGGTTGAGTTATTAATCACTTTATTATTGCCATTTATCCAACGCGTTCAACAAATATAACTAATAAAAGAATAAAGAAACTCCTAATTTTTTTCGAAATCTAAAATTAAAACCGCTTTACTTGAAGGGAATAGAGATCTATATATATGGGTTGAGAGTTTTCAGACCTTCAAATGTCTCTCTCTGACTGCTTTTTGAAATGAAGATTTATGCTTCCTCTTTAGAAACTACTTCAGCATCAACAACCTGTTGTGAATCAACAAATTCGTTTCTCTTCCTATCTATCCAACTATTAATACCAAACACTAGAGGCTTTGACCCTCGATAGATAAAAATAGCAGTGGGGAGAACACTTATTAGTCCAACTGCAGGGTTTTTGAATATGAGCCGTCCTGCTTTGACATTAAAAAGAATAATCAAGAGAGAAGGAATTAAAACACTGAGAATAGTCTTTAGAGCTTCAGTCCATCCAACACGATAGATCCACCAAATTGAGGCTATGCCAGAAAAATATAAAATAAAATACGTCATAAAATATTACTTACCTAGTAAGTCAATGCTTATTTTTTTACCTAGCCTAAGAACTTTTTTTACGCTTTGAGTTACTCGTCTCAAGGATGTAAACACTAAAAGCTATCAATAAAGTTGCCAAAATCGATGCAGCCAGCCAACTTAATTGACTTGAAGTCATCCCTAAGTAAGGACCATCAATAGGTTGCTCAGACCAAGTACCAGGCAAGTGCCAGACCTGTGGATTCGATAGAAGGACCATGCAATACCTTTCATTGGTTTATGTTTAAAGTTTATATTTAAAATGCATAAATGCTCGGAATAATCACTTATCGTTACTTGTTTAGAGGACCAAGATTGATTACTAATTTGATTTATAATTAGCAATGGATTCTTTAAATCCTTTAAAAATAATAATTACTCATGGCAAAGCCTTGAAACATAAGCCATTGTTAAGTTGAATTCATTTCGAGGTCACAATGTCTAGAGCTATGAACTGGGTTTTGCTTCAATTAGCTATGAGTTATTACGGAGATTCATTGAAAGAGTTTCAAGTTGATAATGATTAGATATTTATAAATTTTGAATATTTTATTTGATTTTTCATAATTCTCATGAAATTACTAACTCAGTTCAGTATTCCTAACCCAAGCAAGGCTGATCTGGCCCAAACCAACAGGATTTCAAAAACAATAAAAAAAGCAGCTAAAAAATAAAATCCTTATTAATTTTTAATTGCAGTGATTACGACCCCTGAAGATATCTTTGCGTAAATCACTACCTGTTAATCGTTGGAAATACTTTTAGTGTTTGATTTTGCAATAAATAATGCATGTTCAATTAATTGTTGTTTTTATTTCTGTCATTTTTGCATTGGTGGGGATTCAAATTTTAATTTCTGGCTTTGATGATGATGATGATGATGGGGATGGGATGGGTTATTCAATCAAGGATAATTATCATTTCTTAATTACAGATGGATCATGAGGTCTAGTCATTTGACACGAGATAATTTACGGTCTGACACGTTTTTGTCACACCAATTTGTAAGTCTTGCAGGCGAGTTGGGTCATACCTGTTCGCTTTCTCTTTAGGTTCTTTGATCGCTTCCCATGTAATTGTTTTATGGCTTCACTTGAGTCTTTGACCCGCTTGAAAGAGTACAAGCCGAACCCATCCTAATCTTTATATTACTCAATAAGGTATATGAGTTGACTTCATATTCAAAAAAAAAACATGTCTTCCTCATCACAAGTAATTACAGAATATGGAAAGAAAAATATATTTGCTCGTGAAACTCCTCCACAATTAGTTGAAAATTACACAAGCTACCCAAGGGAAGCTGAAAAAACAAATGGACGTTGGACAATGATTGGAATAATGAGCCTTTTGGGTGCATACATTACAACAGGTCAAATTATTCCTGGGTTTCTTTAAAGTCAATTAAAAAAATGTTGATGAGATTAATCACTGTCTCGGGATGATTATCTGATTGGAGTGTTTCAAATATTTTTTGCTAATTATTACTGACTTTTGATTTATTTGTTACACCTGTCATGATTCTACGTCTATTATTTGTAGTTAATTTGTATCAACATGTCTGATTTGGTTGAGTTTGTTGCTCTAGTCGTTTTTGGTTTAATATTGCCTTTATCTATCAGCAGATATTAAAGGTTTTAACTTAATGTTCTTGTAGAACCCTTTGCAATCTAGTTTTATTCTTTTTATTCTCTCTTCTTCCCAAATCCAGTAAACTGGATGAGCCTGCCTAGCTTTTCTTAATTTTTTGCATGATCTTAGGCTAACTGGTGAGAATTCTTTTGTTTGATCAAATGAATTATCTCTAATTGCTTGATTCAAAACAATACTACCTTCTTTTCCTGATTCTGATCGGTGATAAGTTCCAACTGGTATTTTCAGTGCTCCCATTGCTCTATTTAAAAAAATCACATGGTGCGGCTCATCCCATTTAGGGTTGATAAGAGTGAATTTTCGCGTACCATCAATCACTAAATTGTTATCAATTTGATGATGGTGAATGTAATATTGCTCAAAGTCGCCATCATCAGGAGGTGATATGGCATTTTTGTGATGGATGACAACATCTGTGCCATTTGATCCCTTTACACCTGCGTCAAAAAATGATACTTGCGCTGTTTCACGAAAAACACAAATAGGGACAAAATTAAGAAGCATTTGTTACCCCTCTTTTATCACGATTCATTCATAATCGAAAATAGTTAATTTATAAATCCCGGTTTTCACATAGGCAGATATTCTTATATAAATTATAATTCTGGCTATTTTTTCGTAAACTAATTCTGCTTAGAACTAAGACTTTTTAACTCCGAAAAAGAAAATACTTGTTTATTGATTATTGAACCTTCTGAGGATTCTTGATGTATGGATCTAGAGGATAAAACCCAAGGCCCACCTTTGAATAAAGGTATAAAAGCATCTTTGTAAAAGCTTTTTCCCTTTAAATCTTTTTTTGAAATTGGATCAAGATATTGACTGGAATAACTCTTGCTTAAGTAGCCATTACCAGTATGAGTTACATCCTTAGTAAGGATGATTATTAGATTTCCATGAATATGCCTATAAACCATCGTAACAACATCGTTCTTGACCCTATATTTGTCACCTTCATTTTTCCCTCCAACTATAACTTCTAAGCCAATTTCATTTGTATCTCCAAAAGTAAAGGTATTTTTACCATGAGTTTGTTCAAATGATCTTCTGACTCGATGAATAGCAACTTCCCAAAGTTGTGAAGAAATGGCTTTGTGTATTTCTTCGTTATCTATTTCGTTAACAGTGGCTTTTAAATCTTGTCCTAAGCAAAAGCTTCCTTCTACTTCTATTTCGCCATCTGTCCAAGAACATCTACCTTTATAACCTGAAAAATCTGATTCCCACGTGTAGCGATTTTCATAGGCAGACTTAAAAAAATGAGTACAATCAGTGCCTGTCATTTCCTTGGTTAGCATAAAACTCTTTTTATTAATTATTTTAGTCAATTAAAGATTTTAATAAACTAATTAAAAATATATTTACGAAATACAATTATTTATAGTTATCTATCGCGATTATTATGAGCAATAAACACAGATAAATTGATTTCCAAGAAATAATGTTTAATTGCATTTTTTTTAAGGTTATAATTTTTTAATAATTAAGACCATGCAAGAAACGGCTATCAGGCAAAAGAATCACCTAAGTTGAATACTCCTGCTATTTATTTTTAATAGATCTTTCAAGAATTGTCAGATTTTATGATACACATAACTACAAATCATTTGACTTTATTGGCGATTAAAGATTACTCGTTATTTTCTTCAACTGAGGATGTTCTATTTTCTGAGTCTAGAGACTCATTCTTGGGATCAGTTTTTTCATCCCAACCCCAGCTTCTTTTGATTTCTTTTAGTGACCTGCCACTCTCTCTTTGTTGTGGACTTAAGGGAATCCAACTCCAATCAATTAAAAGTGTGGCTGCAACGCCAAAAAGGACGTGTCCGACAAGTACGCCTACGACATCAACTGTAGTGAGTGATGCTTGTCCAATCGAGGGATCGTACAAATTATGTTCTATTTGATTTTTCTAATTATAGGAATCTAACAAGTGGTTCAAAGAAAAAGTATGGATTAAAGTTTCGTTTTTTATATAGATTTTTCTAATATATTTGATCATTTTTACTAGTATGTTCGGTTGCCCACCATCAACTATAGACAAAGGCCCGTTACATTACTTTACATAATAAATCCATTTTCAAATGACACCTGAAGCAGAAAAGTTTAACGGTTGGGCAGCAATGCTTGGCTTCGT
This sequence comes from Prochlorococcus sp. AG-402-C09, assembly GCA_003279565.1. Lineage (GTDB taxonomy): Bacteria > Cyanobacteriota > Cyanobacteriia > PCC-6307 > Cyanobiaceae > Prochlorococcus_B. The sequence goes on from QCHN01000002.1 coordinate 102,609, forward strand.
TGCAGCCTTTGGCGCATATGCAACAACAGGTCAAATAATCCCTGGCATTTTCTAAATTTTTTAACGATGCAACCTTCTAACAAAACTATTTTAGAAAGAAGTATTGGAAGGCCAGCAATGATGGCTTTCGTACTTTTAACAGGTATTTACCTAACAACTGGCCAACTTATCCCTGGTGTTGTGTAATGTCTACTCAAAAGAACAACACAAGAATCATTGACCCTGAAAAGGTAACTGCAGAAAGGCTTAACGGCTATGCAGCCCTATTCGGTTGTATCGCTCTTGTTGGAGCGTATGCAACAACAGGTCAAATCATCCCTGGTTTTGTGTAATAGATAAAAATTACTAAAAAATTTCTGAACATCCAAATTGGCGTTAGGAATTTAGGTTAATTATGTTCAGTTATTTAATGGATTCTTTGGCTTGGTATTCCCAAAGAGTTTATAAATTTTCAAAATCAATAAAAAGCTCTCTATCTGAGAGCTTTTTAGTTTCAAAGGGAATATATAATATTAATCAATTAACTTAAAGTTCACAGGAATATTCCTTTTGATTGAACAAAGCTGTGAAAAGCTGGATTATGAAGATATTCAATATACATTGCGATTAAAAATGCAGCACCTAAGCAACTACTAGCAATTATTGATCCAAAAATAAAAACTTGTTTTTTACTGATGTTTTGCTTCGTATCTACAAATACAAATCTCTTTGACCTTGAGACAGTCATTTAAGTTTTTTCAACTACTTAATACCTAGCCATAGCATGTCTTGATTATTTCCTACTTAATAAATTCTTTATGAAAGCAGGTCTTCCGTGTAAATTGCTTGACAAGAAAATTCTTGAATTTCACCATTAGGTAAAAGATGAGCAAATCTGGGTTTATCGATTCTTAATCCATTTTTCTCATCCTGATAACTCCATAACCATTTTTTGTCCGTGAATGAGATATCACCGACCTTGAAAGATACTGGGAGCATCAGGTTTAAATCTCGCCAATTAAGAACAATAAATGCTCCTTTATCAATATTTTCAAGATCATCAGTTATTGCGAAATCTCCATTTAAGTTATTTCTGATTACAGCAGTTAATCTATCTCCATCGCAACTGAAATCTGAAGAAGGATTAAGAGTAACAAGTAAACTAAGAAAGAACGAAATAAAAATCATTTGTTTTGAGTATAAGAGAAATTTATATTTTTAAAATGATACTTATTATCATTGGTTTATCTCTGACAAAGGAATTTATTTGACACTTGATTAAAGTATAAATTCGGTAAAATAAAAGCATACATCAGGCTCTGCAAATCAAAGACTCAATAGCCACTCATTTGAATTTCACGAAGATCAGTTGCAACTATCTTGGAGATTTGCAGACTGAAGCAAAACATTCTCTTTCAGGGAGTGTTATTCATACGGATGCACCTAAAGACCATGATGGAGAAGGAAAAGATTTTGCTCCAACTGATTTATTAGCTTCATCTTTGGGAACTTGCGTCATAACAATTATGGCTATAGAAGCAAAACGTAGGGGGTGGATACTTGGTAATATTAAAATTGATGTTTATAAGATAATGACATCAGAGGGCCTTAGGAAGATAAAGACTCTAGTACTAGAAATTTTCATGCCATCTGATTTAGATTCTCAAAAATATAAAATACTTCAAAATACAGCGGAAAACTGCCCTGTAAAGTTAAATCTTGAATCTTCTGTTGATATTAAGTTGAATTGGCACCAAACAAAAATTGAAAAATAAAATTGACCGTTTTAATTACTTTTAGTTGTCTGATTATTAAAAATTTCTTTGAGTGAATTTACTTTTACATTGTTTATACCAAGTATTAATCCACCGATTAGCCCAGCATTCATTAATACAGCTTGTGCTTGAAAAGGAAAAAAATGAAAAATAAAAGTTGTTGGAACTATGAATATAAGTAGAAGATATGCCCCTAATCTTTGTTTGAATCCTGAGATGAAAAGTATGGAGCCAAGAATCAAGCAAACTATGGCTAAAAATAATAAAAAAGGAGCTAATGTAGGGGATATATTTTTATTTGATATAACTTCAACAGTTCGTTCGAAATTTATTATTTTACCTGGAATTGCATAAATAAATATAGCTGAAATTAGTATTCTTCCTATTAAATTTTTTGTTTGTTCAAAGTTCATTTAATTAATACCGGGGTGAAAAATTAATTTATCTTAGAAATTTGTAATGTTAAAAGTTTGTTTACGTCTATTATGGGATATATATGCTCTTTTTGTGGATATCTCTCAATTTTTTGAAAAATATCATTTTAAATTGTATGTGTTTTTTTTTTGAGGTAATAAAAAAACTTATCTATTGCTATCTTGTTTGCATAGACTATTTAATTTTTAATAATGACTAGGAATAGGGACTCGGGTCCAACATTTTACAAGAAGGGTTCTTTCCATAATAAAATAGGGATGATATTACTCTGGGCATTTATATGCTTGGCTTTAATTCAAATTTTTATATTGATTTTCAATTGAATTATATTTACATAATCCTTTAATATTGGATGAGTGATAGATTTATATAATATCTAACAGCAAATATCTTACTTGATTTCAATTTATCTAAGCTTTGATTTAATTATGATTCTTCTCAAAATTACTAATGCATCAGATGTCGTTGCCTCTAAAGCAGGAAAATTATTTGAGAAAATGACCCCAGAAATGATCGATCAGAAATTAGTAGAAAGTCAGGTTATTCAGCAGATGATTGATCAACTTCAATTAGAAGGCCTAAAAGGACAGATTTCTAGTGTTAAAGGATTAGATATTAGTGATGATACTTTGATAACTAACAGCAGTTTTAAAATTAGGACTACTAAGACCTTTTGAATTGAGTAAATATTTAAAAGTATTTACTCAATTTATATAAGAAGACCATAAAGACCGCGGACGCCGAGCTAGCCTGTGTAGATTGAATAGTTATTGCTTAATATTGTTGAAGTTTTTCTTAAAAAAAATTAATTATTTATTATTAAGAAGCTACTCGTTTTAATTACTCAGTCTTATCTATTCTTTAATCATATTAAAAAGGAATCGTTTTGGGTTTTGGTGCCCCCAAAATAAGCAATGAAGAAGAGCGCTTAAGAGCTCTTGCTGAGTATAGGATCTTAGGTACTCAGCCTGAGCAATGCTATGACGACATAACGAAAATTGCTTCTTTAACTTGCGGAACGCCTATCTCTTTAATGAGCTTAGTTAATACTGATACGCAGTGGTTTAAATCAATGTGTGGATTTGAGACGAAAGAAACATCAAGGGATGTTTCTTTTTGTGCTCATGCAATTGCTAGTCCGGAACCATTGATTGTTGAGGATGCTCTATTAGACGAGAGATTTAAATCAAACCCTTTGGTGGTTGAGGAACCCAAAATTCGTTTATATGCTGGATTCCCATTGCAAACCCCAAATGATCAGCGAATAGGAACTCTCTGTGTGATTGATAGAAAACCAGGACATTTGTCTGACCAACAACATCAAATTATGGAGGCCTTGTCTAGACAGGTTGTAACTTTATTGGAACTTCGTAAGAGATCTATTCGTCTTCTTGATGCTCTTACTCATATGCATAATACGGAGGGTATTTTAACTACATGTTCATATTGCAAAGAGGTAAGGGATTCGGATGGTGAGTGGCAGCATCTAGAAAAATACCTATCAAAAATTGCGGATATTCGTTTCAGTCATGGGATTTGCGATTTATGTATGGAGAAGCACTTTCCTGATGTATTAGAAGTCTGGAGTGAAGACAAACTTAATTTAAATAGTAAAAAAAACAAGCCAGAATGCAAAAAAAGTAATTAGATTCATAGAAAATAAATTTAGGTAAGTGCTCTTCTTTCTAATCTTTTAGTGAATATATAAATACTTTTAGAATTTTTTTTGTCAGAAAGTTTTAAATATGATTGGTTTTTTTGCAGCAATTTCAGCAGTATTATTTTGGACATTTTCATGTTCAATTTGGCGTAAAGAATCTGAGAACTTGTTACCAAGGCAAATAAATATTTATAAAAATGTTTTTGCTTCTATCTTATTTTTACCAGTGGTATTTACTATAAGTTGGTTATCTAATATGAGTTCTATCTTTGTTTTGATAATAAGTGGAATAGTCGGTATTTCTATCGGGGATACTTTATATATAAAGGCTTTAAAAATAATTGGGACAAGAAAAACTCTTTCATTCGAAGCTTTGACCCCAATAATTGCAACTTCTTTAGGCACATTGAGCATCGATGAGATTTATCCTCAAAAAGTATGGCTAGGATCTTTGATTGTGTCTTTCTCTTTATTAATGATTGTTCGTCAAAATACATTTCAAAAAGAAGAGCCTAGGGGGGAAAACATTCTTGGTATTCTCTGCGCATTGGGATCGGTCGTTTGTGCTGTTTTAGCAGCGCTATTGTCAAGGGTAATTTTAATTAGCTCTACATTAACCCCTTTGCAAACAACTGAAATTAGACTTTTATCAGCATCAATTTTTTTATTTTTAATTTTCAAAAAAGATTCTTTTGATATTCTTCATAATAGATCTCTAAATAAAAAAAATCATTCAAATTTGATTTTATCAACCTTACTTGGTACTAATTGTGGAATATTATTTCAACAGATAGTGTTTAAATATTTACCTATTGGGATTGGTTGGACTTTATTAAGTCTTTCTCCTATCTTTGCACTTTTTGTTTCAAAGAGAGAGGGAGATGAAATAAATAAATTAACAATTCTTTATTCTTTTTTATCTTTTATTGGAGTTGCTATTACTTTAATTTAAACCTCAAAGTAATCATTTTCTTGCCAATATTCATCTGGATCATCTTCTACGTCCGGTGGTTCTTCTAGCTCTCCAGGTTTCTCACCTAGTAGTATAAGTAATCCTTCTAAATATCTCATCTCTGAAGGGTCGTCTGATTTATCAAGGCGATCCTTGACCTTTTTTGCAACTTCAGGAGCACCTTGCTCAACAGCTTTTGTTAATAAATAAAGAGGATCATTCTCGGGGTCTATTTTTTTCATTTTAATTAAAAACTATTTAGGTAGTCGTGACTCAGATTGTCACATATTCACGAGAAACTTCTATCGGTTGTACCTGGATAGAAAAGAGTATTTTGATCGATATTAATTGCTGAAAACTTGATAGGTTCCCAAAATAAATCTCTTGTAATTAAAAAACGAATATCTTTCTCTTTTAGAAATTTCTCATTGACAAAACCTTGTAGTTTTTTGATTGGAATTTCCCCCCATTTTCTGGAATTAGCTATCCAATTATCCATTTCCCATACAGGTTCAGAATTTATGATTTGAAATCCAAAAGCTATTTCTCTATCTTCTGATATCTCAGAAAGATACCAATCACCTACAACGCCGTATAGGTGACAATAAATTAAATCATCAATCGATCCTTGTGGTTCGCCCGATATCGATTTCATCAACTTGGCAGTTGACTCTGGAACAAGAACAAGTGGGTTTTGGTTTTGCTCTGACAAAATGAATAGCTGTGTAACCTTTATGAAAAAGGATTTATTATCTAATTATATTTTTTTAAAAGTACATTTTGTTATTTAAATTTCTTATGTAATAAAATACGAATGTTTTACTTTTATTGATCAGATCCAGTCGATTTGAATGCTTGTAAAGCCATATTAATATGTGCACCCATCACCCCAAAAGCCACAAGAGATTTGGGATCTCTATTCTGTGTGAAAAGTTTCTCCTTGCTATTGATCACTTGGAGTAATTTTTGACTTGTTACTGTCCAATTTTTTATTAAATCGTTAAAATCCTGCTCTTCTTTGTTTTTGTTGTTTTCATAAGAATTGTGCAAGGGCATATCTTTTTGAGCTTTTATCAAAAAAGAATTCAGTTCCTTGTGACTGATAGCATTGTGTGAAAAATGATTGTTATTCAACTTACTTAATGCAGACCATTCTTAATTTATCACTCACAAATTGTTGCCCATGGGTGGATCTCCGACCAAGTCTTATCTGTTTTGAAAAATGAAATCATTTTATTGGTGTAAACTTTTTAACTAAATTTTTGAAATGATCACCTCTTTCTTCATAGTTTTGGTATTGATCAAAACTTGCACAGGCTGGAGAGAAGAGTATGCTTGTTGAATTTGTTTTTTTTGCTATTTCAATTGATGCTATTGTCGCTTCTTCTAGATTTTGCTTGACAATTATTTCTCCTTTATAAGAAGACATTAATAATGCTTTCTTTATGTTATTAGCACTAAGTCCAAATAAAACCACCCCATTAGTAGATTGCTGTATTTGTTTGATCCATGGCAGATAATCTCCTTTCTTTTTTATACCACCAGCTAATAAAATCGTCGGATGAGGAATAGATTTTAAACCAGTTAGTGAAGAGTCGAAATTAGTGGCTTTGCTGTCGTTATAAAAACTTAAATTGTTTACCTTTCCTAAATACTCCAATCTATGGGGGATTGATTTAAATGAACTTATGGATGTAGCTATTGATGAATGATCAAGACCTATTTCTCTTGCTGCTGCTATTACGAGCAAAAGATTTTGTAAATTATGTTTACCAGGTATTTTAAGTATGGAACTATGAAATAGTTGTTTTTGGTCTTCAAATATATAACCTTTTTGATCGATCCAGAATTTTGGATATTGAGAGTAGAAGGACTGTTGATTTGTTCCAACCCATATACCTTTAGGTAATTCTTTTCTTTTACTGGATAGATATTGATCATCAGAATTATAAATTCGAATAGATGATTTCTCTAATAAACTACGCTTGATTTTGAAATAAGTTTCTATATCATTATGTCTTTCTAAATGATCAGGTGTAAATGTTGTCCATATTCCTATAGTCGGTGCTACTTTTGGTGAACCTTCAATTTGATAACTACTTAATTCTATTACTAGCCAGTTTAGCTCTTGGTAATTATTACTCATACTATCTAAAGCAATTTTGGATAAAGCTTTACCCATATTCCCCCCCATATCAGTAACTAAATTATTTAAGTTAAGAACATGGTTAAGCATATTTGTGACGGTGGTTTTTCCATTGGTTCCAGTTATACCAATAGAAGGGATATGATTTAATCTTTCCCAAGCTAATTCTACTTCTCCATGAATATTAATATTTTTACATCTTAATTCTTTTAGAGCTAAATGCTCCCAATCTATGCCTGGACTTACAGTAATAGAACAAATCCTTTCTATCCATGGAGTGAAATTATTAATATGAAGTGGTTCCCCAAGTAAGATAACATTTATGCCTTCTGATTTTAATTTGTTAGATATATTTATTAGTTTTTCATTCGAATTATTCTCTAATATTAAAACGTTCTTTCCCTCTGATTTAAGTAGTTTTGCTGCACTTATTCCTGAGATTCCTAGTCCAAGAACAATATGTATTTGATTTGATTGTTTATGTGTTGACAATTTAATTTAGATTTTAATTTAAATAGCTTTTCTCGTTGACAGCTAGCTGTTGCCTTAGGATGAATTTGATAGCAAGCAAAATTTTAACTACTCTCTAATATAAAATATTTTTATATTAGTATTCTTTTGATTTTTAAATAAAGACATTTTACTCACTAGTGATTGAATATGCCCCTTTTCAGATATGAAGTAGAAATTTTTCAAATTGATTTTAATAAGATTAAAAAAACGTTAATACCTCTGGCTTTATTCTTTGATAGTTGTTTTGATGCATATGAATTTACTTTTGTTTAATGCCTGCAAACCTTGATCTTAGAAAGATGATGAAACCAAAAGAAATTCAAGAGCGAGAGAATGTTGAGTATTCTCTAAATGGTTTAGTAGATCATAAAGAGAGTGAAAATACATGGATTAAACTTCATCAAATGTTTGATAAGTAAAGAGCTTCAAAACTTTCTCTATTACTTTTAATTGGGCAAATGTCTAAACTACAAATGTTGGTGAATGGGCGATACTGGAATCGAACCAGTGACTCCTACCGTGTCAAGGTAGTGCTCTACCTCTGAGCTAATCGCCCTTGTGAATCAATTTAGAACTGAAGTTTTAGTTCCCTCAATGAAGTTAGCAGGCAATAGGACCTAATAATCATTGCCTTAGTAATTTGATTCTCCAACGCTCTTTTTTCGTTTTGTCGATATTTAAAATTTTCAGTGAACCTTTTTTCTCTAAATGAATAAGGTCTCCAATATTTACAGATTTGCTTGGTTGATGAGTCAAAGTCCAGTTAAGTCGCAACAATCCTTGCTTTATTTGTGTGGTTATTTTTGATCTTGATAATCCAAAACCTGCAGAAGCTATTGCGTCAATCCTGGTAGATGCCTCAACAGTACTGATTACTTTCTCTGGCCTAGAAAAAGGTATCTCCATCTCGCTTAGATCTACTGCCTGAATTAATATTTCAACTTCTCTTAGCTTTCCATTCTTTTGATTTAAAGAATCCGCACATTTTTTCGAACAAATAGCTTGAGCTCCTCTATCTCTTATTAACCAAATATCTCCAATTTCATCTGCTTGCGCATGAAGTTCATGTAAGACATTCCTGAAATCATTTTGTTTGGCTCTGTCAAAAAGGAAATTACCTTTAATATAAATACCTTTTATAGGAATATCGATTGAGGGAGAGTTGATGTCTTCCTCGGATCGTAGGAAACATATTCTTTTGCGTTCTGCGCGTGGAAATCCTCCCTCGAATAGAACACTTACATCGTTTAAGTTCTTAAATTGCCTTTTAACTTCCTCTATTAATTGTGCTGATACAAAAGGAGACCATTGAGCAGTTCTATCATTTAGAGACTTTTCCGCGATATGAAGCAAAGTCTCTAACTCTTTACGAAAAGGATTTTTATATAGAATCTTTTCTTTTGGAAGATGCATGAAAAGAGATAGAATTTTCTCATTTTATATATAAATAGTTTAAACGTTTAAACCTTTTTTCTTCAATATTTGAGAAATATAATATACAATCTTGGATCAAAGCTATTAATGTAAATAGTCGCTTTAAAAATATTATTTAACTTGATACTATTCTTTTCCTATGGTTATTATTTTTAGGCTTTCTGTTTCTTTTAGTATTGCCCAAGGTGGTTCGATCTCAATTGGTAATTCTAGAATTAAGAGCCAAAAACCTTCTTCACTTTTTTTTTGAATAGCTCTCAAATCATCAACTATTTCTTGGCTAATGCCTCCAGCCGAAAAAAAACTTCCTAGAGCTCCTGAAATCATTCCAACTAGGCCACCTAGAAGCTTCTCTAATTGATTGGGAAATCCCATATCTGCAAATGTCTTCAGATCGGTCATTTGAGAAAAGCTTAGGCCTGCAATAAAACCAAAAGGTATCAACCATGTCGCCAAAGTCTTTTGGCGATCCTTTCGAGCAAGAGCTGGATTCAAAAGCTTGATATTATTAAAACTTGATTGATTTACAAATACTTCTTCAGATATGTCTAAATTTGAATTCTCGTGCTCCGATTTGTTATCCAATGGTTCTACAAGATCGCAATTAAGGATAGGTGTTTGAGCCTCTCTCAATTTGAGTAGCAACTCTTTTGCTGGTTCTTTTTCTTTTAGGATGATGACGTATGTGGACACTAATTAGCTCCTTGAAATGTTTGGATATTCAATCCTGCTCAACATAATTCTGGTCAGCGGCAAATAGATCACTAAAGTTCAGATCGGCACGTGTATCGCCTTTAATGACGAAAGTTCTTGTTTCTGATCCAATTGATCAAGCAGGTATAGATATTCTTACTCAGGTTGCTCAGGTTGACCAAAAAGTAGGTCTTTCTATAGATGACTTAAAGAATATAATTTGTGATTATGACGGATTAATGATCCGTTCAGGAACCCAAGTGACTTCGGAAGTGATTTCTGAAGCAAAGAAATTGAGAATAATTGGTAGAGCAGGAGTTGGAGTTGATAATGTTGATGTGCCAAGTGCAACTAGGAAGGGGGTATTAGTTGTTAATTCGCCAGGTGGAAACACCATTGCAGCAGCAGAGCATGCTTTAGCAATGATTCTTGCATTATCTAGAAATATTCCTCAAGCACATGCAAGTATGTTTTCTGGAGGCTGGGATCGGAAGAAATATGTAGGAAATGAGCTTTATAAGAAAACTTTGGGAGTCGTTGGACTTGGCAAGATTGGATCTCATGTGGCAAAGGTCGCAAATGCAATGGGTATGGCAGTCATTGGATTTGATCCATTTGTTTCTACTGAAAGAGCTCAACAAATGCAGGTTCGATTAAGTGATATTGAAGAGTTGTTCAAAAAAGCTGATTATGTAACACTTCATCTCCCAAGAACTCCTGAAACAGAGAATTTAGTTGATATAGATCTTCTAAGAAAAATGAAACCATCTGCAAGATTGGTTAATTGTGCAAGGGGCGGGATTATCAATGAAAATGATTTAGCTAATGCATTGGAAGAAAATGTTATTCAAGGTGCTGCAATCGATGTATACGCGAAAGAACCTTTAGCTGAGAACTCTCCTCTACGTGCAGTAAAAAAAGGATTGGTTCTCACGCCACATCTAGGTGCTTCAACTGTTGAGGCACAACAAAATGTAGCTATTGATGTTGCAGAGCAAATTAGAGATGTTCTTTTAGGCTTGCCAGCACGCAGCGCAGTAAATATTCCAGGTCTTAGCGCAGAGATAATGGATAGTCTTAAACCACATTTAAAACTTGCGGAGACATTGGGATTATTAGTTAGTCAAATTTCAGGGGGACAGATTCAAAAATTAGAAGTACGTTTACAAGGAGAATTCGCTCAACATCCATCTCAGCCACTAGTTATTGCTACTTTGAAGGGATTACTCACTAGCGCATTGGGAGATAAAATTAATTATGTAAACGCTTCATTGGAAGCTAAAGGACGCGGTATTGATGTTGTAGAAATCAAGGATGAGTTGAGCCCAGAGTTTGCTCGAGGCTCCTTGAAGTTGGATAGTTTTAGCGACAAAGGTGGACATAGTGTCTCTGGCACTATTTTTGGTGATGGTGATCTTGGTATTACAAGTATTGATGAGTACCCGATAAATTTTGTGCCAAGCAGGCATATGCTTTTTACCAGGCATAGGGATATGCCTGGAATTATTGGCCAGATAGGCTCACTTCTTGGGAAATATAATGTGAACATTGCATCAATGCAAGTAGGCAGAAGGATTGTTAGAGGTGAGGCAGTTATGGTTTTAAGTATCGATGACCCTATCCCCTCTGAGTTATTGGGTTCAGTTCTTTCAATGCAAGGAATAAACGAAGCGCATTCTGTGACTTTATAGTTAGATAGGTTAGAAATATAGATTTGCATAATTCTGAGATTTCCTGGTTGAGATTGGAGCAAGAGTTTCCATTTGAGCTAGAAGATTCTTTTTATTGGCTATTGAACAAGCTGGATATATATAGGTTCTCTTTTGAGAAAGATCCAGATAACCATTCCATTCAAACGCTATTTATATGGCTTCCTTTGAATGAGTGGTTAGTTACAGATCAGGAGATCTTAGTCAAATCATTGATTTCATTAGCAAAAACTTTTGACTTGACTTTGCCCTCATGCAAATGGATGCAAGTAAAAGATGAAGATTGGAGCTTAAGTTGGAAAAAAAACTGGAAGCCTGACCCAATAGGAAAATCAATCTTAATTTTACCGGCATGGTTAGACGTTCCTGCGAAATTTTTAGAACGAAAAATTATTCGTTTAGACCCAGGAAGTGCTTTTGGAACTGGTAGCCATCCCTCTACGCGATTATGCATTGAAGCTTTGGATAATGACCCTCCATCAGGTCAAATAGTCGCTGACTTGGGATGTGGCAGTGGAATATTATCTTTGGCTGCATTGAAGTTAGGGGCGCAGAGTACTTTCTCTGTTGATACTGATTCATTAGCAATATCAGCCACCAAAATCAATTCTGATTTAAATCATTTTCCTGAAAACCTCTTAAATGTTTTTCTTGGTTCTATTGAGGAACTCGAGGCGAAAATACCTGAAAAAAAAATTGATTTAATTCTCTGCAATATTCTTGCACCTGTCATAAAATCATTAGGACCAAGTTTCGAGAAAATTATTGGTTATAAAGGTAAACTGATTTTGTCTGGTTTATTAGTTGAGCAAATTAAAGAACTTCAAGAATTTTTTTTATCACTTGGTTGGAAAGTTCTTGATATTAAGACAAAGGATCAATGGGCCTTAATGATATTGACTCAAGATTTACCTTGAATTAAATAAATTCTAAATTTTCAGATTAACAACCTTCATGAAATCTTTTAAGATCACTTTTATCAATGAGTTAAGTGGTCTTCAAGAAATTGTCGATATCCCTGATGACAAATATATTCTTGATGCTGCCTGTGAGCAAAATATTGAGCTTCCTTACTCCTGTCGATCGGGAGCATGTTCGACTTGTGTCGCTAAATTAGAAAAAGGAGAGGTTGACCAACAGGATCAAAGCTTTTTGGATGATGATCAAATAAAAAAAGGTTATGTTTTGATTTGCATTGCATACCCGACTTCAGATTGCACAATTAGAACAAATGCCGAAGAAGAAATGTATTGATATTAATTTTTTCGCCAGATTTTTATCGTTTCGCTTGCCAAATATCTCCTTTCTCGCCAACCTCTGGTTTATGTGCTCAAGGGCGCAAATAAAATTATTTATGGATTAATTGATTTCAGAAGTTTTGCCAATCGATAAAGTTCAAGGTCTTTTAGACCATGGTTCAATTCATTCAAGTATTGGTGGTCAATTTAGTTTTAGGGTTTTAGGCCCATGTTGTCGTCTCTATGACCGAGAGGAATTACCTTGGCCTTGTTGCAGGCTCTCATGGCGAAGTAAGGAACCTAGTTGGAGAAGAATTGGGAAAAGATTGGTTGCTGATATTGCGGCACAAAAATGCCCATCATATTCTGTTGAGATTATCCAACCAGGAGTAAAACCAACAAAAACAATTTTGACTTTGTTTTCTCGTCGTTTAGATACAAATATTCAGGAATGGTGGTATAGCAAACATCCGCGTTCTAGAGATAGCTCAAATATTTCGCCTCAAGCGGCATGAGTTTAGAAAAATTGAAAATTCTTTTGGATTTAAAGTGATGAAGATATGAAGCATTTCACGCATAAGTTCATACCATTTCTCAAATTTGAAGGATAATTGTAAGTAATTAAATTTCAACACAGGGATGAACTTCGACTATCACGCTGTTGCTTCTGCTGCTACTGCTGCTATTCCTTTGGCTGCGGGAGCTGCTGGAGTTGGCTATTTTATATTGCGCCAAAAAGGCTTTGGTTTTGGCACCTCACACCTGCTGGTTGGGTTGCCTATGTTTGCGGTTGGAGGAGCTGCAGCAGCTTTTTTCCTTATCACAAAGTGATATAAGTCATTATTTAACCAATAAGAAAGGGGCCATTGGCCCCTTTCTTATTGGTTATTAAATTTTGGATAAATTTAAGTACCTGGGTTGAAACCTTGACCTTTGGTCGCAGGAACATATCCAGCAGCTGTAGTGCTACAACCAAGACTTTCGGCTGTGCTTCCAGTAGCTACTTTACATAGATTCTTTTGTTGACTTCTATCAAGTACAGCATCAGTAAAGTCAGCGCCATCAATGGTTACACCATCAAAAACACTCTTAAGTAACTCTGCACCAGTCAGTTTTACATTTGTCAGGTTCGCATTATCAAACCTTGTTGCATAGGCAATGACATTGGTCATGTTTGCGCCCGTTAGATCAGAGTTCTTCAAAGTTGAGACACTGAAATAAGCCCCAGTGAAATTTGCCCCACCAAGATCTTTCCCTGATAAGTCGTATTTTACATACTCTGTATTTTGTAGGTCCTTACCTGCCAAGCTTGTATCTAAGCTCTCCACTGATGAAGGATCGCTGGGATACAGGGCACTTACAGAAAGAGGACTAATAATGAGACTTACAAGTACAGGGATCAAGACTAAGAGTCTTGTAAGGGACCGTTTAAGGGAAGAAATAAGAGAATCCATTAATAACGCCAGCGATTAAAGAAGCACCAAACTCGACTATTGTTTCATGTAGAGGCATTTCATAGGTAAAGGGATCACGAACTGTTGCAGTTGCGGCTCTTATTTACATCAATCTGCAGAAAGTCTTTTGCTAACTGAGTATTTGGGAAAATGGCTTTTGCTTCATTAAGCAAATCATTAGGACTAGTTTCATTTCCAGGGGTATATCTCGGACTCAAATGAGTCAAAATTAGTTGATCAACATTTGCTTTGTCAGCAATCTGAGCGGCCATAGTTGCAGTTGAATGTCCTCGTTCATAGGCCATTTCAGTTTCTTTATGAGAATAAGTCGATTCATGGATTAATAGATCGGCCTCTCTAGAAATTTCTATTGCTGATTCTGTGTATACAGTATCTGTGCAATAAACCATGCTTGTCCCAGGCCTAGGAGGACCGCAGAATTCTTTCCCAGAAAAAATGCGACCATCTTCTAATCTCACTTCCTCCCCTCTCTGAAGGTCTGCATAAACGGGACCAGGAGGTATCCCTTTTGATTTTGCTTTCTCTATATCGAATCTACCTGGTCTAGTTTTTTGATTCACTCTGTAAGCAAAAGATGGGATTCGATGCTTGAGTGGAGCAGTTTTGACTTCTAACTCGCAATCTTCAAACAAAATTTCTTTATTATTAGCAGCATTTTCGACCCTATGGAATTTGAGTGAGTAAGCCAATCTGCTTGAGCTGTTGTATAGACAAGAATCAATAAAGTTCTTAAGCGCAGCTGGCCCGTATAACTCAATTCCAGAGCTGCTGCCTGCTAATCCAATACTTGCCAGAAGCCCGGGTAGACCATAAATATGATCCCCATGCATATGGGTGATAAATATTTTTTTTATTTGAGATAATTTTAGATTGCTTCTGATGAACTGATGCTGTGTTCCTTCGCCACAATCGAACAACCACAATTCCGACCTTTGTGGAGGCTTTAATACCATCGCTGATACGTTCCTATTAAGAGTTGGAACACCTGAGCTTGTTCCTAGAAAAGTGACTTGCAAGTTTTCCTCTTTTAAAACATGGTGACATTCATAGCGTTGACCACTGGTGGATCTTCTTTCTTATAGGCAAAATTAGTACCTAAATCCAATTTTTATTGTGAGCGCAGCACCTAAAAGAAAATATGGATGGGCAATAATCTTTATAGCTATATTTTTTATCTCTCCATCAAAGGCAATTGCGGCAAAAGAACCAACAATGCGTGTCTTGATAGCTAAAGACAATAAGGCAAGATTTAGAGCAGATGGCGTGAAAAATATTTTTGTTGAAGGTATCTCCTCTAATCATAGAAGAATTAAATCTTTAAATTTAGTTTATAAAAATAATAAGGTTAAATATTCAATTGATAACAAGCTAAATACATGGTTCGACTTGCCAAATAATTTTAGTTTAATTATTAGAAATAATGATAAAAGAGGAATTTGGTTTAAGAATAGAAGATATGCCGGAGAATTAAAAGTTTCATTGAATGATAAGAAATTAAATATAATAAATTATTTAAAGTTAGAGAAGTATTTAAAAAGTGTAGTTGGTAGTGAAATGCCTAAAGAATTTCCCCTTGCAGCACTTCAAGCTCAAGCAATAGCAGCTAGGACTTATGCTCTAAAACTTTTAAATAAAAATAAATCATTTGATCTTCATTCAACACAAGCTAGTCAAGTCTACTTAGGACTTGAGTCTGAAACAGTAAAAATTAATAGAGCAGTTAAAAGTACAAATTCACTTGCTTTATTTCATAAAGATAAGTTGATAAATGCAGTTTTTCATAGTAGTTCTGGTGGTAGGACTGAGAATAGTGGAAAGGTTTGGAAGTATCAATTACCTTATTTGAAAAGTGTAGTTGACTTTGATCAGAATGGCAAAAATTATAGATGGATTAATAAGTTTACCTCGGGAGAATTAGATCAGATATTCCCTGACTTAGGTGGGTTAAATAGTATACAAATTATCAAAAAAAGTGATACCGATAGAGTCTTGAAAATTAGACTCTATGGAACTAATGGTAATAAGAATATCTCTGGAAAAAGATTAAGAGAAAAATTGCAATTGCTTAGTACTAAATTTGAGTTTGATTTGAAATTCAAACAAATTAGTCTAGATAATAAAGTGAATATTGATAATAAATTCTTTAATGATATAGTACCTCAACCTCTCCCGGAAATCCAAAAAGATTATTTTTTACTGGTGAGAGGTTATGGCGCTGGGCATGGGGTGGGAATGAGCCAATGGGGAGCTAAAGCTATGGCTGAAAGAGGATCAAGTTTTCGTAAAATCCTAAAACATTATTATACGGGAGTGCAAATAAAAACCTATTAGGGGAATATTTAGTAGCTATGAGTTATTACTATAAGTTTTATCTTTTATGAGTTTAACCAATTGCATTAAACACAACCTTAGGCTTGATTTTATCGCTTTCATCTAAACCTGCTATCCCAAGGATTTTATCCTCTTTATCCAATACTAATATATTAATTATACTATCTTCAATTTCTTTGTTATTAGATAATTCCAAACGTTTAATATCATTCTGAAAACTTATCTTTCTTCCTGAGCGCCAACTAATAATCTCTTCTTCAGAAATTAATTTAAAAGTAGAAAGATGTTTGAAAAAGAAAGTTGGATTAAGAACTTTTGGTTTGTTATTTTCTGAGTAAAATTCTGATTTCTCAGGAAGTAATACTGAATGATTCTCGTTAAAATTATAAGCTTTAGTACGTCGTAACTTTTTCAAGTGGCCACCGCACCCAATTTTATATCCAATGTCTCTAGCCAAAGATCTAATGTATGTTCCTGTTGAGCAGTCGACATCAATCAACAACTCTCCTTTGCTTTGTGACCAGCTTATTAAATGTAATTTGTTTATGGTCACTTTTTTAGGAATTAAATCAAATTTTTCTCCTTTTCTTGCTTTCTTATAAGCTCTCTCTCCTTTAATGTGAACACTAGAAAAAATAGGAGGCTTTTGTAATATCTCGCCTCTGAAATTTTCTAGTAGAGAATTTATATAATTTTCGCTAATTAGCGGCCAAATTTTTGATTGTATAATTTCTCCTTGAGTATCATCAGTACTAGTAGTGGTCCCCAACTGAATGATCCCTGTATAAGCTTTAGAGCCTTTTAAGTAAGAGATTAATCTTGTTGCATCACCTATTGCTATAGGCAGTACTCCAGTGACTGAGGGGTCTAGAGTCCCACTATGTCCAATTTTTTTAATACCAAACACTTTTCGAAGTCTATTGACGCAATCATGAGAAGTAAGCCCAGCAGGCTTATCAATGACAACAAATCCAAAAGGCTTTTCCAAAATTAATATTGCAGGTTGACGCTCACATGAAAAGATTGTTCAAGTAACCCTGAACATTTAAAGTTATAACTCAGTGTGTTCAGTGAGCCAAATAATATGACCAATTTAGATCTAAGTATTTCCTGTTTTCTTAAAGATGGCTTTAATTTAAAAAAACACCTTATTGATTTCCTTCACATAAATAATGATCAACTAGATCAAAGGTTGATTAGTGGTGTCCATGATTTAGCAGCTCTGCATCCAGGAGCATTTACTGAGAAGAATGCAGGCGAATTTTATGAAGAAGAAGTTGGCGATGCTCATTTAATAGATCTAGCATCTTGGCATTTAAATAGTTCTAATTACATAGCTGACACGCTTCGCCTACAACAAAAATTTGCTTCTGGAAAAGTTTTAGATTTTGGTGGTGGTATTGGTACGCATGCTTTGGCTGCATCATTTTTACCAGATGTTGAACATGTTTGGTTTGTGGATCTTAATCCTCAAAACCGAAGTTTTGTAGAACATAGATCTAAGGAATTGGGTATAGAAAATAAGATTTCAGTTTTTAGAGATTTAGAAAGCACTTCTGATGTGATTTTTGATTCTCTCGTTTGCTTGGATGTCTTAGAACATCTTCCAAATCCAGCAAAACAACTGGAAATATTTTTAGAAAAACTTTCTCCTAAAGGGATAGCTCTAATGAATTGGTATTTTTATAAAGGGAAAAATGGAGAATATCCTTTCCATTTTGATGATCCTTTTCTTATTGAGAACTTCTTTTCTACCTTACAATTAAACTACTTAGAAGTTTTTCATCCTTTTTTAATAACTACCCGAGCTTATAAACCATTGAAAAAATAAACTAAGCTGATTTAACAGCAGAGATATTAATTCTTTTTCTATTTCTTAAGCCTCTACGAATACTTTCAAAGTGAACTGAACCATCAGTCAGGGCGAAAAGAGTATCATCTTTGCCCCTACCTACATTAATTCCTGGAAGGATGGAAGTACCTCTTTGGCGAATAAGAATAGATCCAGCAGTTACTTTTTCACCACCATAAGCTTTGACGCCAAGTCTTTTGGAGTTTGAATCTCTTCCATTTCTAGTTGATCCAGTACCCTTTTTATGAGCCATAATTCAATTAATCTTTTGCTTAATTAATCAGATTCTACTTTACTAGCAGTGGTTTTGGCTTCTTTTGTCTCTTTTGATTTTTTTGTGTTTGATCCTGCTGATATGGATTGAACTAAAACTCTTGTTAGCTCTTGACGATGTCCATTTTTTCTTCTCGTCTTTTTCTTTGGTCTCATTTTATAAACTATTATTTTTGGGCCTCTTCTATGCTCCAAGACTTTGATTTCTACCTTCGCACCTTTTACATAAGGTTTCCCAAGCTTTAAATCTTTGCCATCGTTTAGTAGGAGAACTTTTTCTATAGTCAAAACATCATTAACTTCTGCATGGCATCTGTCTAAATCGTAATAACGGTTAGGTTGTAGCCAAAATTGTTTTCCTGAAGCCTCGACTATCGCATAAGTTTTATCTTGTGGAGTTTCCTTCTTGGGAGATGATTTTTTATCAGCCATGATTATTGGTGACACGTTAAGGCTCGAAATAAAATAAAAAGGGATTTCCTTTTTTTTAATCGATTAAGCCCTAATCGTAATCGAAAAACAAACTAACATTCTCGCTTTTTGTTGGTTAATTAGTCAAGATCTAATAAAGACAAATGTTCTTTGGATCTTTTGGAGGTTTTTAATGAATGCAAGGAAGACATACATTCTTAAGCTTTATGTGGCTGGGAATACGCCAAACTCAGTGAGAGCTTTGAATACGTTGAGAGAGATCTTAGAAAGTGAATTCAAAGGTGTTTATGCTCTTAAAGTAATAGATGTTTTAAAAAGTCCTCAACTAGCCGAAGAAGATAAAATACTTGCTACACCAACTTTGGCTAAGATTTTACCTCCCCCGGTCCGAAGAATAATTGGTGATCTATCAGATAGAGAAAAGGTTTTAATTGGCTTAGACCTTTTATATGATGAATTAACAGATCAAGAAATGTTTTATTCTTCAGACAAATAATGAATCTATTTAAACAAGAAGTAAATGAATTCTTAAGTCCAACCGATAACTAAGCTATTTTTACTGTTTGTTTATTATGTTTTGTATGTAAGAGCTTTTAGCGTTCTTCAATAAAAAAATAGACCAAAAATGCAAGTTCAAAAACTCCCCTCTGGAATTGAGGGCTTTGATGATATTTGTCATGGTGGGTTGCCAAATGCGCGCAGCACTCTTGTGAGTGGAACATCTGGGACTGGTAAAACAGTTTTTTCTCTGCAATATCTTCATCATGGAATCTGTAATTTTGATGAACCGGGGATTTTTGTTACTTTTGAAGAATCGCCTTTAGATATTATTCGAAATGCTTCAAGCTTTGGATGGGATTTACAAGAGTTGATTGATCAAAATAAACTTTTTATTTTAGATGCATCTCCAGACCCAGATGGACAAGATGTCGCTGGAAGTTTTGACTTATCAGGATTAATTGAAAGGATCAGTTATGCAATAAGAAAGTTCAAAGCGAAAAGAGTCGCTATAGATTCAATGACAGCAGTTTTTCAACAATATGATGCTATTTATGTTGTTAGAAGAGAGATTTTTCGACTAATAGCAAGACTTAAAGAAATAGGTGTGACTACTGTTATGACCACTGAAAGAATAGATGAATATGGTCCAATTGCTAGATACGGTGTTGAAGAATTTGTTTCTGATAATGTTGTTATTTTGAGGAATGTATTAGAAGCAGAGAAAAGGAGACGAACTGTAGAGATTTTGAAATTAAGAGGAACTACACATATGAAGGGTGAATTCCCATTTACCATGGGTTCCCAAGGAATAGTTGCATTTCCTTTAGGTGCAATGAGATTGACTCAAAGATCATCAAATATTCGCATAAGTTCAGGTGTTCCAGATTTGGATGAAATGTGTGGAGGAGGATATTTTCAAGATTCAATTATTCTTGCAACGGGTGCAACTGGTACTGGAAAAACAATGCTAGTTTCTAAATTTGTTGAAGATGCTTATTTAAATAAGGAAAGAACAATACTATTTGCATATGAGGAATCAAGAGCTCAACTTCTTCGTAATGCCACTAGTTGGGGGATTGACTTTGAAAAGATGGAAGCCGATGGACTATTGAAGATTATTTGTGCTTATCCAGAATCGACTGGCTTGGAAGACCATTTGCAAATTATTAAATCCGAGATTAGTGAATATAAACCTTCGAGAATGGCAATTGATTCTCTATCTGCATTAGCTAGAGGTGTAAGCTTAAATGCATTTAGACAGTTTGTTATTGGAGTAACTGGTTATGCAAAACAAGAAGAAATAGCAGGATTCTTTACTAATACTGCAGAAGAATTCATGGGAAGCCACTCAATTACTGATTCCCATATTTCAACAATAACTGATACTATTTTGCTATTGCAGTACGTCGAAATAAGAGGTGAAATGGCAAGGGCAATAAATGTTTTTAAGATGAGGGGTTCATGGCATGACAAAAGAATACGTGAATATATTATTACGAATAAAGGTCCTGAGATTAAAGATTCGTTCTCTAATTTTGAACAAATATTTAGTGGAGCCCCTCATCGTATTAATCCTGATGATCAGATGCCTGGGGTTTTTAAAAGCATTGAGACAAATGAAAAGTAGATTTCTATTTGATTAAAGACTTATCATTTTCAAGTTCCCAATTTTTCCTTGCAGATTTTAGTAATAATTGATCAGCATCAGAATCTTCAAGAGGAAGTTCAAACCAAAAAGTTGTTCCTGTGTTTGGTTCACTAGCCATTCTTATTTCACTTCCGTGTTTGTCGACGATACCTTTAACTATTGAAAGCCCTAATCCTGTCCCTACCTCAGTGTGCACTGAATCCTCAACTCTGTAAAAACGTTCAAATATTCTTTGTTGATCTATTTCAGAAATGCCACACCCAGAATCAGATACCTCAATTCTGATTTTTGGCATCGGAGACAATATCTCACAATGTGGAGCTTTATTGTCTAAATCAACTGGCGAAGCAACGCATATGTCTGGCCAAGTATAGGCCTTTAAATTTATTGTTCCTCCTTCTTGACTAAATTTAAGTGCATTGCCAACAAGGTTGTCTAAAACTTGGAGAATCATATCCCAATTGCCTAGAACAAATGCTAAATTATTTTCAACATTAAGTATTAACTTAACATTTTTATCTTCGGCATTAAGTTTATAGTTTCTTAGGGTTTGTTCCATGGCTTCTTTTATACTTAGTGATTCTAATTGGATTGTTCTTCCAGACTCCAGCTTGGATAAGTCAAGAACATCGTTGACTAAGCGAGTAAGCCTATCAGTCTCTGAATTTGCAACACCTAGAAATTCTTTTTGCTCTTCTTTTGTAAGTTGCTCACCTAAGTCATATAATGTCTCAACATAGCTTTTTATATTAAACAATGGGGTTCTTAATTCGTGCGAAACATTACTGATGAATCTTTTTTGTGCTGCGTTTAATTGAACTTCCCTAGTTAGATCTTGAACAGTAACGGCAATGCCCTTAATATTCTCTCCAGTTGTGTCTCTAACGGACTTTAAAACTATACGAAGTGTTCTTGGTGGCTCTTCAAGATTGCAACGTAAATCATCGCTGTCTCCGAAGTTATTTAAAAGAGAGGTTATTGGTGTTTCGAGTTCTTTTACGAGAGAATCAGGAAGTTGATTCAACAAGCTTTGACCCTCAAGGTTTCTACCTTCCCAGCGAAAGAGTCTTCTGGCAGTTGGATTGACTAAAACAATATTTCCTTGCTCGTCAATCAAAAGAGCTCCATCTGCCATTGTGGCTATTAAAGATTGCTGTTTGACTTGTGCCGCTTTTAATTCTTCAATATTCGCCGCAGCATAGTCCTCTAATCTTGATGCCATTGCATTAAAGCCATTTAAGAGTTCCCCAAGTTCTCCACTCATAGGAAGATCTACTCTTGATTTGAAATTACCTTTAGCAATCTCTCTGACCCCAATAACTAATTCTTTGATGGGACGAGTGATTGTTAAAGCATTAAATACTGCGCCAATTATTACTAAAACCCAAATAGAAATGAATACTGCAACAGTAATCTCTCTAGTTAATGCTGCTGTAGCAAGAGCTTTTTTATTGGGTGTTACTCCAAGAGCTAAGGTGCCTAAATATTGCCCCTTCCAAAGCATAGGAACAAAAACATCAGTCACTTGACCTTGTGGCGTTGAATGTTGTCTAACCAGTGGAAATTGAGGTTGTTTTTGTAATTCACTTGGTAGTTTAAGTTTTCTAGTTAGCTGTAAAGCACCTTCCTCCTCAGATTCA
Organism: Prochlorococcus sp. AG-402-C09; assembly: GCA_003279565.1. Taxonomy (GTDB): domain Bacteria; phylum Cyanobacteriota; class Cyanobacteriia; order PCC-6307; family Cyanobiaceae; genus Prochlorococcus_B. Next base: position 125,295 of record QCHN01000002.1, read on the forward strand.
GTAGCTGTTGCACTTACCGGAATACCTAGTTTTACTAAGCCGTCAGGGTCGGTGAAGAAAATGTATCTTAGATTTCTGCTTGAACGCCAAAACTTCTCTGCTACGTTAAAAAGTTCTCTTGTTTGATTCTTTGCTACTAATTCCGTAACGTTTCCAGATAATAATAGTCCTAAATCTCTGGCATATCTTGTGTCATTCATCCCCGCATCTTTTTGTATGCTACTCAGGGCAAAGAACGTTATTAGTGTCATTATAAAACTAACAACTAGGGTTCCAAAAGCTAGTAACTTTGATCTCAGATTAAATCTTGACCACCATAAATTAATTTTTTCTAATATATTTAATTCGTTTAAAAAGTCGTCATCTTTTGATGATGAATTTAAAATATTTTGTTTTAATTCTGAATTGTTCATTTCACCTGTATTAAATATTTCTAACCTGGTAACCTATATCTCTGCGATAATACATACCGTTAAATTTGATTTTTTTCAGGTTAGAGTAGGCCAAGTTGAAAGCTTCAACGAAGCTTTCTCCCTGCGCGACAACTGAAAGCACTCTCCCTCCAGAAGTTATTATATTATCTGATTTGTCCACCGTGGTTCCCGCGTGAAAAACTTGGAGTGAAGAATTTAATTCAACTTTGATATTAATCTTGTCACCTCCCTGAGGACTTTCAGGATATCCCTTAGATGCTGCAACAATACAGGCACTTCGTTTGGTATTGAATGTAAGTTTTGGTGCATTTTCTGACTCTCCTCTAGCGCAAGCAAAAAGTACAGATGCAAATTCCTTTCCCATTAATGGCATTAAGGCTTGACATTCTGGGTCACCAAATCTGCAATTAAATTCAATAACTTTTGGTCCAGATGATGTAAGCATTAATCCTGCATAAATGACTCCGACATACTTGATGTTCTTTTTTTTCAGACCTTGTAAGGTAGGTTTAAGAATAAGCTCCGTTAATTCATTCAGAGCTTTTTCATTGATTAAAGGAGCAGGGGCGTAAGCTCCCATTCCACCCGTATTTGGACCTTTATCTCCGTCAAGTAATCTTTTGTGATCCTGTGCTGGAGGAAGAATAATTAATTTCTCCCCATCACAAAGAGCAAAAATAGAAACCTCTGGACCCTCAATTTTTTCTTCGAGAATAATTTTATTTCCTGCAGAGCCAAATTTTCCAGAAAATACGTCTTTAATTGCTTCTCTAGATTGCTCAATGGTTTCACAAACAGTTACACCTTTACCTGCAGCTAGGCCATCTGCCTTTATGACTAGGGGCTGATTGAATCTTTGAAGAATTCCTAGCGCTTCTTCTTTAGATTTTGCCGACCAGTACTTAGCTGTGGGGATATTGTTTTCTATCATTAGAGCCTTGGCCCAGTCTTTACTTGCTTCTAATTGAGCACCTTCTTTGCCTGGCCCAAATACTGTTAAGCCTGCTTCACGCATTTTATCTGCCAAGCCTTCAGCTAAAGGGACTTCAGGACCAATGATGACTAAATTAATTTGAAGTCGTTGACACTCATTAATAATTGTTTTTTCATCTCCAGATTTAGTCTTTAGACACATACATCTCTCAAAGTTTTCTGTACCTCCATTCCCAGGACAAACATATATTTGTTCAATAGAATGGTTTTTTGACAAGGCCCAGGCAATAGAGTTTTCTCTACCTCCATTCCCAACTATTAATATCCTTTTTAATACGCTTAATTCTTCTGCCTTTTGATTCTTTGTCATGGTTTTACTCTTGTTTGAATGAAAAAAAATAGTTTTAATCGAGCTTTAATTACCTTTTGATTATTAGTTAACAAATTTCTTGAAGAAAAATTATTTAGTTGTTTGGAGTTTAGTTTTAAAATCAATTTGTTTTAATTTAGGTGATTTTTGTAGCATTGACTATTTATACTAATTAGATATCAGAGGTATTAATGAATCATATCCAAGGATCACTAATTTATGAAGGAAAGGCAAAACGAATTTTTGAGTGTGAAAATCCAGATAGGGTTTTAATAGAGTTCAAAAATGATGCTACCGCTTTTAACGCAAAAAAACGATCAGAGTTCAAGGGTAAAGGACGATTGAATTGCAAAATTTCTGCAGCCCTTTTTAAATTGCTTGAATTGAATGGAATTCCTACTCATTTTTTAGAACTACATTCAGAAACATTTATTATTGCGGATAAAATTAATGTAATTCCTTTGGAAGTTGTTATTCGCAATATTGCTACAGGATCATTATGCAGAGAAACCCCAATAAAGCAGGGAAAGCTTCTAAGTCCTCCACTCCTTGATTTGTATTATAAAGATGATGAATTAGGAGATCCTATACTTACAGAAAGAAGATTGAAGTTGCTTGATATAATAACTCCTTTTCAGATGGAAGAGGTAGAGAAAATCACCATAAGTGTAAATAAAATTTTAAAAGAATATTTTGATTCACTTGATTTACTATTAGTCGACTTTAAATTAGAGTTTGGCCTTAACTCAGTTGGTAAACTTGTGGTAGCTGATGAAATAAGTCCAGATAATTGTAGATTTTGGGATAAAAAAAATTCTGATCCCAAGGAACGTATCCTTGACAAAGACCGCTTTCGGCAAGATCTTGGAGGTGTAATTAATGCTTATGAGGAGATTTTGAAACGTATAGAAAACGATTCCTCTAGTGCCCATTAAGCAAATTATTCTCGTCTATGAATTCCTTCATTTAACTGAATTGATTTGAAATCTATGTTCAAAAAACACATCAGCTCTAATAAGAAATTAAAATGCAAAACTGCATGTGCTATTGCTTTAGCATTTCCTTTTGTCAGCCTTTTTGAAGAAACCAAATCTTCTCAAATAATCTCAAATCAAGATAAATTAATAGTTGAAAATAAATATACTGAAAGTTTAATTTTTAATCATCAATTCAATAATAATAAGTTTAATCTAAAAATTGATAATTTTTTAATTGCTGATGAAACAACTCAAAAAGATGAAAATTCTAAAACTGAAGAAAAAAGAGTATTGATTTCAGAGATAAGCATTGAAGGACTTGAGGATCATCCTGATAAAGAGACTTTGGAAGACATCGCTTATGATGCGATGTTAATAAGACCTGGTAGCAAAGTTACTAGAGAAGAAGTAAAGAAGGATTTAGATAGGATTTATTCAACAGGTTGGTTCTCTGGTGCGAAAATTGAATCTTTAGATAGTGCTTTAGGAGTTCAACTTTTGATTAAAGTTGATCCAAATCCGATATTAAAAAAAATAAATATTCTCCCGGTTGAGCGAAAACTATCAAATATTAAATTAAATGAGATTTTTAATGATGATTATGGAAAAACCTTAAATCTTAATACTTTACAGATAAGAATTAAAGAAATTAAAGATTGGTATAATTCCAATGGATACTCATTAGCGAGAATTTCTGGACCGAGTCGTGTAACAAAAGCTGGACTAGTAGAACTTAATATTCAAGAAGGATATATTGCAGGTATAGAGATTAGTTTTATAGATGAAGATGGTAATACAGAAGATGACAAAGGCAGGATAATAAAAGGAAAAACGAAAAAATGGGTAATTGAAAGAGAATTAATAACTAAAGTTGGAGATGTTTTTGATAGAAATAAATTAGAATCAGATATAAAAAGATTATATTCAACTTCTCTTTTTAATGATGTAAAAGTAACTCTTAAACCAGTCAAATCTAAACCTGGTAATATTATAATTTCTTTAGGTATAACAGAGCAGAGAACAGGCTCTTTGACTGGAGGACTCGGTTATAGCGGAGGTCAAGGTGTGTTTGGACAGATTGGATTACAAGAGTCAAATCTGGTTGGTAGATCATGGTCATCAAATATGAATTTGACTTATGGAGAATATGGTGCATTGTTAAATATTTCTTTATATGATCCCTGGATTAAAAATGATAAACATAGAACATCTTTTAGAACATCATTGTATTTAAGTCGAGAAGTTCCTCAAGAACTTAGAAGTCAAGATGGAGGAAGTATTAGAGGAGTTGTAGATAGATATGAAGCGCCTAACTCATTGATAAGTTACGATACGAATCAATCTCAAAACTTAGACATAAATGATAATAATACTTTAATTCAAACAGGACCATTTACTAATCTTTCTTCGGCTAAGTCGTCTGCACCTCAGTTTAGCTGGTTTGATTATGAAGGTGATTCTATTGTTTTAGAGAGAAAAGGAGGTGGCTTCTCTTTTGCAAGGCCTTTGAATGGTGGTCAGCCTTTAAAAAAGGTACCTTGGAGTGTACTTATTGGTGCAAATTTCCAGCAAGTTAAACCGATAGACTATGCAGGTGAAAAAAGACCTTATGGCGTAGCATCTACAAATTTCAAAGAAGGTAAAGTTCCTGAGGATGAAGTTATTTGCGTTGCGTATAATTGCTCCACAGAAAATACACTTGTTAGTTTAAAAAGTGCCGTTACATACAATAATTTAAATAATTCAAGGAATCCGACTTCTGGAGATTATTTAAATATTGGTTCAGAACAATTTATTAGTTTAGGAGAGAATTCACCCACTTTTAATAGATCTAGGGTTAGTTATTCACGTTTTTATCCTGTTAATTGGTTGAAGTTTCATAAGGGTTGTCGTCCTAAGCCTGGTGAAAAATCAGATTGCTCTCAATCGCTTGGTTTTCAAGCAAAGATCGGAACAATTATTGGCGACTTACCTCCTTATGAAGCATTTTGCTTGGGTGGAACCAGCTCTGTTAGAGGTTGGAACTCTTGTGATTTAGGCGTTGCAAAAAATTATGGTGAAGCAACAGCAGAATATAGATTTCCTATTTGGAGATTATTGTCAGGAGCACTATTTTTTGACGTAGGATCTGATTTTGGTTCCCAATCAAATGTCCCAGGGAAGCCTGGAAAAATTCTTGAAAAGCCAGGATCTGGTTTTTCTGTTGGACCGGGAGCAGTCATTAATACACCTGTTGGCCCAATTCGGATAGAGGCAGCGAGTCAAGACTTCAGTGGTAACTGGAGATATAACATCGGGATAGGCTGGAAATTCTAGTGTTCTCATTCCCTGATGATTATGAACAAGGTTGGACCCTTCAAAATGAAATTAAAAAAGATGGCATTGGATTGCATACAGGCCTTAAATCTACCGTCATTATTAAGCCAACAGAATTAACCGGATTTAATATCTCTTTCTCAGATGAACCTAATAAAGTTTTTCCTATAGATATTTCCCAAGTAAGGAATACCCCTTTATGTACAACACTTGATTTGAATGGGAAAAGAGTCTCTACTGTTGAACATTTGCTGGCTTCATTAATCGGTGCAGGCTTAACTCATGTTCATATTGAAATAACAGGTAGTGAGATCCCTTTACTTGATGGTTCTGCGATTGGTTGGATCGAGGAAATTAAAAAGGTAGGAATGATTAATTCGACTACATCTCCTAGGCCAAGGCCCGAAATAAGCTCTCCAATTTTCTTTAGCCAAGGAGAAAGTGTGATTTTTGCCATGCCATCAAAAAAATTGAAAATAATAGGTTTGATTGATTTCCCATACAAGGCAATAGGACAGCAAATGTTCTCTATTGAGCTGTCTCCAAATAATTTTGTTAAAGAAATTGCACCTGCTCGAACTTTTGGCTTTCTCGATCAGTTAGAAGAATTAAAGAAAGCTGGTCTTATCAAAGGAGGTGCACTTGAAAATGCCTTAGTTTGTAATGGTGATTCTTGGGTGAATCCACCCTTGAGATTTGCAAACGAACCAGTGCGTCATAAGTTGCTTGACTTGATTGGAGATTTAGCTTTTGTGGGATTACCGAGAGCGCAAATTTTTGTTTATAAAGGTTCTCATTCTCTTCATGCTGAATTTGCAGCTTCTCTTCATAAGGTATTAACTTAATTAAATCTGATTTTGACTGACATTTCTACTTCCAACCCTCTTGTTTTAAATAGCGAGCAAATAATGGGGCTTTTGCCACATAGATATCCTTTTGCACTTGTTGACAGAGTGATAGAGCATGACCCAGGGAAGAAAGCTGTGGCGATAAAAAATGTCACTCTCAATGAGCCTCAATTTCAAGGCCATTTCCCAGATAGACCTTTAATGCCAGGAGTTTTAATAGTAGAAGCAATGGCTCAGGTTGGTGGTTTGATTGTTTCTCAAATGCCCGATCTTCCCAAAGGTCTGTTTGTTTTCGCTGGGATTGATTCAGTTCGTTTTAGGCGTCCAGTTGTCCCTGGCGATCAATTATTAATTTCTTGTGAATTGATAAGCATTAAAAGGAAAAGGTTTGGAAAGGTTAAGGGAGAAGCGAAGGTGGATGATCAGTTGGTTTGTTCCGGAGATTTGATGTTTTCTCTTGTGGACTGAAGTAATGAGTGAACTTGAACCTTTTGAAAGGTTAATCGGAGATAGCAAAGTTAAGATTCATGCCTTTGCAGATGTCTCTCCGAGAGCTGAACTTGGAGACGGTGTATTTGTAGGTTCTGGTGCTGTTATTGGCCCAAATGTGATTGTTGGTCCAAATACTTGGATAGGACCAAATGTGATTATCGATGGAAAAGTCAAAATAGGATCAAATAATAAGATTTTTCCAGGAGCATGTATTGGATTAGAACCCCAAGATTTGAAGTACAAAGGAGATTTTACTGATGTTTTAATTGGTGATAATAATACTTTCAGAGAATGTGTAACTATAAATAGGGCTACCTTTAAAGGTGAGAAAACTATAGTTGGGAATCAAAATTTGTTAATGGCCTATTCACATTTAGGACATAATTGTGAAATTGGAAATAGTGTAGTCATAGCTAATAGTGTGCAGATTGCAGGTCACGTTGTCGTTGAAGATCGAGCTGTAATTGGAGGTTGTTTGGGGATACATCAATTTGTTCATATTGGTTATTTAGCTATGGTTGGAGGTATGACAAGGGTTGATAGAGACGTACCTCCATATTGTTTAGCTGAAGGTCATCCCGGGAGAATGCGGGGACTAAATAAAGTTGGAATTAAAAGGAAAAGTATAGATAAAGAGAATAGAGAAGAATTTTTACAATTGAAAAGAACTTGGAATTTATTATTTAAATCTGAATATGTAATCTCTGATGGTTTAAAAATTGCAAGACAAGAGAATTTGTTCCAATCTTCCGCACGGTTATGTGGATTTGTAGAGCTCTCTATTGGGAGAGGTAGAAGAGGTCCAATGCCTTCTTTAATGTCAACTAAATAAATAATGAAGTTATTAATCAGTACTGGTGAAGTCTCTGGAGACTTGCAGGGAAGTTTATTAATAAAGGCTTTACAGACTAATGCAAAAAAAAGAAAAATTGAATTAGAGATTATTGCTTTAGGTGGAGAAAGGATGAGACAAGCTGGAGCTAAATTAATATCTAATACATCTTCAATAGGTGCAATTGGTTTTTTAGAAGCGCTTCCTTATGTTCTGCCAACTTTAAATGCACAATCAAAAATTGATAATTACTTAAGTTCTTCCCCTCCTGATGCAGTTGTCTTGATAGATTATATGGGGCCCAATATTCGATTAGGGTTAAAAGTAAAAAAAAGGTTCCCTAATATTCCAATAATTTATTATATAGCGCCTCAGGAATGGGCATGGAGATTAGGTGATTCGGGTACAACCGATTTGATTAGTTTTACAGATAAAATATTAGCTATCTTTGATGAGGAAGCTAAGTTTTATTCAAATAAAGGAGGAAATGTAAAATTTGTGGGTCATCCCATGTTGGATTTTTATAGAACTATTCCGACCAGAGAAGAATCATTTAAGAAACTAGGATTAACATCTGATAAGAAACTTCTTCTTATCATTCCTGCTTCTCGAAAACAAGAGCTTAAATATATTTTACCTACATTTCTTAAAGCGGCTAGTTTGCTTCAGCAAAAGGATCCTTTAATTACTGTATTAATACCATCTGGGTTAAAAGAGTTTGATGAAATTTTAAATAATTCATTAAATGAATATGGAGTATCTGGAAGAATTATTTTGTCGAATGAAGTTGATGATATAAAGCCATTTTTATTTTCAGCTGCCGATCTTGCTTTAGCTAAGTCTGGAACGATAAATATGGAATTAGCTCTAAACTCAGTTCCACAAATCGTTGGATATAAAGTAAGCAGAGTTACCGCTTTTTTCGCAAGATACCTATTAAGATTTAATGTTAAATATATTTCACCAGTAAATCTTATTTTAAATAAAATGTTAATATCAGAGTTTATACAAGAGGATTTTAAATCTGAAAAAATCTTTAATGCAGCATTAAAAATAATTGAAGATCGCTCGAGAAAAGAAGAAATAATGCTTGGGTATAAAAAATTAAAAGATAAATTAGGAAAACCTGGAGTTACAGATAGAGCATCAGAGGATATCCTAGACTTATTAACTCAATGATTACTATGAATAAAATCTTAAGAAGACTATTAGTAATTTGTCTCCTTTTGCAAATAGTAATAGTTTACCCGTTACAAGTTATTGCTGAAACAGAAGAGGCTATTTTTGCAGGAGGTTGTTTTTGGTGTCTAGAGCATGATTTGGAGAAACTTAATGGAGTCTTTTCTGCGGAAAGTGGATACTCTGGAGGAGATCTTGCTAACCCCACATATGAAAATCATAGAGGGCATCAAGAGGTCGTGAAAGTTAGTTTTGATTCTGACAGTATTAGCTATAAAGATTTACTTAAGCAGTATTGGTTGAATATTGATCCTTTTGACAGTAAGGGGCAATTTTGTGATAGAGGTGATTCATATAAGCCTGTAATTTTTACGTCTAATCAAGAACAAGATCGTGATGCAAAAGAGAGTCAAAAAAATATTTCTGTTTTATTAAATGTACCCTTGGACCTATTGAAAGTTGATATTAATGATTCAAAAGTTTTTTGGAAAGCAGAGGACTATCATCAAAATTTTGCAGTTAAAAATCCTCTTAAATATAATTTTTATAGAAAAAGTTGTGGTAGAGATAATAGACTGAAAAAGGTCTGGGGATAATTTAAGTAGTACCCAGTTGCATAATCAAAAGATATAAAAGTACATATATTCTTTAGATAGTTTGATTATATGTGTAGAGACTAATGAATGTTGTGACTAAATTCTTTTATCCAATTAACTAACGTTCTAACTCCATAACCCGTTGCACCCTTTGGAGTTATATCTCTATCTTTTTCAGTCCAACATGTACCTGCTATGTCAATGTGAGCCCATGGAATGCTTTGGTTAACAAATTCTTTTAGAAACAAGGCTGCAGTGATTGACCCCCCTGGCCTGGGCCCTGTGTTTTGTAAATCAGCAATAGATGATTTAATTCCAGACTTATATGAATCTTGCATGGGCATCCTCCAAATACCTTCTCCAGCTTTACTCGCAGCTTTAGTTAATTCTTCAGACAGCTCATCATTGTCAGTCCATAAGCCTGCTATTTCGTCTCCTAATGCAATGACGCAAGCACCAGTGAGAGTGGCGAGATCTACAATAGCGTCTGGCTTGAGTTTGCATGCATAAACCAAAGCATCGGCTAAAGTTAATCTTCCTTCTGCATCGGTATTGTTTACTTCAATGGTTTTTCCATTCGAAGCTTTGATAATGTCTCCAGGATGCAATGCAGAACCATTAATCATATTCTCGCAGGCAGCAACAATAAAATGAACCTCGGTGTTGATTGGTTTTAGTTCTGCGATGGCTCTTGCTGTCCCAAGCACAGAAGCACTTCCTCCCATGTCGTACTTCATTTTTTCAATTTGAGAGGCACCTACTTTTAAGTTGTATCCACCAGAGTCAAAAGTTAAGCCTTTACCAATTAATACAACTTTGGATTTAGCGGTTTTTGGAGAATATTTTAAGTGTATAAATTTAGGCTCTAGATCTGATCCTTTAGCAACTGCTAAGTAGGCTCCCATACCTTGATCTTCACACTCTTTTTTGTCAAGAATTTTTAAATCTAGATCATAATCCATGGCTAATTTTTCAGCCTCTTTAGCCATTTGATATGGGGTAAGAAAATTTGGGGGAGCTGAAACAAGTTCTCTCGCAAATTTAACCCCTTCGCAAATTGGATCTATTTCAGCAATGGCTGATTTCGTGGCTTTGTTGTCCAAACCAATAAATTCAACTTCATCTATTGGAGTAGGTTCTTGTGATTTTGACTTGAATCTAAGATCTTTGATAGATGACAATCGAATTGCCTCGCCAACTGCGCATGCTGCTGAGGAGGGGTCAAATGCATCCCAAGGGAAATATATTCCTATCTTTCGTTCATAGTCTGAAATTTGACGAGTACCAATTGAAGCTGCTTTCCGTAAATCATCAATTCGAAGAGTTTCGGCCCTACCTAAGCCTATAAATATTACTTTTTTTATTTTCCCCTCAATAAGTTCAATTGATAAGCTCTGATTTTTTTTGCCTTCGAACTTTGAATCTTTAAACCTTTGGCTCAAGAAAGTATCTTTTATTATTGTTTTAAATAAATTTATTTGACTTTCGGTTGTTCCTTCCAAAACCCCAGCAATAAGTACTGATCCTGACCATTTGTTAATTTCTTTAGAGACTGCAGAAATTTGCATTTAAGCATTTTATTTTTATACTTGTAATTATGATAACAATTTTTACTAATTGATTTGAGAAGTAAATGGCGTTGCCCACATTTCCCTTGTCTCTTTATTAAATGGTGTAAGCCAAGCTTGGATAAGCTTTTGTTCTAATTTTCTTCTCTCCTTGGTTTTAATTGGAACATCAAGCCAAAAACGAATGTTTAAGTTGGTAGAAATATTTGCTTTTTGTAGAGAATCGGAATAACTTGAAAGATATTTTTTACAGTCATGTTCACCTCTCCACCTCTTTTCTGCGGAAATTGTTTCTCCAATATATAAAATTATATTTTCATTGGAATCAACAACTTTATCCATTACAAAATAAATAGCAGGTCCCTTATGCATTGCTTTTGGCCACCTCCAAAAACTTAAAGGTAAAGGAGTTAGATCAATTGGATTGAAAGTTTCGTTTAACTCTTCTGAATTAGATTCAAATAGTGAAGATTGATTTACATCTTTATAGCCGTTTTTAAAAATTGGAGATTGATGATTAATGATTTTTTCTTGCCATTCTTTAATTGTTTTTTTGTTGATAAATATATCTTGAGTAGGATTATTTTCTGAAAAACTTACATCATTATTTTTGAATAAATCATTTTGCCGATAGAATTTGACCATTTTAAAAAGGCTAAAATAAAAGATAATGTTCAATTAATATTTTCATCATGACATCACAAGGATTTTATATTATTTTGATTGAGAACAGTTTGAGCTTAGCTTGTCAAGATCATATGAAAAGTGGATTTTTTTGATTAGTAATTTTTTATATAACTTGAGTAAGAATTATGTTTTCTTGGTGGTGTGGCTATTTACACTCCCTTTACAAATGTTTTTGGGTGGAAATGGTCTAAGATTCACAAAAGATATCGACAATTAAGGTCAATGCTGGACATTGATTTCAAAATCGAGGAAATGATCATTCAACTCTGGTTAAGGATATGAGTTTTTTTGAGTCAGAAATTGTTCAGGAAGAGGCAAAAAAACTTTTCACTGATTATCAGAATCTGATGCAATTGGGATCTGATTATGGGAAATTTGATAGAGAAGGGAAAGTATTGTTTATTGATACTATGGAGAACTTAATGGAAAGGTATAAAGTTTTTATGAAGCGATTTGAACTTTCAGAAGATTTTCAGGCAAAAATGACAGTAGAACAATTAAAGACCCAGTTGGGTCAATTTGGGATTACGCCTGATCAAATGTTTGATCAGATGAATAAAACATTGGTGAGAATGAAATCAGAATTAGATAAATGATTTTTTACCATTTTAAAAATTAGACTATGTTAGATAAATTCAACGAATTACCTGATTGGATCTCTAGAGGTTTAGATGATCTTTTCCCATATGATAATTCAGGAGACTCAGATCAAAACTTTCTAAAAAGATTAAAACTTTCATATATAGAAAAAAAACCTTTGCGCGTAAAATTTGGGATTGATCCAACAGGAACTGATATTCATATAGGTCATAGCATTCTCTTTAGAAAATTAAGAGCATTCCAAGATTCTGGAAATACAGCAGTACTTATTATTGGAGACTTTACAGCAAGGATTGGTGATCCAACTGGAAAAAGTAAAACTAGAATTCAGCTTTCAAAAGATGAGGTTGAATCAAATGCATTAAATTATCTTGAACAATTAGGCTTAGGTAAAGAACCCAAAGATTCATTGCTTGATTTCTCAACTCCCGGTCGCTTAGAGATCAGAAGAAATAGTGAATGGCTTGAAAATCTTAATTTATCAAAAGTTATAGAACTTTTATCAAATTCAACAGTTGGTCAAATGCTTGCTAAGGAAGATTTCAGTAATCGATATAAATCTAGCACTCCTATATCTCTTCATGAATTTCTATACCCACTTCTTCAAGGATATGATTCAGTTGCAATCAATTCTGATTTAGAACTTGGTGGTACAGATCAAAAATTTAATATTGCTATGGGACGAGATCTGCAAAGAGCTTTTGGACAGAAGCCTCAATTTGGAATGCTATTACCTATTTTAGTCGGGTTAGATGGGACAAAAAAAATGAGTAAAAGTTTAGATAATATTGTAGGAATAAATGAAGATTCATTATCTATGTATTCCAAATTAGAAAAAGTTCCTGATACTTTAGTTTTTAGTTATTTAAATTTACTAACTAATGAAAATTTAAAAGAATTAAGTTTAACCCCAAGAGAGCTTCAAAAATTTATGGCTTTGAAAATAACATCTAATTTCAAGGGAATTGAAGCTGCAAAAAAAGCTCAATTTAACGCTGAAAGATTAGTGTTAGGTACTCAAGATTCTCTTCAAGAAATACCAGAAGCCTCAATTTCTAATGTAAATTTTCCTGCTAAAGCATTTTACTTATTTAGTAAAATGGAATTGTGTTCAAGTAGCAGTGAAGCAAGAAGACAAATTCTTGGAGGAGGAGTAAGAATTGATGGAGAAAAAATTATGGACCCTAATTTAGAGTTTGGTACTCCTGATGATCTCATAGGAAAAATATTGCAAGTAGGAAAGAAAAAATTTCTTCGTGTTTCTCTTTGATAGATCGTTATGAAAAAAATTTGTAATCCAAGAGAAAAAATAATAATTGCCCTAGATGGTATGAATAAGAATAATGTGCTCAACCTAATGGAACAAATACCTGAAATTATATGGGTTAAAGTTGGACTCGAGTTGTTTATTAGTGAAGGACCAGATGTATTGTCCACATTAAGAGATAAGGGGAAGAAAATATTTTTAGATCTTAAATTTCACGATATTCCTACAACAGTTGCTAGAGCATGTTTCGAAGCATCAAAAACGGGAGCTGAATTTATTTCTTTGCATTCTTGTGCAGGTATTAAGGCTCTAAAGATGGCCAATGAAGCTTCACAGGAAGGAGCGGCCAAAGTTAATTTACCACCTCCAAAACTTTTGGGGATAACAATCTTGACTAGTTGGACTCAAGAAAGTTTTGCTAACGATCTATTGATCAATCAATCAATAGACCAACGTGTTAAACACCTAGCAGGAATTGCGTCAAACTCTGGATTAGGAGGATGTGTCTGCAGCCCTAGAGAGGTGAAGTTCCTCCGCGAAATTTATCCTGAGAGTTTTGAGTTGATAACTCCTGGAATTCGGTCAATAGGTTCAGATGTTAATGATCAATCTAGGGTCTCTGATGCTTCCGAGGCTCTTAATATGGGTGCATCAAAGTTAGTTATCGGAAGAGCAATTACTCAATCCGAAGATCCTGCCTATATGTTCAAAAGTTTTTGCGATAAAGTTATTATTTAATTGCTTAGGGACGTCCAATTCTTGGCTCTTTACCTTTTATTAGTCTGGCTATGTTATCTCTATGTCTCCAAACAACTAACGTCATGGCTAATATTGAAATCACTAAAAAAGGTATAGAAATACTTGAGGTTTTGAAGCTTAGAAACATTATTAAAGGTAGAGCTAATGCTGCACTAACACTGGCAAGTGAAACTATCCTAAATAATGTAATCATTAGGATGAATATACCTAAAGTGGCAAGTCCAACTTGCCATGAAAGCCCAAGAAATATTCCTAAACCTGTGGCTACAGCTTTACCACCTTTCCATTTCAACCAAACAGGCCAAATGTGACCAATTAAGGTTGATAGACCTACTGCTACTATCCAGGAATCATTTAGAGGGAAATATTTTGCTAATAAAATTGATATCACTCCTTTGAAAACATCTAGCAAAAACACTGTGATTGCTGCACGCTTCCCAATATGTCTTAATACATTTGTTGCTCCGGTAGACCCTGAACCTAATGAACGAATATCTATTCCTTTGGTAATTCTTCCAGCTAAATAACCACTAGGAAAAGATCCCAATAAATATCCTAAGAATAGAATTAATAGATTCAAAACAATTTCTATATCAACTTTTATATTAATTCATCCTCTTCATAAATTTCATTAGGACTGCCCGCAAAAGCCAGCCAAATAGGAAACTGAAGAATTGGAATATCTACATTTCTCTCGGCCGCGTCAATAATTATCAAAGGCAACTCACCGATTTCTTCAAGTCGATCTGCTCTCTCAATTAGTCCATCGGATCTCTCGAAAAGCACTATCCCGCTATTTGGTCCAAAATCCTCTCGGTTTAGTCCTAAGGCATCTTGGAGGCTTCTTCTCCATTCTCCAAGTCGTTCTGGTTGACTCGCTAAAACCAAAGTTTGAAATTGTTCGCCGTATAACTCACCTAAAATAGCAATAATTCCTGCTGCAACTAAAGCATTCTTAGACCTATTCCCTCTGCTTGGCTGAGCACCTCTTCCACCCATGCTAAAAAACCAGTCTTCAAGCATTTCAATATCATTTTCTTCAAGACTTCTTCTAAGCTTCCAAGGCTCTGCATAAAAATCGGGTTGTTCTGTAAATTGACTAAAGCATCTCCTGATTAAACTCTCGTCAGGTTTAAAAGTATCAGAAACAGCAGGGATAACTTCTTGCTCTTTGGAAGGTTCAATTTTCTTGTTTTTATCTAGTGGAGATGGTTTAACTATTACTGGTGGTACAACAAGCTCTAATTGCTCGGCTGATTGAGCTAAGTCTTGTAAAGCTCCAGTTAAATATTCCTGAAAACCTTTAACTTTTCTCGCTATTGCATCAGATTGGCCTGAAAAAGAGCTTTTAAGTTCGGTCTCGATTTGAACTTTCTTTTTAGAAAGTTCTTCTAATTCTTTTTCTAATTTCTCACGTGAAAGCTGAAGATCTTTAAGGGCAATATTAACGAATGACTGTGTTTGTTCTGTAGAGACTTTTTGATTGTTTTCAGGGGTAATCAACCTTGGCGATTCATTTTGTTTCTCGATAGGCTTTTTGGTCGTATTTTTCAATGGAGAAGAATTCTCTACAGAATTATTCTTTTCTAAATTTTCTGTTTCTCTTGGTAGATTTTCTTCGGAGTCCATATTTCAAAAACTTTAATTAAGTTTTAGATTTTGATGAGTCTACTTCTTTTTCTATTTCTAAATCCTTGACTCTTAACCTTAATTGCTCTTTTAACGAGTTTACCTCAAAAAGTATCGGCAATAGATGAGGACTTGCTTCTTCTCTAAAGTAGAGAAAACCTGGCAGATTAGGCAATATGATTCTCCATGCTATCCAATTTTTAAAAGGAAATCTTCTTAATTCATTCCCAAGTTGCATAACAACTAAATCTTCATTAGTGAATTTCAGTTTTAAGGTGAAAGATTGAAGTAATAGGAAAGAACCAAAACTGCTAATTACAATTGTTGGCCAAGGATGAAATGGTGTGATTAAAAATAATAAGCCTGCAAATATTATGAAAAGGGGTAAACGATAAGAAGGCAATAAAATTACACTATCTGTAGAAAGAGGATTTTCAGAAGTCATAGTTTTTAGCCAAAAAGTACTTGGGTGAGTAAAACATCCACTAAAGAAACGGTTATTAGAGTCATTACTACTGCTCCAGTAGTACTTGAACCTACTTCTTTTGGACCGCCTCTAGTGGTTAATCCCCATCCGCAAGCAATGATTGAGATTAAGAGACCAAACACCAATGCTTTTACAAGCATAAATGGCAGATCAGATGTTATAAGCCATTCTCTTACGGAATTCCAAAAAATGCTTGGTGGAATTTGATAGAGAATGGTGCTGCTAAATTGACCGCTAAACAAAGCTACAGAAAAAAATAGTAAGCATTGAATTGGAGCCATTACAACCATGGCAAATAACCTTGGAACAACTAGATATTCAACTGGATCTGTTTGTAGCATCGTAATAGCATCAATTTGCTCAGTAACTTTCATGGTCCCTAATTGAGCAGCATAGGCAGTTGCAACTTTTCCAGTGAGAAGAGTTGCGGTTAGTAAAGGAGCTATCTCCCTTGCCATACCAATTGCTAAAAGGCCGCCAACAGCAGAACCTAAACCTTGTTTACTTAATTCTGCTGCAACTTGAATATTGAAAACTGTTCCTGCCGCAATGCCTGTTATTAGAACGATAAGGAAGCTAGCTGGCCCAGCTTCCATTAATTGATCTATTAAATCTGATTTGTTGATTTTACCTTTAGCTATTGATGCAATTGCTTGCCCTCCAATTAGCATGCTGCTGAAAAATCTTCTTAGCCATCGAGGTGAGTAATTCATTGAATTATTCTTTTAGATTTGAAATCTAAGCTTTGCCAGGGCTTCATAGTTATTAATCCAGCAATTACTAGAAAAGATGGTATTAATCCCATACATAATCTAATGGTAATAATTGCTGTTAGAGGTTGATCTAAATCTTGAAAATTGGATAAACAATTAGTTGATGATTTATATCCAGATAAAGATAAAAGAACTCCCAAAAATTGAACACTTAAACCTATACCAATTTTCTGAATAAAAACCATCCATGCTGTATATATTCCTGATGGTTTTTCGGGATCTTGATCAATAGCGTCAGGGAGTAAAGACCACGGAATAAGATATGCTGTTGAAGCTCCGAATCCTACCAAGATAATTATTATTAAAAGAATAAGCATTTTTATACCTTCAATATTATTAAATGACAATAAGTTATTAACACTAAAACCCTTAGTGATTGGAGGCATAAGCATAATTAAAAGGCAAGCTAAAATCCATAATTTACCTCCTTTGAAAAGTGCTGATATTCTTCCGTATTTATTAGAGTAAAAGCTCCAAAACTGTAGACCTAATAAAGTACTAATTTGAAAAGGTATTGGTATCCATTTTGAAATTTCTATAGGAACAAGTATTACTTGCTCAAGATAGATTAATGAAACAGTTTGCATTAGCTGTAATCCGCACCATAGCAGCAAATAGAGAGCAATTATTCTTGTGAAAAGTTTATTGTTTAAAACTCTTTTTAGTTGATGCTTAAAAGGTTCTGATTGAGAACTAGGTCTTCTAGCTTTTTTGGCAAAGGGGGCAAGTCCCCAGCAAGCAATTAAAGTTGTAAAAGTAGCAATAATTCCTGTTACTCTTCCCATTGAAGTATAACCTTCAACTCCTTTTGATAAGAAACCTGCAGCTACAATTAAACCAGTAGTTCCTGCTAAAATAGACCCAGTAAATCTAGCGGCATTGAGTCTTGTCCTAATAGCTATATTTTCGGTGAGCTCTGTAGATAGTGCGGCAAAAGGTAGATTTACGGATGTGTAGGCTGTCATTAATAAAATTGCAGCGAACACGTAATAAGTCGTCTTTGTCTCTATATTCCCGGGGGGGACCCACCACATTGCTGCAAGGAATAAGCCAAGAGGAACAGCACCTCCAATCATCCAAGGAAGCCTAGGCCCCCACCTTGAGCTGGTGTGATCACTCATCCATCCAATCAATGGATCATTTATGGCATCCCAAAGTTTTGAAACCATGAGCAAAGAGCCTGCAATAAATGCAGGAATTCCTGCAGCACAAGTAAAAAATAAAAATAGATAGGTGCCTAACTGTATTGCGGCCAATCCTGTTCCAGCATCTCCCATTGCATAAGAGATCATTAGTCTTGTGCGATTATTTATTTCGTAAAGCGATGTAGACTTCTTCAATCTTTTTTGGATAATGGGACTTGCAAGGTAATAATGGAGGTAGCTAAATAAACTTTTACTCAGAAGTTGAGTAAATCTTTAGTTCTAGCGCGGGCGTAGTTTAGTGGTAAAACCTCAGCCTTCCAAGCTGATGATGCGGGTTCGATTCCCGCCGCCCGCTTATCTTGGTTCTCATAGCTTAATTTTTTTTGAATAATCGCTCGAGACAACAAGAACAAGACTATTACTTTCAATACGTATGTTTATTTGATTTGTTAAAGGTTTTTTTGAGACATTTTTATTTTTCAAACATGAAGTGTCAATATATTTTTTCCATGGAGAAATTGGTGTTGGTAAGTCGAAAAGCATTGATTCTTTGTAAGCATTTAAGCCAAGCCAGATTGCTGAGCCTTCATTGTTTTTGTTAATACTAAATCCAAGAGTATGTGACCAGTCACCCCAGTCAGGTTTATTAACTTTAATTCCATGCCACTGAAGCCAAAAATCGGACTTTTTGGACTTGGTATTATCTTGTTTACAATCATAAATATTATCAGGACTAAAAAACTCAGGTAATTGTTTTCTTAGAGATATTAGTTTTATTACAAATTCTTTTAAGTCATTATCTAAATTCTCATGATTCCAATCCATCCAACCAAGTGGGTTATCTTGACACCAAGTGTTATTGTTTCCTCCTTGACTTCTTCCTACCTCATCGCCCATTAAAAGCATGGGTATGCCCGGAGATAATAGGAGTGTTGAAAGAAGATTTCTTTGTTGTTTTTGTCTTAAAGTATTTATTTCTTTATTAGTTGTTGGTCCTTCAACTCCATGATTATAACTATTATTAGTATTTTCTCCATCTCGATTGCTTTCACCATTAGCTAGATTATGTTTTTTATTAAAGCTAACCAGGTCTTTTAATGTGAATCCATCATGAGAAGTTATGAAGTTAATACTAAATATATTTGCTAAAATATTATCATTATATAGTGATTTATTACCTGTTAATCTATCTTTAAGTGGCCATATTGTGTTTTTTTCACCCTTCCAAAATCTTCTGATATCATCTCTAAAATGCCCATTCCAAGTCCTAAATGTTTTAGCTGGGAAATCTCCTAATTTATAAAGTCCTCCACAATCCCAAGGCTCACTAATTAATTTCACATCACTAAGTTGAGGATCTGATTCTATTTCTTCAAAGAGGGGAGGTTCATCTAAAGGAATTAAATTTTCTCCTCTACTTAAAGCAATACCTAAGTCAAATCTAAATCCGTCAACACCTAATTCAATTGCCCAACATCGTAATGATTCTAAGATTAATTTTCTAACTAAAGGACGATTGGCAGCAATACTATTTCCGCATCCACTCACATCTTGAAAAGCTCCATTCTTATCTTGATGGTAGTAAGTTTGAGGACCAAAGTTTTTCCAACTTATTTTTGGACCATTTTGATTCCCTTCAGTTGTGTGATTATAAACAACATCGATTAATACTTCGATTCCATTATCATGACAAGCTTCTACAAACTGCTTGAATTGTTTCCTTGCTTCTAATGGATTACAACCTTCTACAAAACCTTGATGTGGCGTGAACCAATTGATAGGGCTATACCCCCAATAGTTAACTAGTCCTTCAGGGGCATCGTTACTATCAAAAGCGAACACTGGAAGTAGTTCAATAGATGTAATACCAAGATTTTTAAGATAAGGAATCTTTTCGATTAATCCGATGAAAGTTCCTTTCTTAGTTTTGCTGGTACTTGCATCGGTGTTTTTGGTGAAACCTCCAACATGTAATTCATAAATAATTGTTTTATTCCATGAATGCTTCGGCCTTGGATGAGAGTTTAAATCAAAATAATCTCTTTCAGTTACTACTCCCTTTAAGTAATGACTATATTCTTTGTTTACTTTTCCTTCTTGGGTTCTTATGTAATTTTCCCACCCTGAAATAGCTCTAGCACATGGATCTAAAACAAGAGTTTTATCTGTACTTATTTGATCGTCAATTGAAATTTTATATCCATATAAGGTGCCTTCAGTTAGTCCCTCTACTTCAATATGCCAATAATATCCAGACCTGTTTTTCTGATCTAGGGATATGGTTTCTTTTGGATAGTCGTCATATGCATTTTGGAAGATAAGTAAATCTACATTTTTTGCATGTGGTGCTGCGATAGAGAAATTAACCCCATCAGGAGTGATTGAGCTACCCAAAGGCCATGCTGAACCAACTTTTACTTTGCCCAATTGTGTTTGTCCTTCAAATTAAGTAATCAAGTAACTTTTCCTACAAGTTAGGTGGTTGGTTTGTTTTAACAAGTTTTGAAAAACGAAATTCAATTTTAAAAACAAACTTTTATCAAGCATCTGCTGTTTATCTTTGATGAATACTTAATCATTGCTTTCTTGAGCGATGCTTTGTTTTTTGTGATGTGTGCTTTGATTTAAAAAGAAACACATTTCATTTCGATTAAAGCTCAAATCTTTTGGAGGATTGTGAAAACAGTCACGAAAAATCTTAGAGCTTTTTTAAAGATTACTGCTTAAGCATGGATGTCCTGGAGCTAGAAAAAGTCTGATTTGTCTTTTATTGTTCTGTTTTTTTGTCTGGGTATTATTTTGTAATAACAATAAATGTGAGGTTCTGTAGACCTTTGTTAATTGATGAGAATTTAATTAAAGGTCTGATTTTCTTTAGAAAAAAGAATAAATCTCAAACTTTAGAGCTGTCCCTCATGATAAATTCGAAAAATTATCTTTTCAGAAGTCAATCCCTGACAAGCTTCTTGAAGAAAACAGAAAACGTACATCTTTTTTTAAGCAATTTAGTTCAAATCTTTGAGAGATTATTGAACCAAGATAAAAAGCACATATGTTTTTTAGAAAGCATACTGGCACAAGCTCTTTGGGTTGCAGTCAAGTGATTTGGTCCATACGATTAGCAAGATTGAGTTTTATGGAAACTAATTACCTGTTGGTTTCCCTCCTCTTACTCCCTGCTACATACAATCTTTCCAATGAACAAAGCAGATTTAGTCAACCTGGTTGCAGCTCGCACAGAGCTAACTAAAACAGATGTCTCTCTGGTAGTTGATGCTGCCATAGACACAATTATTGATTCTGTAGTGGAGGGTAAGAAAGTCTCCATTCTGGGGTTTGGCTCTTTTGAGCCCCGCGATCGTTCTGCTCGTCAGGGATTAAACCCTAAGACTGGAGAAAAGATAGCAATACCTGCTAAGCGAGTACCTGCCTTTACCGCTGGAAAGTTGTTTAAGGACCGTGTTCAGGGATGAGTCTTTAAAAAGCTGTTTTGCTTACTTACCTTTTCTTTGTTATGAAGGACTCATTAAAAATGAGTCCTTTTTTTTTGAAAACCTAGAATTTGTATGATTAAGAAAATAATGTTTCTTTTTACTAACTCAAAAATTTTTACTCATATTCAAGAAATTTTTAACTCATTTCAATGGAGATTGCGTTTTGATGATTTATCCATTTAAAAAAATTAAATTCGTATTTGTATTTTTGATATATTTTTTTGTTACTTTAAATCCTATGTTAGCAATTGAATCTAGAGACCTTATGGTGATTGATATGCTAGTCAGAAAGTGTTATAGAGACAAGAGATTTTGTAATAATGCATTACTTAAAATAAATAATTATCAAAGAAATGCCGCAATAAATAAAAAGTTTTCTTGTCAAACCAGATTCCTAGGTTTAGAGGCAAATTTAATAATGGCTATGAATTCTAATTTCAAAAGAAAGGAAGCTAAAAATATTATTGATGTTATCAAGAAAAAATGCTAAATATAATCAATAAATTGACCAGTTCCTTCTTGATTTGTTATTTAGTCAACAAACTAATGTGAAAAACTAGAACAAAATGGGTTTTTATACGATTTGCCTAAGTAAGCTTAGAACTATAAAGATAAAAAAATTCCTCTAACTAAGAAAATGGGATCCAAAGCTTCTAATTCCAAAAAAACTAACGATAAAGCAATTAAGAGCAATAAGGTCAAAGACAATAAATTTAAGAAATCAAGCTCTAATGATCCAGATGTATTAGTTAACCTTCCAGCCGGTATGAAATATAAAGTCCCAGGTAAGCGTCAGAGGGTCATTATAGGTTCAATAGTAATTGGTTTGAACGTTTTATTAGTTATTAGTGTGCTTGTATACTTTTATAGTCCTTCATTTCAAGAGTTTGTTTACAATTTCGGGAGAGGCTAATGGTTTTAAAACCTTAATATTTTAATGAGTAGGAACGATTTAGTGATATTGCTGAAAATAGGGAAATACTACTACTAGGTGAAAATGAAAGTAAAGTTTGACTAAGAATTTTTTCTATTTTTTTGATATGGAAGCTCTATATTTTAATCTTCAATTAGAGGCGGTTTCGTAGTAATGGTTCAAAAAAGAAGTAATGAGAATATGTCTAAAAAGATTCCTCAACAGAGAAAGACAACTCTGAAATGGGGAAGCAATGGAGAGTTATCTTCGCTTGATATGGTTCGTATATTAGATCGTTTAAATGATCAAGATCTAACTGAATGTGAAATACCTTTAGAAACAGTAAAAGAGAAAAAAACATAAATACTCTTTTTGTCTTCAATAATGGCTAATATATTTTTATTAATCTATGAGCTATTATGAAAATAATTATTACGGTTATCTCTTTAATAGTAATAATGCTCGGATATTTTTATTTTTTTGCTGGCTATAAATCTGCCTTTGAAGCTGATCAGCAATGTCATTATGAATTGCGATTGAAATCTGTTGAACTAGAAGGCTTGGGTTGTGATCATGATCTTGAAACTAATCAATGGATTCTTTATCAGGAGGGAATTAATGCAAAGCCTTCTCAAGTTATAGAACGTTATCGTTATTAACTTAGAAATTTCTTATTTATTGTTGGGAACATATATATAGCGGCAATTGAAGAGATAGCAGCTGTAATTATAAATGTTAGAAATTGCCCTAATGAGCCTGGAAGATAAGTATTTTGAAGGAAATAAAAATCAATAAGTGAACCAATTGTTCCCCAAATAATTATCCAAGCAGATACATATGAAACGCCTATTACTGTTGTTTTATTCATAGCTTTTTAAAAATTAAGCAAGTTTATGGAATAAATATAATATAAATCTTTGATTACTAGCTAATTCCAAAAATTTTAAGTGTTACTGGTTCTCCAGCGAAAGCTAATTCAGTAAGGATGAGCATTAAAAAACCTATCATAGCTACTCTTGCATTAACAAGTTCAGCATTTTCATTGAATCCAAAAACTTGTTTTACCTCTTCTCCTTTATTATTTATCCATTTAGGATATGAACTTAGACTTTGGCTTTGATCAATTAGCTCTGGACTGTTTTTTTTCTCAATTGTTTTTGTATCATCTGGCTCTGAATTGATACTTTGATAGTTATCCTCTGAATCTATGTCAGACATTTGAATTTAAAATTCACTTCTTAGTAAATTATAAGCCATTTTCGTTAAAGCTTCATTTTTGAAATGCACCTATTCGTTTAGACTTTTTCAAGTGAGTAACTACTAGTATCATTTAGAACACAATCTGAATAAAAAAAGAATCAGTAAAATTAATAATATACTAAATAATTGAAATTATATTATTTAGTATCTACATTTATTAGGAGTTTATATGGTTTATACATCAGAAAGGAAAAGAGGTATATAAAATCGCAAAAGATTTTATTTTGTTTCTTATTAAGTTTTGTTTGACTATTAATTGATAGCTTGTTTTTGACTCATTTCCTTGCTAAAAAATATTAAATGTTTTTATAAAATGAATAGTGCTAAATTGACTAGTATTGTTTTACATTCAGCTAGCTTTTTTGTGTTTGGTCTCCGAGAAACAGTAAAAGAACTTATACTTGCATATAAAATTAAGCTTGTTTGATATCTATGTTATTAAATCTTACTTGGCTAATTCCTGGACTACCAATTTTTTCATCTATTTTTATAGCCTTGCTCTTGTTGAGTTTTGATAAAACGATGAATAGGCTTACAAAGCCAGTATCATATTTTATTATTATCAGCCTTACTATTTCTGAAATAATTAACTTTATTTTATTTAAAAAAAATATATCAGGCAATGATATTCTTTTTGGAAGCGAATTTGAATTAGTTGTTGATAGATCAGCTTTACTTGTTTCCGAATTAATAGGTTTTGTTTTTTTATTGATTATGCTTTTTTCAGTGGCCAAATTAAAAAGAAGAAGCGGCTATGTTAGATACTTTGTCTTTTTAGGATTCTTAAGTGGTTTCGTTTATTTATTCTCTTTTAGTGGCAGCTTGTTTCACGACTTTTATGATCCATTAATATCCTATTTAGATAAAGCAGGTATTTCTTTTTAGAGAGATCTTTTAATAAGCATAGGAACTCAATGATATATGATTTAATTTTTCGTAATTGATGGTTTAATTCTCTGTTGTCATAAGATCTAAATTGTAATAAACTAAAAATAATTTTAGGATTTAAGGTTTCACTTTGGGTGTAAATTCATCTTTAAATCTTCCAAGCAATATTGCCTTAGTACATGAATGGTTTACTCCAAGATCAACTGGGGGGGCGGAGAGTGTTGTTCAGGTAATTGATGAATTGTTAACTCAAATTTCATCACAGCCAGAACTTTTCTCTTTAGTTAATGATGAGAATTTACCAGAAAATAGTTGGTTATTTAAAAGAAAAGTAAAAACTAGCTTTATTCAAAAGTTACCATTTGGGATCTCACATGTTCAGCAATATTTACCTCTTTTACCTTTCGCAATTGAGCAGATCGATTTAGAAGGATATCCATTGGTTATAAGTAGTAGTCACCTTGTAGCAAAGGGTATTTTGACTTCGCCCGATCAGCTTCACATTAGTTATGTACATACACCGGTTAGATACGCTTGGGATCAAATGAATATATATTTGAAGCGATCTTTTTTAAGAAGACTTGGTTTAGGACCATTAATTAGATGGCAACTTCATGCTTTGAGGCAATGGGATCAACTAAGTAGCTCAAGAGTAGATTACTTGCTAGCAAATTCTAATTTTACGGCAAAGAGAATTTGGAAGTATTGGAGAAGGCATTCCGAGGTTCTTCATCCGCCTGTGAATGTCAATCGTTTTGAATGGAATAAGCCTAGAGAAGATTTCTATTTAAGTGTTTGTAGATTGGTCCCGAATAAAAGGGTTGATTTGGTTGTGAGGGCTTTTAATAGACTCAAATTACCTTTAGTTGTTGTTGGTGATGGAGTCGAAAAAGAATATTTAAAAGATCTTGCAGGTCCAACAGTTGAAATTCTTGGTTTTCAGAGCAAAGAGAAGATTGAAAAACTTATGAGCAGATGTAGAGCCTTTGTTTATGCTGGTATAGAGGATTTTGGGATCGCTCCTGTGGAGGCAATGGCCTCTGGAGCTCCTGTAATTGCTCTTGGTAAGGGAGGAGTTTTAGATACAGTTAAATGCTTTAATTCTAATTTAGATAAAGGTGCAACCGGACTTTTGTTTCCTGATCAGACAGTAAAGTCCTTGGTTGAAGCAATCGAATTTTTTAAGGAAAAACAACTTTGGAGAGAGTTAAATGCTGAGTTGATTAGAGATTGGAGTAAGTCTTTTTCTCAAGATTCATTTAAAAAAAAATTTGAGAAAACCATCAATAGAGCTTGGATAGAGCATATGAATTCTTGTGACATTGGTATTAGTGACCTTAGTTCTTCATTAAAAAAATCCTAATTCAGTATGGTGTAAATTTATTGCTGTCTTGAGTTTTTAGCTCAATAATTTGTGCAAACTAATCCTAGAAAATCTTTATTACGATGGTCTGAGTTCCGTAAAGGTTCTACAACAATTCCTTTTGAAGTTATCTCACAAGAACCTTCTTCTTTGCCAGCTGTAGAAATAATAAGAAATCAAAGTCGATATGGACGTACTTTAAAAAGGATAGGAGATATTATTTTTTCGTTGCTAATTTTAGCTATAGGTTCACCAATATTTATCTTAATTGGAATATTAGTAAAGTTAAGTTCTCCGGGAAGTGTTTTTTATATTCAAAAAAGAGTAGGAAGAAACTATAAAGAATTTGGATGCATAAAGTTTCGCACTATGTATAAAAATGCTGATGAATCACTCCCAAATTTATTAGAGAAATACCCTCTTATGAGAAAGGAATTTGAAAAAGATTTTAAATTACGTCAAGATCCTAGAATAACAAAATTAGGAAGATTTCTTCGAAGATCCAGTTTAGATGAATTACCGCAATTCTTTAATGTTTTAAAAGGGGAAATGAGTGTAGTTGGTCCAAGACCAATAGTTAGTAATGAAATTAATAAATACAGTCTTTTCATGGAAGAAGTTATATCTGTCAGACCAGGACTAACTGGCTTATGGCAGGTTAGTGGCAGGAATAACCTTAGTTACAAAAAAAGGGTTGAATTAGATTTGATTTACGCCAGAAATAGAAATTTTATACTTGATTTAGAAATCATTATTCTTACATTAGGTGTTTTACTCTTCCCAATGGATAGAGGTGCTTTTTGAGTTTATAAATTTATAAATCTAATTATCAAGCAAAAAACTATAACCCAAGCGAGCTGGAGTCTAAGACTAAGTATAAGGATCTTTTTGACTGAACTTACACTTGCTATAGGATAAGATTTTGCAATTATTGGCTTTACTTTTTTTTGCCCTTTGTAATAGTTTATCCCCCCCATTCTTACTCCTACGCAATAAGCAAATATTGCTTCGGAAATTCCAGAGTTTGGGGAAGAATCAACAATTCCATCCTTCCAGGAATCCCTTATCGTTTTTAAAATTGACTCCTTTGTTTTACAGCAAAATGGAAGCGTAATTAATACAATTCTTGAAGGTATCCACACCATCAGATCATCCAGCTTCGCACCAGTAAAGCCAAGCCACTTTAATTTTCCATCTTTGTATCCAATCATTGAATCAATAGTGCTAGATGCTTTAAAGATCCATGCCATAGCTAATGGCCCTGGCATAGATTGATTGAATTCCCAGAAAATAGTCCCTAAAAACATCCAGAATAATGGAGCAAAAATACCATCCACAGAATTTTCACTTGCTGTCTCAGCTGAGGCTCTAAGAATTTCATTTGTATCTAAATTCTCAACATCCCTGCCAACTATAAGACTTAATTTTTGTCTTAAATGACTAAGATTATCTCCAAGATTTTCTTTGCTTATTAAATTTGTAATTTCTAAAATGCTTTTATTTAGACTTCTTGAAGCAAGCGAACTACTTAAAATGAAAGCAAAAAATAATGTACTTAGAATAGGATTTTTTATTTCAAAAAATAAAAATAATCTCTCTATAAACCATCCAGATATTCCACTTGATAATGTGACTAGAAATGTAATTATTGCTCCTCCTATATATAACTTAGATTTACTCTCTTTTGCAACTTCTTCAACCAATCTTTTTAAAAAACTAATAAATAAACCCATCGCTTGGACAGGGTGTGGAAAGCTTTTTGGATCTCCTATTAAAAGGTCAAGAAGAAAGGTAACTAAGATTAAATGAACGATGTTATTAGTCTGATTTAAGCCAACTAAACATAGAGCGAAGTGTTTTGCCTACTTTTTCTATTG
This sequence comes from Prochlorococcus sp. AG-402-C09, assembly GCA_003279565.1. Taxonomy (GTDB): domain Bacteria; phylum Cyanobacteriota; class Cyanobacteriia; order PCC-6307; family Cyanobiaceae; genus Prochlorococcus_B. The sequence continues at coordinate 152,982 of QCHN01000002.1, forward strand.
GTAGTTCTGAGTCTTTTTGGCGAATTCTCTTCATTTCAGGTTTTCCTGCATCGCATTCTTTTACAAAGTTTTTAGCAAAAGTACCATCTTGAATATCTGCAAGAATATTTTTCATTTCTTCTTTTGTTGCTTTGGTTATTAACCTTGGACCGCTTACATAATCTCCATATTCAGCTGTATTTGAAATCGAATCCCTCATTGCAGTTAGACCTCCTTTAACCATGAGGTCAACTATTAATTTGACTTCATGCAAGCATTCGAAGTAGGCCAACTCAGGTTGATAGCCTGCTTCTACTAGAGTTTCAAATCCTGCTTTGACTAACTCTGATAGACCTCCACATAAAACTGCTTGCTCTCCAAAAAGATCAGTTTCTGTTTCTTCTTTGAAATTAGTTTCTAAAATCCCAGCGCGTGTTCCACCAATACCTTTTGCATAAGCCATCGCAAGTGATCTGGCATTCCCTGAGGCATCTTGCTCAATGGCAAATAAAGCTGGAACCCCTTGACCATTTTGATACTCCCATCGAACTGTATGACCTGGACCTTTTGGAGCAATCATTACAACATCTACAAACTCAGGTGGTTTTATTAATTCAAAACGAATATTGAAACCATGAGCAAAACTTATTATTTTCCCTGGTTTCAAATGAGGTGCTATCTCTTTTGTATAAACATCTTTTTGAAACTCATCAGGCAAAAGTATCATGATCCAATCGGCCCTTTCCGAAGCCTCTGAGACGCTTAAAACTTCCAACCCATCAGAAGTTGCTTTGCTAGCTGAACGACTTCCTTCGTAAAGCCCAACAACAACTTTTATACCACTATCTTTTAAATTCAGTGCATGAGCGTGGCCTTGAGATCCATAGCCAATAATTGCAACGGTTTTCTCTTTCAGAAGACCAAGGTCTGCATCGGAGTCGTAAAAAAGTTTTGCCATGTGAGTGGGTATTTCAGAACTGTATTAAGGCTGAGCTTACGAAATAGAGTGCTATCGAGACTACTTTTGTTGATATATTTTTTTGACTATCAAGATAATTTTATTAATAGGAAAAACAAAATTTTCAAATTAACTTTCACTTGGATGGGTTATTACTCGGTCGATTAGACCATAATTCTTTGCTTCTTCAGCGCTCAAGAAGTAATCACGATCAGTATCTTTTTCAATCTTTTCATATGTTTGTCCCGTCATTTCTGCCATGGATTTATTAAGCATTTCTTTTATTCTAAGAATTTCACGTGCTTCAATTTCTATGTCACTTGCTTGTCTTTGAGCTGTACCTCCAAGTGGCTGGTGAATCATGATTCTGCTATGAGGTAATGCAAGTCTTTTTCCTTTTGTCCCTGCAGAGAGTAAAAATGCACCCATTGAGGCAGCCAAGCCAACACAAATGGTTACTAGGTCACTTTTTACATATTTCATCGTGTCATAGATGGCTAAACCCGCTGTTACTGAGCCCCCAGGACTATTGATGTACAAATAGATTGGCTTACTGCTGTCTTCAGAATCTAGATAAAGCATTTGGGCTACTAGGCTATTTGCTATGCCATCGTTTACTTCTTGACCAAGAAATAGAATTCTTTCCGCACCAAGTCTTGTATATATATCAACCCATCTTTCGAATTGACTTCCTGGAAGACGGTATGGAACGCTTGGGGTACCTATTGGCATGGTTAATTAATGTTTAGTAGTTGATGTTAATAATTTAAAAATAATTTGAAAAATTATCTGGTTATGTGGGCAAAACTTTCTCTCCTGGCAAATCTTTTCTACTAGTAAGAACGCGATCTATAATTCCATAATCAACTGCTTCATGAGGGTTAAGGTAACTCATGCGATCTGAGTCTTTTGCTAATTGATCTACTGATCTTCCAGTGTTGTGACTAAGGATTTCTAGCATCGCTTTCTTGTTGTGAATAACTTCCTTCGCTCTGATTTGAATATCAGTTGCTTGGCCTTGAGCCCCACTTCTAGGCTGATGAAGAACAATTGACGCATGAGGTAATGCTGCTCGTTGCCCTTTTGTCCCTGCTGAGAGAATTACTGCTGCAGTTCCCATGGCTTGACCTATACAAATTGTATGTACGGGAGGCTTCACATATCTGAGCGTGTCGCAAATAGCAAAGGCTTCAGTTTCAAATCCAATTGCATCTCCTGTGTACCAACTTGTTCCAGTTGAGTTAATGTAAAAATAAATAGGTTTTTCTGAATTATCAAATTCGAGAAAAAGAAGTTGGGCAATAATTAGTTCAGTTACATCCATTCCTAGTTGCCTTTTGGCATCATCATCGGAAAATAGAGGCAAGCCTAAATAAACTATCCTCTCTTTTAGAAGAAGGGATGGTAAATCAGGTGGTGGAGTTCTCATTACGGCAGAATCGCCATAATACGGTGAAGATGCAGTCATATGAAGTTTAGTCTTCTTGGATTCGAGCCTAGCTAGATCTAGCCTTGAGATGCTTTTGTTGTTTCAAATTTGTTCGGGGGCTGATCATTGGAAGCTTTACTAAAAACCATTCGACCTGTTGGTGTTTGTAATGCTCCAGTCACAACCACTTCTATTCTTTTACCGATCCATTGGAGGCCCTCTTCGATAACTACCATTGTGCCATCTTCAAGATAGGCAATACCTTGTGAATTTTCCTTCCCTTCTCTAACTACTTTTAAATTCAACTTCTCACCAGGTTGGACTTCTGGTCTAACTGCAAGAACTAAATCACTTAGATTTAGAACTTTTATTTCTTGGACTTGAGCTACTTGAGATAAGTTGTAATCAACTGTTATTAATATTCCTGAAATGTCTGAAGTTAATTTTAAAAGAATTTCATCAGTTCCTTCGCCTTCATATTTTGTACTATTTATAACTAATCTTCTCCCATAGCTTTCTCTCAATTGATTTAGCAATTTCAAACCTCTTCTTCCTTTTCCTCGTTTTTCATTGTTACTTGAGTCAGCTAGTTTTTGTAGTTCATCCATAACTGATTGGGCTACGATTATTTGCCCTTCTATTAGCCCAAATCTAAGTAGAGCCTGAATACGGCCATCAATTATTACACTCGTATCTAAAACCTTTGCACTTGCTGGAGTTAGAATTCCATCTGCCATTAACAAAGATTCAGTGCTAGTTGGATTGAAAAGTCGGAAAACGGTTCGACCATGAACATCGGCAAGGTTATATCCAAGTACTCCAAAAAAAATGTTACTAAGCACAGCAAAAATAGGCTTTACAAAAAACAATTCAGCGGGTAAAGGTAAAAGGAGTACAGGTACTAATAAAAGGCTTGCTATGACAAGTCCAAGAACTATGCCAACAGATCTACTAACTAGTAGATCTGTTGGCATAGTTCTTACTCTTTTAGTTAATTTATTTCTAAATTGCTGAAAAAGGAATGCTATTAAAAGACCTACAAGAGAGGTTAATCCCGATAGAGCAATTTTTAAATTTTTTAGATTAGTAATATGATCTAAAGTCTCCCTAGGTAACCAATTCACCCCGATCCATCCGGTGATTGCACCTGATATGAGAAATAAAACCAGAATAACTAAGTCTGCCATATATTCAGGTTATGCTTGCTTCTTGTTTTTTACTAAAGCTTTATTTATTTTCAAAGATTTGGATTGGAAAAGTGACCATTTATTTGGGTTTGTATACCTAGAGCACAAATGGTAGCCCCACCAAGAAGTGCATATTTGCATATACCCTTTTGCCATAAAAGATGCTTTTACTGTGATTTTTCCATTATCCCTTTAGGTGATAGCGCTCAAGCTCCAGGTAGTCCAGGGATAACTTCAATTAACGCATATTTGGATTTACTTCATAGAGAGATTTCATTTGCACCAAAAGGTCCCGCATTGTCAACAATTTATTTGGGCGGTGGAACCCCTTCTCTATTGAAGAAAAATGAAGTGGGTGAGTTGTTGAAAAATCTTCAAAGAAAATTTGGATTTCAAGATGGTGCGGAGATAACTATGGAGGTTGATCCAGCAACATTTTTTGAAAATGATCTGAACGGATACATAGAAATTGGAATCAATAGATTTAGCTTGGGAGGCCAGTCATTTGATGACAGTACTTTGGTCTCAATAGGAAGAAAACATAATCGTTCACAATTAATAGAAGCATGTAATTGGGTAAATAACTTATTTAAAAAGGGGTTGATAAGAAGCTGGAGCCTTGATTTAATTCAAAATCTTCCAGGATTAAATTTATCTATGTGGCTAAAAGAGTTAGAACAAGCAATTCGATCAGAAGCACCTCATTTATCAATTTATGATTTAACTATCGAACCAGATACAGTTTTTGGAAGAAGACACAAAAAAGGTAAGTTGAATGTCCCAATTGAATCTGAAGCTCAAAAAATAGATTTTGAAACCAATAGATTTCTGAAAAGTAAGGGTTTCTCTAGATACGAGATTTCAAGTTATTCATTGCCTGGCCATCCATCTAGACATAATCGAGTGTATTGGAGTGGTTCTGGGTGGTGGGGGTTTGGGATGGGGGCAACAAGTGCTCCTTGGGGGGAGAGATTCTCTAGGCCTAGAACAATTACGGGTTATACAAAATGGGTTGACCAACAAGAAAGTCAATTATTAGAAAAAACTTTGTCTAATGAAAAGTCAAAATCAATGCCATTAGATGAACTCCTTATGATTGGTCTCAGAAGACGTGAGGGTGTTCATTTGGAGGAACTTGCAAAAAATGTTGGATGGACGCAAAAAGAATGCGATAAGAATCTAGAATTGCTAGAGAAATTTTGGCTCAATTCTTTAAACGAAGGATCACTATTAAGAAACAATGGAAGGTATTTTCTGAGTGATCCCAAGGGGATGCAGATTAGCAATCAGATTTTGATTGAGATGTTTTTGTGGTGGGATTCACTTGATCTAGATCCGTAGAATTAATCCATTCTCTTAAGGCATCAATGCATAGTTCCCGTCCTCTAAGTAAAGGTTTTGCAAAAGGAGGCTGTTCAATTGAAAGACCAAGAAGATCAGCTGTAACTCTCACCTGCCCATCACAATCACTTCCTGCTCCAATGCCAATTACAGGAATGTCTAAATGATTCTTTAATCGGCTGGCAATTTCTCCTGGGATATGTTCTAGAACTATTGCAAAACAGCCAGATTCTTGAAGAATTTTTGAATCGTTGAAGATTTTTTCTTGACTATCTTTATCCCTGGCTTGTGATTTGTATCCAAGTAGATGAACTGATTGCGGCGTTAGGCCAAGATGCCCCATTACTGGGATTCCCATCCTAATAAGTCTTTTAATTACTAATAAAGTCTCAGGTTCCGCTCCTTCAAGTTTCACTGCAGCAGCAGAGGAGTTTTTCAGAAGAGTTCCAGCAGCTTCAACAGCCTTATCTTCTCCACATTGATAACTTAAAAAAGGAAGATCACAAACTACCAATGGTTGATGGGGAAAAGGTTTGGAAAAACCTCTACATACAGCTTTTGTATGGTGAAGCATTTGATCAAGTGTTACTGGAAGTGTCGTTGCGTGTCCTAAAACAACCATCCCAAGTGAATCTCCAACTAGAACAACATCAGCTCCAGCAGCCTCGACTATTGACGATGAGATGGCATCCCAAGCAGTTAATACAGTTATCTGTTTTCCTAACTTTTTAAAACGAACCAAATCTGTGGTTTGCATTTAATTCTTAATAACGTGTTTAGCTATTGCTAGAATATTATCGACTCGGCCCCATGCGGCTGTGACGCCTAAATCTGGTCAGGACCGGAAGGTAGCAGCCATACGGGATGCTCAAAGCAGGCGTGGATTCCGGGTCACCTAAATACAAGGAAGTTGTTAAGTATCAACGATTTTGTCTTAGACGTAAAAACTCAGGTATAGAAGCACCTGATTCCTTAACTTCTGATTGTTCATAAAGTGATTGAGGCGAAAGGCGTGCTCTATTTCTCTCGTTTGAATAAATTTGATTACTGTCGAATCCAGTAGCAATAACGGTCACCTGGATTTCCCCCTCAAGTTTTTCGTCAACAACTGTACCTACAATGATGTTGGCTTCTGGGTCTACCACATCAGATATGACCTCAGAAGCTGATGTCATATCTTCAAGAGTCATATCTTTTCCTCCAGTTATATTTATTACACATCCTTTTGCTCCATCTATTCGAGCTGCTTCTAAGAGAGGACTATTGATTGCTGCTTGAGCTGCTTCTAGAGCCCTTGATCTTCCAGAACCTAAACCAATCCCTAAAAGCGCAGTTCCAGCTTCTGTCATCACTGAACGCACGTCAGCAAAATCTACATTCACCAATCCAGGACAAGTGATTATGTCGCTTATTCCTTGAACTCCTTTCATTAAGACATCATCAGCACTTCTAAAGGCTTCTTGCAAAGGTGCTCCTGAAATTACGTCTTTTAGTCTGTCGTTTGGTATGACGATTAACGTGTCAACGTTCTCTGCAAGCCTTGCGATACCTTCATCAGCTTGTCTTAGACGACGTTTACCTTCAAAACTGAATGGTTTTGTAACTATCCCTACTGTCAAAGCACCACTTTCTTTGGCAACTTGGGCAACAACTGGGGCTGCTCCAGTTCCAGTACCGCCGCCCATGCCAGCAGCAATAAATACTAGGTCTACACCTTCTAGGGCTTGTTGAAGATCAGCTCTAGATTCCTCTGCTGCTTTTTGGCCAATACTTGGATTACCGCCTGCTCCAAGACCTCTGGTTAGGCTTTGACCTAGCTGAACTCTATGAGTTGCAGATGATTGGATAAGAGCTTGAGCATCTGTATTGAGTACTCGGTATGTAACTCCATCTAGATCACTATTGATCATTCGGTTGACGGCATTACTTCCGCCACCACCAACGCCAATAACCTCAATACGTGCAGATTGACTGGGTAGGATTCCTTCATCCATGTTGAAACTAGATTTGTTTCCCATTCCCATCACCATATTCAGGATTAGAACTCGTTTTGGGCATTATGAACATCATCTATGAATTCTGTTGGCTTATTAGTTCAAATTGATTAACAAATTAATTTCCATGATCAACCCTTGATTGCCCTCATCATATTAAAAATTTCCAGAAATTCTTGTCATAGCAAGGCTTTTACTTTTTATGATTGAGTATTTTTTCTATTTTTAATTCTGGTTTGCTTGGATCTTTGAGATCCACGACTGTTACTTTTGTGTTGATTAAAAGATTTGGTAATGATTTTTGTAGCGCGTTGAGTTTGTTTATTTGCTCGATTAAACGATCAGTGCCTGTCCCTAAAAGGACTAAATCGAAGTGCTCGGTTTTTAGGCTGATTTCTTGAAGAGGATTTATTTTGATTTTTTGAAGAGGGCTTTGAAAAAGAAATCTGTTTTTTATTATTTGAATAATTGCTTTTTTTTTATTTGGATTCCAATTCTCAATAGATAATTTTATTTTGCTTTGTTTTTTTTTGTTTACAAATTGAAGTGGTATCCAAGATCCTTCAATATCAATCATTCCTTTTTCTATTCTTTCTGGAAAAACTTTAGTCGCAAAAGCGATTGGCTCTCTCTCTAGAATATTTAAATGAATTTCAGGAGGGAAAAACTTTCGGCTTACTGAAATTCCTTTAATCGGTAGCTTTTTTGTTAAATAAGATTCAATTTCTTTTGGATTTAATTCCAACAAATTTTTAGGATAAAAAATACTGGTTGTTATTTTGATGTCATTTTTTGTTATTCCAGATAGTCCTATGATTTTAGTCTGATCAAAACTTATTGGTTTCCAAGCCTGGTTTAAAAATATAAGAATCAGAAAAATTGAAGTGCTTGAAAAAAAAAGTAATTGCCAAAGTTCAATTAAAAAATTTTTATTTTGAATAATAAACGAGACTTTTTCAGTGGATGATCGATTGTTTTTATTTGATTTTCTGTTTCTTCTTTTGTTTGATTTCAAAGGTCGCATCTTGCCCTGGACATAAGTTTGTCCATCCATTGACGAGCACGTTCAGCATCTGAAAAAGGCACATCTATTTCTTTACCTGAACCAACAAGTCTGAGTCGGCATCGACCTTCAGATTCTTTTGTTAAAGGTGCCTCCCCTGAACTGAGAGCCATTAGCTCAACCATTTCTAATTTCTTAACTTCAAAAGTTGCTTCCTCCTTGAAGCTACCAGCCTCAAAGCTACTCCAGCATAAAATACCAGCTTTCAATCGAGCGGCTCCTGTTCCATCAAGCTTGGCAAGCTCCGACCCTTTGGCCCAAATCAAGTATAGATTCTGTCGCCTTCTCTCTATCCAGCCAAGGGAAGCAATGAGAATAAAAGCCATCAATAGTGGCAACCAAAGGAGACCGTGAATCATTTTTTGAAAAAGAGATCTAAAAATGTCATGGTTAATTCATTCTCTGGCTGTATCTATGAGACTAGCAACAAGTTTTTCTATTTTTAATCCAGACGCTTCCCACAACATTGGATACATGCTTGTTTTAGTAAAGCCTGGCAAAGTATTGACTTCATTTATATAAATCTGTTCTGTTCTCTCGTCATAAAAGAAATCGACTCTCGCTAAACCACATGCATTAATAGCTTTACATGCCTCAATAGCAAGCTTTTGTATCTTATTAGATATATTTATTTTCAAATCAGCTGGGATGATTGTAGTGCTTAAATGCTCATTATATTTTGACTCATATGTATACCAATCAGTTTGAAATTTAACTTCGCCAACAACTGATGATTTCATTATGGACTTTCCTAATACTCCACATTCAAGTTCTCTCCCTTCAATATTTTTTTCTATTATGATTCTTTCGTCATGTTGTGCTGCAATTTCTAGCCCAGTAATTAGTTCTTGTTGTGAGTATGCTTTGGTTATGCCGATAGAGGAACCCAGGTTTGCTGGCTTAACAAAACATGGATAGTTTATTGTTTTTTTTATGTTATCAAAAACAGAATTTATAAATAGTTCATTTGATAAATTATCTTTGTGTAAATAAATATATGGAGCTTGAGGAAGATTGAATGATTTGAAAATTGATTTCATTGCTATTTTATCCATGCCTAATGATGAACCAAGAGTTCCTGATCCGACAAAAGGCTTTCCTGTTAATTTAAATAATCCCTGAATAACTCCATCTTCCCCTTTTGGGCCATGCAATGCAGGAAACCATACATCAACTTCGTCACTTTCTTTTGGAAAGTTGGTTAGGTTATTGATAGTAATTCTATTTCTTTTTATTGTTTTAGTTGATTCTTTTTCTCCTAATAAAATTGACTTTGAGTATTCTGAATCCTCCCAAAAACCATTCTTGTCTATATAAATTGGATTTACAATAAAACGTTCAATATTGCAAGAATGAGATAAGGCGGCGTAAATAGTTTCAGCTGATTTAATAGAAACTTCATGTTCACTTGATTCTCCACCAAAAACTAGTCCTATAATTTGCTTTTTATTCGTCATGTCTATTTTGTTCTCAATATTCTATAAACATAGTTTATTAAATTAATTAACATTTATAATAAGATTCCAGTTAATGAGAATGGACGTATTTCATTGATTTTTATATTCACTATTTCTCCAGGTTGAGGTGATTTGCTATCAACTGAGGACTTTGGAAAAAATGTTAGTCGATTTGTTCTAGTTCTTCCAAGTAATTGGGAATTATCTTTAGAATTTATGCTCTCAACGAGTATTTCCTGTAAAGAGTCTTTGTACCTTAAGTTTCTTTTCTTTGCAGTATTTTCGACTAAATTATTAATTTCTCTTAGTCGATCGATTTTTATTGTTTCAGGTAATTGATTTGGCCACAAGGCAGCTGGAGTATTTGGTCTGGGAGAATAGGCTGCCGTATTGACCAAGTCAAATTGAACATCCTCTATAAGTGATAGCGTCTCTTCGAATTCATCTCTCGTCTCTCCAGGAAAAGCTACAATTGCATCAGAAGTAATTGACGAATCAGGCATTATTTGTTTTATATAATTTACAATTTCTTTATAGGTTTGAACAGTATATCCTCGACCCATATTTTTGAGTATTTTATTACTTCCACTTTGGACTGGGATATGAAAGTGTTCGCATACCTTAGGAAGTTTTGCACATACATCTATTAATTCTTTCGTGAAATACCTAGGGTGACTTGTGGCAAACCTTATACGCTCTATTCCTTCAATATCATGAATATATTCTAATAAATATGAAAGTGTTAATTTCCCAGATTTATTGAATTCGTAAGCTTTAAAGTCTCTGCCATAAGCATCTATATTTTGCCCTAAAAGGGTTATCTCTTTGTACCCAATTCTCGCTAATTCTTCTATTTCATGTTTAATAGCTTGCGGTGTTCGTGATTGTTCTTTACCTCTAACGGAGGGAACTACGCAATAAGTGCATCGCTCATTGCATCCATAAATAATGTTAACCCAACCGCATATAGCGCTCTCTCTTCTCGCTGTAGCAATGTCTTCGTAAATGTGCTGTTCATCAGTCGCTAACACTTGGTGTCCGTTATCAACTTGATTAAGAAGAGTCTCCAGTCGATTTGCATGCTGAGGTCCCATAACAAGATCTACTTCAGGAACTCTTCTTAAAAGCGTTTCCCCTTCTTGTTGAGCTAAGCATCCTGCAATGATAATTTTTAAATTAGGATCTGATTTTTTCCTTCTAGCTTGCCTTCCTAAGTAGCTGTAAACTTTCTGCTCAGCATTATCACGAATAGTACAAGTGTTGTAGAGAATTAAATCCGCTTTAAGTTCCTCTTCTGCAAGCTCATATCCCATCGTTTGCAAAATGCCTGACATTCTCTCTGAATCAGCTTTATTCATTTGACAACCGAAAGTGGTAATCCAGTAGCTTCCTCTATGGGTTCTAAAAGACTTGTTTTGTTTAGTAGGAGCTATGGTTGTTGTCATCGCAGATTAATTTTTTTCCATGGGGAAAAAGATTTTTGAGATTGTCCTAAATATGTTCAAGGGCGAGCGAGGGGATTCGAACCCCCGAATAGCGGCGCCACAAGCCGCTGCCTTAACCACTTGGCGACGCCCGCCTTGTGCTTTTAATCTACCAATGATTTGTCATTTTGAAATTCCAAAATGATTTTGGTAAAAAAATTTAGCTTGTGACTATTGTAGATAGTATGGATTAAAAATATCACTTTTTATATCTTGATCAAAACGCAATTGACAGGTATTGAAGTTACTGTGTAAGTAGAACCCGTAATAGTAAAAGCTCGGGATTTAAATCTATTCAAAAGTGAATTTCGCAAAAGATGTTGAATTGATTGCAAGTCCTCCAAAGTCTGGGCGAGTAGATGTTCTTGTTCCAAGATGCTTGATTGGTAATGGACAGGATTTGTTAGGAACCTCAATTGATCAAGAAGGTTTGTCCTCTGTTCAGGTTGAGTGGCGAGATGGAGCAATTACATCAATTGGGGGCTTGCAAGAAACTTCAAAAGTCCCTAAGGAAATCCTTCTGCCAAGATTTGTAGAACCTCATGCACATATAGATAAAGCATTTTCATGGTCACGTTCACCTAACTTGAGGGGTAGTTATCAAGAAGCTTTAGAAGCAAATCTCCGTGAATATGAATTGAGGTCCGAAGAAGAATTAATTTTCAGAGTTGAGAAGTGTCTCAATCTAGCTCTTGTTAATGGGATTAGGGCAATTAGATCTCACATAGATAGTTATGGAAAAACAGCAATGAGAGATTGGGATCTGATAGAAAGTATTAGAACAAAATGGCAAGAGAAATTCTTTTTACAGTTTGTGGCTTTGGTTCCATTAGATTTTTGGCAAAGTGATGAAGGTGAGCTTTTAGCTCAAAGAGTTGCCTCCAACGGAGATCTTTTAGGTGGGGTGATAGCGCCTCCTTTCAATAAGAGGAAGACTTTTAAGTCCTTACTTCACCTAGTGCAACTTGCAAATAGACTTAAGTGTGATATCGATCTTCATATTGATGAGTCTCAATTTTGCCCAGCTGGGGGATTGAAATTACTTCTAGAAGTATTAGGCCAAGTTAAAAATGAGATATCAATAACTTGTAGTCATCTAAGCAGCATGGGATTGTTAAGAGAAAAGGAGATTTCATTTTTAGCGAACAAAATGGCTAAGAACAGATTAAAAGTAGTTGCTTTACCATTAACTAATTCTTGGCTTTTAGGAAGAAAAGATCGATCCACTTTAACGAAAAGACCACTAGCACCGATTTTTCAACTTCAAAAAGCTGGAGTCGATGTGTCTGTAGGAGGAGACAATATAAATGACTCATGGTTCCCTCTATCTAATTTTGATCCTATAAATTTAATGTCGTTTTCCATGCCAATTGCTCATCTATCTCCCTGGGACAGATTGGGCCTTTCTCCATTTACTTGGTCTCCAGCAGATTTACTTAGCCTTAAATGGGATGGCCTTTTTCAAAGTGGCAGTCCTGCAGATTTTATTTTGTTAGATTCAAATAGTTGGGTAAAAGCTTTGTCTGAAAGACCTAAAAGAAGAGTAGTAGTTAATGGTGAATTCTTGAATGAATTGCCTAAAAACAAAAAATCAACATACAATAATTCTCATCCATGACTAATAAAGAGAAAGTAGAATTGCTTTTAAGTGAACTAAAATCAGTACCTGATCTAGAGATCTATCAAAAAACTAGTGATTTAAAAAGGTTCTCTAAAGATTTCTTTGAGTATTCACCGATATTGATTAATGAATTAAAAGATTGCTTGGCTGACATAGTCGTTCGACCGCTTTCGGTAGATGCAATTATTGTTGTGGCTCAAATGTGTAATAAGTATTCAACTCCTTTGACCCTTAGAGGTTCTGGAACAGGGAATTATGGTCAATGTGTTCCACTTAACGGTGGAGTCGTTATGGTTATGTCTGGTCTTCGGAAAATTAGAAATTTCGATTCAAAATCAGGTGAAGTTACAGTTGAACCTGGTTGTTTGCTTAGAGATATTAATGATGAGTTGATTAAACATGGTCGTCAGTTACGTTTGCTTCCGAGTACATGGAGAAGCGCTTCCATTGGTGGCTTTATTGCTGGTGGTTCAGGTGGAATAGGATCCGTTCGCTGGGGGTTCCTTAGAGATCCTGGGCATTTGCAGGCCTTAGAAGTAATAACGACTGAGGATTCACCAAGGAAACTTGAATTGAATGCAAACAATTCTGAAGCTTTAAATCATGCTTATGGAACTAACGGAATAATTACTGCATTGACATTGACAACTGCTCCATATATTGAATGGCAACAAATAGTAGTCGATTGTTTTGATTTTGATCAAGCGGTTGACTTGTTAAGCAGATTTAGTTGTGGAGCACTGGAGCTTTATTTGGGAACTTTGTTAGAGAAAGAAATTGTTAATTATCTTCCCTTTGGATCTGGCAAACCTTCAACCAATCATAGAATTTTACTATTAGTCTCACCTGATGGTGTTAGTACCATTGAGCGACTTGCAAAATCGGCTGGAGCAGATTTTGATGACTTAGGTCCTGAAAATCTTAAGGTAGGGACAGGCCTTCGAGAGCTTTCTTGGAACCATACTACTTTGCATATGCGTGGGATTGATCCTAATTGGACATATTTGCAAATGCTTCTTCCTCAGCCTGAGTTAGAAATGATGAAAGAATTGAAATCCGAGTGGGGATCAAATCTTTTATGGCATTTGGAATGTGTTCGTCAAAATGGAGTTCAAAGATTAGCTTCACTTCCTCTTGTTAAGTGGCAAGGTGAAGAAGCTATGAATAAATTAATCACTCAATGCAAAGACCTTGGTGCAGTGATTTTCAATCCGCATACAATCACTGTTGAAGATGGAGGCCTAGGTGTAATTGATTCTGATCAAGTGCAAGCTAAGAGTAACTTTGATCCAAAAGGGATTCTTAATCCAGGTAAACTCAAAGGGTGGAATCTAAAAGTCAATTGATTTAATTGCTATATTTTTAAACAATTTAATTTATTAATATTTTCCTTTGAAAAAGGTCACCTATTAAATAGAGCGATCCTGAAATGATAGGTGGTGGAGATGGCCATCTATGTTGTTTTTTAAGTGTTGACAAAACTTCTTCAACAGTAAAGGCTTCTTTGATTTGGTTTTTATATTCAGGGCAAAAACTTAAAATTTGATCTTTTGACCAGCTTTGTTGGCCTGGGACAGGAACTATCCAAGCTAAATCTTTTTTTCTAATTAGCTTATGCAAAATGCCTATTATGTCTTTTCGTTTTTGAATCCCTAGGATCCAAATAATTCCACTTTCTTGATCAGTCCATGCGTCTCTTTCAATTGATAATTGCTTAGCTGCATGAGGATTATGTGCTCCATCAACAACGATAGGCATCCCTTCCCATTTTGTTGTTTGAAGTCTTCCAGGCCATTTAGCAAGAGACAAGCCTTCTCGAAGTTGTCCTTCAGAAATATTCCATCCAATCTTTTTTAAGGATTCAATAACCCCTTTGGCTACAGCTGCATTCTCTTTCTGTATCGCTCCTGATAGACCGAGTTCCCAATCTGACGGAATTGGATCTACCCAATGAATGACTGCTTGTTTCCTCTTGGCAGTCTCTTCGAAAACTCTTTTTACAATATTGTTTTGAGTAGCTGTAATGACAGTACTTTTTGTAGTTATTACAGCTGCTTTCTCAATAGCTACTTTTTCTAGACTATCGCCTAAGTATTCACAATGATCAAGCCCAATAGCGCCAAATGCAATGATAGGTCTGTATTGATGCGCGGTTGTTGCATCAAGTCTACCTCCAAGCCCTACTTCAAGGATAAGAAGTTCAACTTCCCTTAAAGTAAAATATTTAAGTGCTATTGCAATAACACATTCAAAAGGAGTCAGTCTATATTTTTTTGCAATTGGAGAAAGAGACAGGCTTAATGATTGAAATTCTTCTTTTGATATTGGAGTCTTGTTTATACATATTCTCTCGACCCAATCAACTAAATGGGGAGAGGTGGTAACTCCAGTTTTGATATTTACTAAGCTAAGAACACTATTAATAAAAGCACCAATAGAGCCTTTTCCATTCGTTCCTGCTATATGAATAGCAGGTGTTTCTTTGCAGGGATCTCCCATAGCTTTAATAGCCAATGACATACGATCTATGCCCAGATTCATATTTTTATATTCTTTGCTCTTGCTTTCAAAAATGAAATTCAATTCTGCTATGAAAGATTCATCAGACATTTGTCTAGTCTCGATAAAAGCTCGTTGATTTCTTTTTTTGTAATAGTTAAAGGAGGGACTATCCTTAATACTTTTACACCAGCTGATACTAAAAGTAGTTTCTCTTCTAAGGCGGATTTGACAATATCAAGAGATGTTATTTTGATATTGTCTTTTATAACGAGACCTTGAATAAGCCCAACGCCTCGAGTGGAAACAAATATGTCTGAATATTTATTTGAAAGTTTAATTAATCCTTCTTTTAATTGAGCACCTCTCTCTGTGACTTTATTTAGGAGGTCTCTTTTTTGTATTTCTTTCCCAACGGTTAGAGCTGCTCTGCAAGCGAAAGGATTCCCTCCAAAAGTGCTGGCATGATCACCGGGCTGAAAGACATCAGCTAATTGATTAACCAATAGAGCTCCAATAGCATGACCCCCACCAAGCCCTTTGGCTAGAGTGAAAACATCAGGTTCAATACCTAGTTGTTCATATCCCCAAAGAGTACCTGTCCTTCCCATACCAGTTTGGACTTCGTCAAATATCAACAAAACATTGCTGTGGGTACATTTTTTTCTTAAGAGCTCAAAAAATGATCTTTTTCCAATATTTATTCCCCCCTCACCTTGTATAGGTTCAATAAATACAGCTGCAATTTGTGGACCTGCTTTTTCTAAATCATCAAATAGATTTTCAAAAGATTCACTGTCGTTATAAGAAAAAAACTGAAATCCCTGAACCATTGGCTCGAAACCTTTGTGGTATTTCGGCTGGCCTGTAGCACTTACAGCTGCGAGTGTTCTTCCGTGAAAGCTTTCCTTTGAGCAAAGAATGACTGGATTGTCGATATTACGTTCAATATGCCCATATTTTCTTGCCAATTTAATTGCAGCTTCGTTTGCTTCAGCACCGCTATTACAAAAAAATGCACTCTTGGCAAAACTTTGTGAAGTTAACCATTGAGCTAGTTCTTCTTGCTCTGGAATCCCGTAAAGGTTAGATACATGTTGAAGCCTTTTTAATTGTTTTGATAAGGATTTGATTAATGCTTTATCACTGTGGCCTAGTGAACAAGTTGCAATGCCAGCCACAGCATCAAGATATTTCTGGCCTTTTTTGTCCCACACCCATGAGCCTTTGCCCCTAATAAGGTCTAAAGGGAAACGATTGTAAGTTTTCATCAATGAAGTGGGAGCGGTCGGACTTGAACCGACAAACCCGAAGGTGCCGCATTTTGAGTGCGGTGCGTCTACCAATTCCACCACGCTCCCATGTGTTTATTTTATGTCAAAACTAGCAAAAATATGAAACTAAGCTGCATTTTTTTGAGTATCAATATTGTCTTCACTAATTATTTTGTTAGAGAAAGAACTTTGAGATGTTGTTTGATCAAATTTCCTAGAAATAATAGAACCTACATTAGTTAATTTTTCTTCTAATTTTTCATACCCCCTATCCAAGTGCTCGAGGCCTGTGAAAATACTATTTCCTTTCGCGGAGAGACAGGCAAGGATAATGGCAGCAGAAGAACGTAAATCTCCACCTTCTACATTTGAACCCATAAGTTCTTTAACTCCTTTTATATGAGCAGTATTGCTTTCTAGATAAATACAGGCCCCCATTTTATTTAGCTCCAAAACATGTTGCATTCTCTTCTCAAAAACTTCTTCTTTGATGATGCTTGAACCTTTCGCTGTGGCCATTAATGACATGAATGGAGCTTGAAGATCAGTTGGGAAGCCAGGAAATGGACTTGTTGTTATATCAACTCCTGAAATCTCTCTTGGAATGATTTTTAAATGATGATTCCCATGTTGAGATATTGAACAGCCACATTCTTTTAATTTTGAAATAACAGCGCTCAAATGATTTGGGATTACTGGACCAATAATGAGAGGCGATCGTGTTATTGCTGCAGCAATAAGAAAAGTTCCTGCTTCTATCCTGTCTGGAATAACACAATGAGAAGTCCCGCTTAAAGATTCAACTCCAAGGATTGTGATTCTTTTCGTTCCTGCTCCAAAAACTTTTGCTCCCATTGAATTAAGCATTTTTGCGAGATCCTGGATCTCTGGTTCTCTAGCTGGATTCGATATTGTTGTTTTGCCTGAAGCTAAGCAAGAAGCCATCAAGATGGTTTCCGTGGCTCCAACGCTGGGATATTTAAGAGTAATATTCGCTCCAAGTAATCTTTTGTCTTTGGTTGAAACTTTAGCTTTTACAACATCATTTATAACTTCAACTTCCGCTCCTAAAGCTTTTAGTCCATTGATATGTTCATCGACAGGTCTTGCTCCAATATTGCAACCACCAGGTAAAGGAATTTTTGCTTCTCCAAGTCTTGTAAGTAAGGGGCCAACACAGAAAAAGCTTGCTCTCAAGCTATGAACTAATTCATACGGTAATTCAACATTTTGAATGGACTCTGAATTAATTTCGATAGAATTATTTGTTTTAGTTAACTTTGCGCCCAAATTACGGAGAATCTCTGACATGACTTCAATGTCCGTAAGTTGTGGGACATTTTGAATGAGGAGTTTTTCTTTCGTAAGAAGCGCCGCAGCCATTAAAGCTAGCGAAGAATTTTTTGCCCCACTAACTTTTAAGATCCCACTAAGCGGACGCCCTCCTTTTACCTCCAGATGTGGCGGAATAATATTCCTTTTAATCGTCGCCACACTACTCATATTGGAGCGAACTGCTTACCCAGCCATAATGCCAAGTGGATTTCAAATAGTCCAGTCAACCTTATTGAAAATTGATGGGTTCAAATTAAATATTGATAATTTTGAAAGTTTGAATAAAATTTTTATGTAGTTTTTATTGAATTTAATAAGAAAATAAGTGGTTTTTAATGCAAGAAACTTTTCTGCTTTTCAAAAATTAAATAATTTGAGGTTAGAAAATTAATAATTCATATTCGCCATTGATTACAAGTAAAAGAAACCCTTTGGTTCGAAAATTAAGGGGACTTTTAAAAAAAACTGGACGTGAAGAGCATTCTTCTCTTTTGCTTGAGGGGTCTCATTTGTTAGAGGAGGCTTTGAAAACAAATTTTTTGCCAACAGAAGTTGTTGCAACTCCTGAATGGTGTGATCAGCATGAGGAAATTTTAAAAAAAATAGATTCAAGAACTTTGTTAACCCTAGTAACCAAAAACGTTTTAGAAACATCTTTGTCAACAGTCACACCTGATGGTGTCGCGGCGATATTCCCAATGCAAGGGTTACCAAAATCGGGGAAAGCCCCTAAACATATTTTGGCTTTGGATAGGATTCAAGATCCAGGTAATTTGGGAAATTTATTTCGATCAGCTCTTGCTGGTGAATATGAAGTTATGTGGTTAGCTTCTGGAGCCGATCCACTTAATCAAAAGGTTTTAAGATCCTCCGCTGGCTCAGTTCTTCATATGCCTTTTGAACGGATTGGAGATTCATCTTCTTCAAGTATTGAAATGCTTGTTTCAAAACTCAATATTGCAATTGATGATAATTACCAAGTAGTAGGAACAATTTCACCAAATAAAATTACTGCTAAGAAAGTGAAACCTTATTGGGAATTAGACTGGGATCTCCCTACAGTATTGGTTCTTGGTAATGAGGGTTCAGGTGTTCATGCTTCAATTGAAGCATGTTGTACAGACTTTGTTACGTTGCCTCATAGCTCATTAGTTGATTCACTTAATGTGGCATCTGCTGCAGTTCCTCTCTTGTTGGAGCGACAAAGAGTAAAAATGGTTAAGGGTATCCAAAAAAAATCGTGAGTGTAATTTCTTTTGACTTTGACTTGATTGTTGTCGGCGCTGGATATGGAGGTTTTGATGCGGCTAAACATGCGGCAGAGGCTGGCTTGAAAGTGGCGATTGTCGAATCAAGAGATATGGGTGGGACCTGTGTTAACAGAGGCTGTGTCCCCTCTAAAGCATTACTAGCTGCCAGTGGTAAAGTTCGTGAGCTTGCAGATGTTCCTCATCTTGCTGAGTTTGGGATACATTCGGCTCCGGTTAGATTTGAACGTAAAAAAATAGCCGAACATGCAAAAAATTTAGTCGAGACAATTCGAAAAAATCTAACTAAAACATTGGAAAGATCTGGAGTTGAGATACTTAGAGGAGAAGGACGTTTAGAAGGCAATCAAAAGGTCGGTTTAAGAGAAACTAATGGAGTTGATAGAATTTTTTCTGCTAGAGATATTATCTTAGCTACAGGCTCAGACCCTTTTGTACCGCCTGGAATTGAAATTGATGGACGAACTGTTTTTACAAGTGATGAGGCTATTAATTTAGAATGGTTGCCAAGATGGATTGCAATAATTGGTAGTGGCTATATAGGTTTGGAATTCGCTGATATTTATACAGCTTTAGGTTGTGAGGTAACCATGATTGAAGCTCTTGATAAAGTAATGCCTACTTTTGATCCAGATATCACGAAAATTGCTTCAAGAAACCTAATTGATAAAAGAGATATTGAAACTCGAGCTGGTGTGTTCGCTACTAAAGTTAAGCCAGGTTGTCCTGTCGAGGTCGAGCTTACAGATGCAAAGAGTCGAGAAGTAATTGAGGAGTTGCAAGTTGACGCTGTTCTGGTCGCAACAGGCCGAGTACCGTCGACTGAAAATCTAAATCTACAATCCGTTGGAGTTGAAACAACTAGAGGTTTTATTCCAATTGATGATCAGATGAGAGTATTGGTAAATGAAAAACCGGTTTCTAATCTATGGGCAGTCGGAGATGTTACGGGTAAGTTGATGTTGGCCCATACCGCTGCAGCGCAAGGGAGTATTGCTGTAGAAAATATTTTAGGAAAAGCAATAGAAATTGACTACAGAAGTATTCCTGCAGCGACTTTTACTCACCCTGAGATAAGTTCCGTTGGACTCTCGGAAGAAGAAGCAAAAGATCTAGCGAAAAACGAAGGTTTTGAACTTGGAATTGTTAGAAGTTATTTTAAAGCGAACTCTAAGGCCTTGGCTGAATTAGAAAGTGATGGAATTATGAAGTTGATTTTTAATAAAGAGACGGGAGAGGTCCTTGGGGCTCATATTTATGGATTACATGCGGCTGATCTCATACAAGAGGTTTCTAATGCAATTTCTAGAAGACAACGAGTTAATGACTTAGCAAAAGAAGTTCATACTCATCCAACATTAAGCGAAGTTGTAGAGGTTGCTTATAAGCAGGCATCTTTACAAATAAAGAAGTAGTAAATCAAATTTTATCTTTATAGATCATTAATTATTTAAATTATGGAAATTAGAAGAAGACCTCCTAACCCAAGTATAAAAGTAGCTAATTTAGAGTATGCAATTCCTCATCCAGATTCAAAACCTAAAAATATTTTGGAGGAAATTGTTTGGGAAAAACATCTAGAAGTTGAGATTGCAAGAAAAAAAGTTTCGCTTGAAGATTTAAAGAAAAAGATCAAGGATTTACCAAAAACAAAAAATTTCATAGATGCATTAAGAAATAGTAATTCGAAACCAGCACTAATCTCAGAAATAAAAAAGGCTAGTCCAAGTAGAGGGATAATTAGAGAAGACTTTGACGCGAAAATGATAGGTAAAATGTATCAAGAGGGGGGTGCTAACTGCATATCGGTCTTAACAGATAAAAAATTTTTTCAAGGTGGTTTTGATGTCTTAGTGGAAGTTAGAAAGGAAATCATAATCCCAATCCTATGTAAGGACTTTATCCTTTACCCCTATCAGCTTTACCAAGCAAGAGCTGCTGGTGCTGATGCTGCACTTTTGATAGCGGCAATTCTGACTGATTCTGATTTAAAGTACTTATCTAAGGTCGCTGAAAATTTGGGACTTACAATATTAGTAGAGGTTCATGACTCAGAAGAACTTGAACGAGTACTAAATATTAATGTATTTAATTTAATAGGTATTAATAATAGAAATTTAAAGAGTTTTAAAACTGATCTTGAGGTTACAAAGAAATTGGCCAAGAATTATGCTAACCAAATCAAGGAAAATTCTATTACTTTGGTAAGCGAGTCAGGTTTATTTAATCGTGAGGATTTGGATTTAGTGAAGAGTTATGGGGCTGATGCTGTTTTAGTTGGTGAATCTCTTATGTCACAGGAAGATATATTAGGTGGAGTTAAAAAGTTAATTGGTAACTTATAAATTAGGGACAATATCTTAGCCAATCTCATAAGCCTAGTTAGAAAAGATTTTGTCTATTTTCCCAATGATTAAATCTAATTCAAATAAACCCAATTCTCGACTATCAGTGCTTGATAATGAGTTGTCTCCCCTTAAATCAAATTTATTTTGATAAATCCTATGAATTCTTTTAATTATTAACTTATTTTTTGTTTTTGGATGAGAGGCAACGACGATATCGCCAATCTCTAAGTCAATATTTTTTGGGTTTAACTTTGTATAAGTTACTAAATCGCCCTCTTTAAGAGTTCTTTCCATAGAAGTACCGACAACACGTAAATGTTGTCGGTAACCGATTATTAAAGTAAATAAAGTAAATAAGTCTGGCTTGTGGAAAAGACTTTTATCAGCTTGCGGTAACCCAGCTATCACTTCTACCTTTTGATGACCAAAACATCGAGTGAATCTTTTGTACAGCTGCTAATAATTCTTCTGCCTTGGTTTGATCAATATTTACCTTGCATGCACTACAAAGCTTTGCTGCTTTCCAAAAAGTGTCATGAAGATCTGGATATGTAGCTAAGTGCTCAGGCTTGAAGTAATCAGTCCAGAGGATTAGAAGTTCTTTTTTGGCCTTTTGTGATTCTTCTTCTTTAATCGCAACGAAGCGAGAAAAAGTGTTGTTATAAGCTGAAATGGAGGCTTGATCGTTACCAGCTGGAGCTAGAGCAATAAGTTTTTTTGTCATAGACAAAACTGCTTCTGCGGCAACTCTTGCTGAAGCAGGGTCGTATACACCGCAAGGTCCGTCACAGTGAGCGTGAACAGATTTTGCTGGAAGCTTTTTAAAGATTGATGTAAGTGTTTCGCTCAACATCTGAGAATAATTTGTGAACATTATTTTTTTTACATTAATGGCGTTTGTCAACAAACGCCATAACTTTATCTAGAGCTTTCTGAATAATTTAAGAAACTCACTTAACACCTAATAATTCCACTTCAAACGTTAAAACTGAATTAGGAGGGATTGGACCTATTCCTCTGCTGCCATACCCCAATTCTGGTGGAATGACTAATTTTCTTTTACCTCCAACTTTCATTCCTGCGACTCCCTCATCCCAACCCTTTATCACCATCCCTGCACCTAAAGAAAATTCAAAAGGACCTCTCCCATAACTGCTGTCAAATTCTTTCCCATCATCAAGAGTACCCTTGTAATTTACTGAGACACTTGTTCCTGGGGTAGCTTCTTGACCATCACCTAAAACTAATTCAGTAATTTTTAGCCCACTTGAAGTTACTTGAGATGCTCCTATCTCAGCTCCTCCGAGAGGAGAGTTGCTTGCACTGGTTTTATCTGAAGCCATAGTAAAAAGTGATGGATTTGGGTCTTCTGGGTCTAATTCAAATGGATTAGTTACAGACTCGCTGGTTTTTGTGGATTGCCTTACATCCGCTTGGATTGGTTGGTCAATTTGTAAGGCATTCGTTGGAGTCGGTGAGATGATTTGGCTAATCACTGCAATCATCAAGCAGCTAAGGCAAACAGAGAAGCTAATTAAGATTTCTCTCACAGTAATATTAAGTACACGAAAATATTCTTGCAGATTAATACCCAAATTACATCCATTTAAAAGATAACTAACCAGAGAGTATGAATTTTGTCGGTGTATATTTAATTAAATTGGATTTATGAATAATATCTATTCTCTTTTTATTAAAGCCTTTGCTGGTGGAGCTCTAGCAGGAATCTCTCTTAGTGAAGGCAATTATATTTTCATGCTTTTGGGAATATCTTTACTTTGGCCTGCTAGTAAAAATCCATGGGGAGGCTTTTGTTGGGGTGCGATGGCTATTTTATGGAGTCATAAGTGGTTGCTATCTTTGCATCCAATTAGTTGGGTAGGGATAAGCTCAAATTTAAGTTTACCAATAACCATTTTTATATGGCTTTTTTGTGGAGCCTTTGGAGGGGGGCTGGTTTTTATTTGGTCAGCTTTGAGTTGCTTTTTGGCTCCTGGAAGACTTCAGTTTTCTAAATTAGAAAATAAGTTTATTTATGCCGTTTTATTGTCAACAATATGGGGGCTTTCTGAAGAACTACTATCTAGAGGCCCTTTGTTTTGGATGGGTGTAGGGCCAAGTTTATTACCACAAGATAGATATTTGGCTGGATTAGCAAGATGGATAGGTTCGGGCGGCTTGGCCACCATCCATCTTTTAGCTGGATGGTGGATATGGCAACTTTCAATTGCTTTTCAAGCTAGAAAAAAAGCCAAGAAATTTATTATTCTTGGCTTTGCTTATTTTTCCTTAGCTCATTTACTTGGATTTATCTTGTTGGTGGATTCTCCAACTGATTCGGTAGAAAAGGTTGCGATGTGGCAAACAAATATTCCAATAAGACAAAAATTTAGTCAGGAAGAAATAAATAATTTGCCCTCAAAAGTTAATAGGGCATTAACTGATGCTATTGAAATGAATGCATCTTTTTTAATTGCTCCAGAAGGAACGTTGCCTCTTGATAGATCAAAGATAAGAGATTTTCCTATTAAATTTCTATCTGGAGGTTTCAGAAAAATAAATGGTTCTCTACGAAGCTCACTATTAGTTTTTAATCCAGGTGAAGAGTCTTTTTCGGATGTATTGGACAAATCTAGATTAGTCCCTCTGGGCGAATGGATTCCTGCATTGCCTAACTTTTTGAAAAATGGCCTTTCTGCAGTAGGTGGAATTGAAAGTGGGAATACATCAAGACTTCTTGATTGGGAGGGTCCCTCTTTTGCAGGTGCTATTTGTTATGAATTGAGTAATGGGAAAGCTATAGCTAAAGCAGTAAATCAGGGGGCTAAATGGATCTTAGTGATTGCAAATTTAGATCCCTATCCTATTTCTTTGCAGAGACAATTTTTATCTATTGCTCAATTAAGGAGTATTGAAACATCAAAAAATTTAATAGCTGTCTCCAATACTGGGCCAACATCCTTGATTAAAAGTAATGGAAGAATTGATACCCTTCTTAAACCAAATAAAGAACTTGTTCAACTCGTTGATCTTGAATTAAATGGAAAGAAAACACTATATACAATTATTTCTGATTTACCTATTATTGCAGTTATCTTTATAACTCTAATAGGCGTTTTGCGATTACGTAAGTATAGTTAATATTAACATTCTTTTGAAATAAGTCCTCCTCCTAATACATAATCACCCTTGTAAAATACTGCGGCTTGCCCAGGAGTAATTGAAAATTGATCTTCTTCAAAATGAATATGACATTTATAACAATAAGTTTCATTAGTATTATCAACAATTGGTATTAACTTTGCTTTTACAGCTTTGCTTCTATATCTAATCTGGACCTCAACTTCAATTGGTTCTTTAGGTGACTCAATTGATACCCAATTTATGTTTCTTACAATACATTTTGACTTCCCAGATTCGTCTCTCGGGGCAACAATTACTCTATTTAAAGAGGCATCAATTTCAACAACATGTAAAGGGACTTCCCAAGCAATGCCTAATCCCTTTCGTTGGCCTATTGTGAAATGTTGAACTCCATTATGGGAACCTATAACTTGCCCGTTTTTAAGGACAATTTCTCCTTCTTTTTGGGGTAGATACTTATCAATAAATGCATTCATTGATCCATAATGTTCAGCAAGACATAGGTCTTGACTTTCTGGCTTTTTGGCAGTTTTTAATGAATATTTAGCAGCTTCGATTCGTGTTGTCTCTTTAGTTAATTCTCCAAGAGGGAAAATTGTTTTTCCTAAAATTTCTTGAGGGAGATCATATAAAAAATAGCTTTGATCTTTGTTGAGATCTTTACCTCTTAAAAGCTTATGTCTTTTAATTCCATCATTCGGAAGTTCATTTTTATTGAAAGATTCGTTTGAGTATCTAATCCTTGCGTAATGTCCAGTAGCGATCTTTTCGATATTTTTATTTTCTTTCACCCATTTGAGCATTTCTGAGAATTTGACTGATTTATTGCAGCGTGAGCATGGTAAAGGGGTAATTCCTTCTTCGTATCCTTTTACGACATTGTTGATGATTTCTTTTTGAAAGATTTCTTTTGAGTCAACTATGTGATGCTTGATGCCAAGTTGATCACATATCCCAGCAGCATCAATTAACCCATCAGAGCAGCAAGAACCTTTACCTTTCATTAGCCACAAAGTTAATCCCACGACATCCCAGCCAGCTTCACAGAGAAGAGCAGCAGTTAAGGAACTATCTACGCCTCCGGAAAGCCCCACCACAACAGAATGATTTCCAGAAAATGTTTGCAGTCTCGTTAATGTTTCCTCGACTGTTTCTTCCGAAGTCAAATGATTTAAAACTTTTTTTGTTTCTCTTGTTTCCACATTCATGGTCATTGATAGTAGCTTCTATTCATATTGGGTTTGGTTGCTTTTTGATTTTGAATTGGCCTCAATCTGATTCGGAACATTTGATGGTTTCCTCAGAACTGATGAAAAACATAGAAAAAGAAATGTTTTCTATGGGTATGCCTGTTGAAGCTTTGATGGAAAAAGTAGGGATTGGTATCTCTTCATGGATATTAGACAGACAAGGATTGATTGAAAATGGTGTAATCGTTTTAGTAGGCCCAGGTCACAACGGAGGCGATGGACTCGTTGTGGCAAGAGAACTTTATATGGCAGGCGTAGATATCTCCATTTGGTGTCCATTCCCATTGAAAAAAGAATTAACACAAAAACATTTCGATTATGCAATGCAGATTGGGATTGAAAACTTGGAGCATAGACCCGATTCGAATTCTGAGTTGTTGTGGATTGAGGCATTATTTGGATTAGGACAATCAAGAATTATTTCTGATGAAATAGTTCACTTATTGACATCGAAGAAGACATTTAGTCCTGATAAATTAATTAGTATTGATGTCCCGGCAGGATTGGATTCAGACAATGGAAATTCAATATCAAATACATCATGCACAGCCTCTTCTACATTATCTTTAGGCCTATTTAAGTCTGGCTTGATTCAAGATTCAGCTATTGATTTTGTAGGTGATTTAGAGAGAATAGATCTCGGGATCCCAGATAAGATTTTGACTGGTCTTCCTGAAACCCAGCCTTTAAGGATTTCCTTTTCAGATTTGTCTACTTTTAATTGGCCTAAGCCAAGTAAAAGTAAAAGTAAATATGAGAGAGGAAGGTTACTTGTGATAGCAGGGAGTGAAAAATACAGGGGAGCAGCATCGCTTGCCTTGAATGGCGCTTTAGCAAGTGGAGCTGGTAGTGTTAGCGCTTTTTTGCCTAATTCGGTTTCATCTGCTCTTTGGAGTACTCACCCTGAAGTCTTATTGCTTGGAGATCTGAATACTTATCAGGACGGCTCTTCAGATTTTTCTAAGGTTTTAGATGAAGTCGATTTAAATAGGTTTGATTCAATTTTGCTTGGACCTGGATTAGGGATTGCAGAAGAGAAAGATTATTTTGGAGATGAATTACAGGGTTTCAAAGGACTACTTGTTCTTGATGCTGATGCAATAAATCGTTTGTCCATAACGTCGAAAGGTTGGAAATGGCTAAATGATAGAAAAGGTCCTACCTGGCTTACCCCTCATCTTGATGAATTTAAAAGGCTATTCCCTTTTATTGATTACTCGAATCCTTTAAGGGCTGGAATTGAAGCAGCAAAAATTTGCAGCTCTTCTGTCTTATTAAAATGTGCACATAGTGTTATTTCTGATCCAAAAGGGAAAACCTGGCAAATAGGACAAGTGAATTCAAGTGTTGCAAGAACTGGCCTTGGCGATGTCTTGGCTGGTTTTGTTTCAGGGATGGGAGCTATTGGCTTAGTGAGTAATAAGAAGCTATTGGACACAAATTTGCTCGCTGCCTCTGCATTGATGCATGCATATGCTGGCGAATTTTGCTCAAAGGGGAGCACCGCAAGTGCTATTTGCACTTTTCTCGGTGAATTAATAAAAAAAGAAAATTCTTGAAATGTTTTGAAACAAACATCTTCGGGGCCTTAAATAGGCGATTTGGTGCCATTTGTTAACTAATCATCAACAGAATCTGAAGCCTTCTTGAAACCAGGGCCTATTTCGCGATTTATGTAGGAAAGTCTTACCACTTTGAAGTAAGGGGTCAAGAAACAATGGTTTCATCTGCACCCAAGCCTGCCGAATCTCAAAAACGACGCAGCAGTGATCCAATTAGTTGGTACTTATCTTCCATAGGAAGAGTTCCTCTCTTAACTCCTGCAGAGGAAATTGAGCTTGGTAATCAAGTTCAAACCATGATGAATCTTACCGAAGATGGGCAAATCAAAGACCAGAGTAAAGAATTTAATTCCCATCAAAGAAGATTGATTCGAATTGGAAGAAGGGCAAAAGAAAGAATGATGAAAGCCAATCTTCGGCTTGTAGTAAGCGTTGCAAAGAAATATCAAGGAAAAGGACTTGAACTTCTTGATTTGGTTCAGGAAGGTTCTCTTGGGTTAGAAAGAGCCGTAGAAAAATTTGATCCTACTCGTGGGTATAAGTTTTCTACTTATGCTTTTTGGTGGATTAGGCAAAGCATGACTAGGGCAATTGCTTGCCAGTCAAGAACCATCCGCCTCCCTGTTCATTTAAGTGAGAGATTAGCGACTATTAGAAAAATCAGTTTGGATTTAGCTCATAAGCTTGGAGCTATGCCTAGTCGTATTGAGATTGCTGAGGCAATGGAAATTGAGTTAGAAGAACTTGATTCGATTTTGAGACAAGCTCTTACTACAAGTAGTCTTGATGCTCCTGTTAATGGGGATGAAGGTCGGAGCTTTTTAGGAGATCTAATAGCCGATGGCTCTGGAGAAGAGCCGCTAGATAAAGTTGAACAAAAAATCCATCAAGAGCAACTTGGGAGGTGGCTAAGTCATTTAAGCGAACAAGAACAGCATGTTATTAGACTCAGATTTGGATTAGAAGGGAATGAGAGACATACCCTCGCAGAGATAGGAAGACTCCTACAGGTTTCACGTGAGAGGGTTAGACAAGTCGAGCTAAAAGCTCTTAGGAAATTGAGAAACCTCACGAGAAAGCTTCCTAGTGGTATTTGAATTTTTCTAAGTTAGTTCTCTGCCCAGATATATTTAGTTAATTCAGTAGGATCAGGTTCTGGTGCATTTAAAGCAAAATCAACAGCTTCATTAACCTCTATATCTATCTCTTTTTCAATATTTTTTAATTCTTCATTAGAGATTAATCCGGAATTAGTTAGATCCTTTTTTAACTTTTTTAATGGATCTCTTTGGGCCCAGAATTCTTTTTCTTTTTCCGATCTCAGTTCATCTGGATCAGCTAATGAATGACCTCTAAATCTGTAAGTAAGACATTCTATCAAAGTTGGCCCTTCTCCTGATCTGGCTCTCTCTACGGCTCTTTGAGTGGCACCTCTCACAGCTAGGACGTCCATCCCGTCAACCTCTTCTCCTGACATCCCAAATGCAGAAGCTTTTCTCCAGATCTCTGTTTCACTAGTTGCTCTGTCATGGGCCATCCCAATTGCCCATTTATTATTTTCGACTACAAATATGATTGGTAATTTCCATAATTGGGCCATGTTTAAACATTCATAAAACTGACCAATATTGCATGTACCATCTCCGAAAAAAGCTGCAGTTACAGAATCACTATTTTCTTTAAGAGCCTCCCTTCTGTATTTGCTTGTGAAAGCTGCTCCAAGTGCGACTGGAATACCTTCACCAATAAATGCATACCCTCCAAGAAGATGATGCTCTTTCGAAAATAGATGCATAGAACCTCCTCTCCCCTTGCTGCAGCCTGTCTCCTTACCAAATAGTTCGCTCATTACCTCTTTCGCAGGAACTCCAGCGCTCAAAGCATGAACATGATCTCTGTATGTGCTACAAAACCAATCATGTTTGCGTTTCATTGCACCAATAACACCCGTACTTATTGCTTCCTGCCCGTTGTATAGATGAACAAATCCAAACATCTTTCCTCTGTAATACATTTCTGCACATTTATCTTCAAATCGTCTTCCTAAAGTCATATCTTTGAAAAGATTTAAACCAATTTCTCTATTGATTTCAGCTGGCTTGGAGTTAGAAATTTTGCTTATTCTGTCGGCATGTTCCCTTTGCTGAAAAGGGTTTTGGCTGGTTTTGCCCTGGTTGTGAGAGATGACTTTGTTCATATTCACTTATCAAACCTTTTTAGACTTTAAGCGTCAATGGATGCAAAATGGTTAAAACCCCTTACGATGCCTAGAGCTTTTTTCCTGATTTCCTAGTAGCGATTGGAATTACCTATTGATCATTTTCGCTTATTGGGGGTTAGCCCTTCTGCAAACGCTGAAGAAGTCCTAAGGGCTTTTCAGCTAAGGCTAGATCGTCCTCCCAAGCAAGGCTTTACCTATGAAGTTTTAGCTCAGAGATCTGAGCTGCTAAGACTGTCTGCCGATCTTCTATCCAATCCTGCTGAACGACAATCTTACGAACTTGCTCTAATTGAGGGTTCTTCTGGACTTGACTTGTCTTCAAATCGAGAAGTGGCTGGTTTACTTCTTTTGTGGGAATCAAATGCTTCTTTACAAGCTTTTAAGCTTGCAAAAAAAGCATTGCAGCCCCCACAAGCCCCTGCTTTGGGCAGTGGAAGGGAGTCTGATCTAACACTCATAGCAGCTTTATCTTGCAGAGACGCCTCTATTGATGAGCAGGCGAGCAGAAGATACGCCTCAGGGGCCGATTTGCTCCAAGAAGGGATACAACTGCTTCAAAGGATGGGGAAGCTTGTTGAAGAAAGAAAAACCCTTGAGTCTGATTTAGAGAATTTACTTCCATACAGAATTCTTGATTTATTAAGTAGAGATAAGGAAGATGAAAAATCTCATCAGGAAGGCCTGATTTTTCTTGAAGACTTTGTTAACAAAAGGGGCGGACTCGAAGGGAAAAGAAATTCAGGAAACATAGCAGGGTTGAATCAGAGTGACTTTGAGCTATTTTTTCTCCAAATCAGAAGATTTTTAACTGCAAAAGAGCAGTCAAAACTTTATGTAAATTGGTATCGAAGGGGTTCCGAAGATGCTGGCTTTCTGGCTGCGTTTGCTTTGATCGCTTCTGGCTTTTCTGATCGGAAACCAGAACTCTTGCAAGAGGCTCGTAAATATCTTCGAAATATCAACATTAATGGTTTTGACCCTATGCCATTAGTTGGATGCCTTGATCTTTTATTAGGAGATGTAAAACAAGCAGAGTCTCGTTTTAGAAGCAGTTCAGATGAGAAATTAAAAGACTGGTTAGATAATTATCCAGGTGAGACATTGGCCGCACTTTGTGACTATTGCAGGAATTGGTTAAAAAAAGATGTACTAGTAGGTTTTAAGGATATTTCAATACAAGCTGTAAATCTTGATGATTGGTTTGCTAATCAAGAAGTACAGCTGTATGTAGAACAGTTGGAAACAAAAGGTGCATTAGGAATTGCAAAAGCGGGATTTTCATTCCTATCGGCTTTGGCCCCTGAACAAGAAATTGAGAATAATTCATTAAAAAATCTTGACGAAGCCCCTGGAGATTTACAAATGCCAGGTGGGTCTTTGGATGATAATTTTAAAGAAAAGTTTTTGAAATCACGATTGCAAAGTAAAGAAGTTTTCTTAAGATCTAATTTAGTTAAAAAGATAATTTCAAAATATTATTCAACATTTGAATTGATCAAAAACTCTGATTTTAAATCTTTCATATTAAAACGACCATTCTATACAAGTGCATTAGCATTTATTGGTCTATTTATTTTAGGAACAAGCTTGGGAATACTCATAGAGAGAAACCCATCAGAAAAAAATAATCTAAATAATATTTCGAACTCAGAAGTTGTTAAACCAGAAGGCATTAAAATTAAAGATAATGGATCAACCAAAATAGTTAATGATAAAGAAAGATTAGATATAAATCAATCAATTCCTCTTATCTCATCTTCTCCTACAGATCAAGAAATTAAATTTCTTATTGAATCATGGTTAAAGGGAAAAGCAGATATATTGAAGGGATTAGAAAGCGAAATTCTTTCTGATGTGGCATCACCAAACTTATATAATATAGAAATTGCAAGAAGGAATAAATACAATACTTTAGGTCAAAATATTATTATTGATGCGAAAATCACTTCAATCGATATTGTGAAAAAAACAGATAAAAGAATAGAAGCGAACGTTGAAATGAAATATGAAGATAAAAAAATCAGTTCTTCTGGTGAAATTATAGAGGCAAGTGTTTATCCTTCCTTAAAAGTAAAGTACATAATAGGTAAAAATAAAAATAATTGGCAAATAGTTGATTATATTAGTGGGAATTAAAAATAACTTTTAAAATTAATTCTGTAACTCTAAGAAAATGTTTGAGGAACTAACTAATCAATTTGAAGATGCTGTAAAGGCGTTCAAAGGTGAGGCTAAGATTTCTGAGGAAAATGTTGATGAAGCACTTAAGCAGGTAAGACGAGCTCTCTTAGAAGCAGATGTCAGTTTGTCTGTTGTAAAAGAATTTATCGAAGAAGTAAGAGTCAAGGCAATTGGTACAGAAGTTGTTAGAGGTATAAATCCTGGGCAGAAATTTATTCAAGTAGTTCATGAGCAACTAGTGAATGTCATGGGTGGAGAAAATGATCCCTTGGCAAATTCAGATGAAAAACCAACCGTGATTTTAATGGCTGGACTTCAAGGGGCTGGAAAGACTACAGCTACAGCAAAACTTGGATTACTTCTTAAAGAAAAAAATCAAAAGCCATTACTTGTTGCTGCTGATACATACAGACCAGCAGCTATTGATCAATTAGTAACTCTAGGGAATCAAATTGATGTAGAGGTTTTTAATTTAAGTTCAAATTTAAAGCCAGAGGAAATTGCAAGAAAAGGTTTGGAAAAAGCTATAGAAGAAGGATTTGACACTGTGCTTGTAGATACTGCTGGTCGGCTTCAAATTGATACAGAAATGATGGGGGAGATGGTTCGTATTAAAGAGGCCGTTCAACCCGATGAAGTTTTGTTGGTAGTTGATTCAATGATTGGCCAAGAGGCCGCAGACATTACCAGAAGTTTTCATGAAAAAGTTGGAATAACAGGAGCTGTTCTCACAAAATTAGATGGAGATTCAAGAGGTGGTGCAGCTCTTTCTATTAGAAAAATTAGTGGAAAACCAATCAAATTTATTGGTACTGGAGAAAAGGTTGAGGCACTCCAACCTTTTTATCCCGAGAGGATGGCTAGCAGAATCTTAGGGATGGGTGATGTTTTAACCCTTGTTGAAAAAGCCCAAAAAGAAGTTGAAATTGCTGATGCCGAAATCATGCAAAAGAAGCTTCAAGAAGCAACTTTTGATTTCTCAGATTTTGTAAAGCAGATGAGGATGATAAAGCGAATGGGTTCGTTAGGAGGCTTGTTAAAAATGATTCCTGGGATGAATAAAATTGATGATGGAATGATTAGGAGTGGAGAAGATCAACTTAAAAAAATCGAGGCGATGATTGGTTCAATGTCAGAAGAGGAGAGGAATAAACCTGAATTATTGGCAGCGCAACCTTCAAGACGTCGAAGAGTTGCAAGTGGTAGCGGGCATCAACCAGCAGACGTTGATAAAGTTCTTGCTGATTTCCAGAGGATGCGAGGTTTGATGAAGCAGATGTCTACTGGAGGAGGGCTTCCTGGAATGGAAGGAGGTCTCCCTGGTATGGGAGGACTCCCAGGTGTCCCCTCATCAGGCGCTAATCCATATCAATCAAGGAAAGGAAGAGGAGCTCCTGGTTCTGCGCCCCGAAGACAGCGACCAGTAAAGAAAAAGAAAGGTTTTGGTGATCTTTAGAGATAACAAAAGGCTAAATTAATCATCTGTGGAGTATTATTAGATTGAAGAACCTTTGTGTTCAATCCACTTACAAATAAATAGAAGATGATCAAGCTCCGCCTTAAGCGGTTTGGTAAAAAGCGTGAATCCAGTTTTCGTCTAGTTGCCTGTAATAGCACATCAAGGCGAGATGGTCGCCCCCTACAAGAACTAGGCTTTTACAATCCAAGAACCAAAGAAACTAGATTAGATACTGAGGCTTTAAGAACTCGACTAGGACAAGGTGCACAGCCTACTGATGCAGTAAGAACTTTATTAGAAAAAGGAGGACTCCTTGAAAAGAAAGTTCGACCAGCAGAAGTTTTAGGTAAGCAAAAACAAGAAAAAGAGAGATCAGCAAAGAAAAAAGATGCAGCTGCATCGGAAACTTCTGAATAAGAAGTTTTGATGAACATTAATAATTTCAAGAAAATTTATGTCTGAAGCAACCACTGAAGGTCGCTTTTGTATAGATCTGCCTGATTCCAACGCTGCTACTGCTTTGTCAGGCACTGCTCAGTCAACACTTCACAGATTAGGAAACCTTACTGGTGCTGCTTTTGCATTAAGGGGTTTGCAACTAGAAATAAAAGGAAATTCTAATCAATTAGAGAGAGCTGCAGCAATTGTTGAATTAGTTAGACCAATTTGGGAACAAGGACAAATTGTCTCTGCCGTAGATTTACATGCCGCGGCTGAAGCATTGGATCATGGTAAAAAAAATGATCATGCCAAAACAACAAATAAAGTTTTAGCTAGAAGTCAAAGAGGAAATCTTTTAAGACCAAGAACAATTAGACAAAAATTCTACGTAGAAGCCATGGAAAAAAGTGATCTAACTTTTGCTTTAGGTCCAGCAGGAACAGGTAAGACATTCTTAGCAACTTTATTAGCTGTGCGAATGCTTACAGAGAGAAAAATTGAGAAAATTATTTTGACAAGACCTGCAGTTGAAGCAGGAGAAAGATTGGGATTTTTGCCAGGAGATCTACAGCAAAAGGTAGATCCTTATTTGAGACCTTTATATGATTCTCTACACTCCTTACTTGGACAAGAAAAAACTAATTTACTTTTAGAAAAAAACGTTATTGAAGTTGCTCCTTTGGCCTACATGCGAGGAAGGACTTTAGAAGAATCATTTGTGATACTCGATGAAGCCCAAAATACAACTCCAGCCCAAATGAGAATGGTACTTACTAGGCTTGGAGAAAGATCAAGGATGGTCGTCACTGGAGATGTAACTCAAGTAGATTTACCATATGGACAGATGAGTGGACTTATTGAAGCAGCAGATTTACTCGAAAATGTTAAAGGGATTTCAGTTTGCAGACTTACCTCAGCAGATGTCGTTAGACATCCACTTGTTCAAAGTGTTGTTGATGCTTACGCAGAACTAGATAAGAAAAAACTATAGGGTGATCCGCATTCACATTTATGGAGAGTTATTTTTTTTGTGCCAAAATAGTTATTATTAACTATCTGGTGCGTTATGCCAGCAAACAGCAATTTTCAACAAGCTATTCGTGAAGCACAATCAAGTGCACTTATTGGACCAAATGTAGTAAACAAAGCTTTGCCTTATGTAGGCGGAGGAATGGCATTAACTGGATTAGGTGTTTTAGGTGGACTTTCTTTACAAGCAACTAACAATCCTTTATTTGGTCCACTATTTATAGTCGCATTTATTGCTGAAATAGTTCTATTTTTCATGGCAAGTAGCGCTGCCAACAATGCAAATAACTCTAAAGCACTTCCGCTGCTGACAGGATTCAGCTTGTTAACTGGTTTCACTTTAAGTGGGATAGTTGGGCTGGCAATTCAAGTCGCAGGAATGGGTGCAATAGGAACAGCTGTATTTGCTACTGGAATCACTTTCGTGATCGCATCTTCTGTCGGTAGAAAAATGAGTGATAATGTTGGTCAAGCTTTGCAAGGTGCCGTTGGTCTTGGGTTGCTTGGTTTGATTATCGCCATGGTTTTCCAGTTTATTGGTGGTTTATTTGCACCAGGAATGTTTGGAGGCAGTGGCTTTGAATTAATGATTGCTGGCTTTGGAACTGTACTTTTTGTTGCGATGTCTTTTGTAGATTTTTATACCATGCCAAGAAGATATAACGATGAACAGTATCTAGCAGGAGCATTGGGAATGTATTTAACTTATATAAATTTATTTGTTTTTATTCTTCGTCTCATAATTGCTCTCCAGGGCGGTGGCAGAAGAGATTGAGACTAATCAATTAAACATAAAAAAAGAGCCGAAAGGCTCTTTTTTTATGTTGCAACTGCATAAATACTTTCCGATATTGCATTGATTTGCTCATCGTTATAACCCCATTTATTAAGAAAATACAAGTCCGTTCCCTTCCCTTTTGTTGCCTGAAGTAAAACATCTAAACGTTTTTTTACCTTGGTTGTATCTAATAGTTTAAGTAATTCAATACACCGAATTTTTATTCTTTCTGATTGAATTTCCTGAGGATCTTTATTCTTTCGATGTGTAATTATCATTGCTGAACTCATGGCAAGATTCTTTACGGTTAAGTCAACAACAATCTCTCCAGAATTTCTTAACTGAAAAATTAATGCATCAGGAAATCTATCCATTAAAGGACAATCTATTGAGAGACTTACAACAAAAAATCCTCTTGCACCTTCAACCGTTTTAATGAGCTCGCCAATTCGATCAGAAATAACTTCGTCACTTATTTCATCATTTTCCCAACTTTGGCACCAAAGTATTGATGCTTCCATAGCCTCTTTAAAAGTTGGTTTCTGTTCATTCATGGTTTTATTACCCTTTTAGAGTAAGGCTATAGATAATCGTAGAGAAGAAAAATGTCTTTTGGAGATTTAAATCAAGAGGATTTTAAGTCAGGATTTATTGCATTAATAGGTAGACCTAACGTTGGTAAATCAACTTTCATAAACAAATTTATAGGAGAGAAAATAGCAATTACATCACCTATTGCTCAAACGACTAGAAATCGTTTAAAAGTAATACTTACGAAGAAAAAGTCTCAAATTATTTTTGTAGATACCCCTGGTATTCATAAACCCCATCATTTGTTAGGTGAAAGACTCGTTCAGAGTGCAAAAAGATCTATTGGTGAGGTGGATGCTGTTTTAGTGATTTTTGAAGCCAATTATTCTCCAGGTATGGGTGATTCATTTATTTTGAATTTGATTAGAAATTTACAAATCCCAGTAATTGTTGCCTTGAATAAATGGGATCTTGTTCAGTTGAGTCAATTTCAAGAAAGAAAGAAAGAATATTTAGACTTGCTTGAGGGTACAAATTGGCCTGTTTTTTGCTGTAGCGCTCTTAAAGGCGAGGGATGTAATGAATTGATTAATGAAATAGAAGAAAAACTACCTTTGGGGCCGCAGTTGTATCCCAGTGATATGACTTGTGACCATCCTGAGAAGTTTTTGATGGCTGAATTTATAAGAGAACAAGTTTTGATAAATACACGCGAAGAGGTCCCTCATAGTGTTGCAGTATCTATTGATAAAATTGAAGATATAACATCGAAAAAAACATCTAAAGAAAATTCAAGAATAGGAATTCTTGCAACTATTTGTGTTGAGAAAAAAAGTCAGAAAGGAATTCTAATTGGTAAAGGTGGATCGATGTTGAAGAAAATTGGCCAGGAATCAAGACTGCAAATTCAAACCTTAATTAATGGAAATGTCTATTTAGAATTGTTTGTTAAAGTTGTTCCTGACTGGAGAAGTAAATCATCACGGCTTAATGAGTTTGGTTATGAAGGGAGCTAATTCATATGAGTAAATTGAGGTTCGATCTAGTAAGCCTTTTCCCAGAAGCTTTTAAAAATTTTTTTAATCATGGACTTATAAAAAAGGCATTCGAAGAGAAGATCGCATCAATTCATATTCATAATCCTCGTGACCATGCAAAAGATAATTATAGAAAAGTTGATGATGAACCATATGGCGGTGGCGCTGGAATGGTCTTAAAGCCCGAACCTTATTTTTCGGTTTTTGATCAGATTCCAAAGCTCAATAAAAAAAGGATACTTTTGATGACTCCACAAGGTAGAAAAATATCT
>QCHN01000003.1 GCA_003279565.1 Prochlorococcus sp. AG-402-C09
ACTACAGAGGGAGAAGAAAGACCAATAATTTCTCTTTATACAACCTCAGATCGTACTGATAGTGTCGCAAACACATCAGGAATGATTGCGATCTCAGATACATCTAAATCGATTAGTAGCCAAGAAATAAGTATTGAGGGTACTGATTCCGACGACATAATTAATGGCACAATAAAGAATGACAATCTCAAAGGTGGTGGTGGAGCTGATGTGATCGATGGTGGTTCTGGTGATGACACCATCAATTACACAGGAAAGTTCAACGACTACACCATCAGTAAGACTGCAACAACTATTCAAATTACAGATACCAGAGTCACATCACCTGATGGGGTTGATACGGTTCAAAACATTGAATATGTTCAATTTGCCGATCAACTTGTTACAGCAGATAAAGTCAATGCTGTTAAAACATACAGCGGTAATTTTAGAGATTACAAGTTCTATAACAAAGGTGATGGTAACTATGAAATCAAGAGTTCTGCAGGAACGACAGATGACATCACAGGTATCCCCAAGCTCACCTTTGATGACAAAACTGAAGATGAAAGCGTGAGCGCTATCGCTGATATCAAAGGAGTCTTTGATCAAGTCACAGGCAAAGAAACTGCTAGTGGTGAAATGTTTAGGCTCTACAACGCTGCCTTTGCTCGTTTCCCTGATGCTTCTGGACTCAAGTATTGGATTGAAAAGTTCAGTTCTGGAGTCGACGACGAAAGAGCTGTTGCATCATCTTTTATTGAATCACCTGAATTTGCTGAACGTTATGGAGCTAATGTCTCAAACGCTGAATACGTAGAAACACTTTATGTGAATGTTCTAGGTCGAGACTATGACCAAGAGGGGTATAACTATTGGCTAGGTAATTTAAATGCAGGGACAGAAACTAGATATGAACTTCTTTTAGGGTTTGCTGAATCAGCTGAGAACAAAACTCTCTTTACTGAAATGACTGGGTTAAGTTGAGAAGAAATCCCCCTCCCAATAGTTGAAGCTAACACCGAAAAACCCATGAAATATATCCAATAATACTAGTTACATTACAGAGCTAATGAGTCTACTGGGATCCTTTGTATAGGTAGGAAGATCAAGCGAGCAAAGCGAAAGTCTAAGGTGGATTGGATCTGGCTAGGTTCAAAATCGTCAACTATTAACGTGCCATATTAAACATTTCTAGGAATACAAATTTTCGAATTATGCTTTCTATATTATCTAGTGAACGTCAACTGATTTCGTACAGTGGTAAAAAGTTATTTCTTAAGTGATTGATTTAGTATTCGCAACTAAACAATTATGGATTTAACAAAAATTTATTCTTTGAACTTTATTGAGCGATTGTTGCTAAGTGCAATTTTTATAAATGCAATGCCGGGCAAAATAACAAACTTTGCTACTCAAGCTGAATACATAACAAACAAAGGTTTTCCTGAGCCATTTCCCATGATAATGATGATAGGTGCAATAGCTTTACTTCTTGCTGGTACTATCCTTTTGATCTTCATAGAACGTATCAAAGTCGCTTGTTCACTACTTTGAATTTTTTTTTGTGCCAGCCACAATAATTTTTCATTTGATACCATTTCAACTTGCAGCAGTCGCACGAAACCTATCTTTAATTGAAGGATTATTAGTTGCCATAGAAAACTCTAAATAACTAATATCGATTCACTATTCAAAATCTTATGAGCTGACTTGAGTCAGTCTTTTTTTTAATGAGAAAACCCCACTTCATTGTTATATGTTTTTGGTTCTTTCAGCCCATCATCGCTAAAGCTAAGCCTGTGAAAGGGATTAGCGACTTTGATGGAAGCTTCAAAGGTGTTGAAAGAATAACTTTTGAATGTCCCGTCAACAACGAAAGAAATATACAAAGAACTAATGACGAATTTGACGGTCAACAACCACAAGAAAAATGTTGGGTTGATTTTCACCCAACTTATTTGAATGTTATGCACAAACAGGTGATAAATAGAAAAGATATCATTAGTTTTTGGCAATCCCCCCCTCAATCAGGCAAGTGTTGTGCAAGTTGGAATTTAATTTATAGGGATGTTGAAGGAAAGAATAAAATCTTATCTATGATAAAAAAAGAATTTCCATTCCCACTCACCAAGAGAAAATTAAAAATACTTGGAACACCATCAAACATTATTAATCGTTGGCTTACACAATAGAAGAGTAATAAAGATCAAACTAATAAAAGAAGTTTTGGATTTGTGGGGTGTTCTTAATCCTCAGATCGAAAGAGCAACAGCTACTACTTATTCACATAAGTATTAAAGTCAATTTCTAGTTGAGTCCAATGGCCTTGTTCTGAACTTATACCCCATAATTCACCTCGTTTGGAAGCTTCTAAAATAGATTCATAAAATTCTGGAATATGCTTTGACATTGTTTTAGTTGGATGTAGAAGCAGAAATATTCTCTTCACAATCAGTATCTCCTGCTTCACAGAAAACTTCAGTTTTATCGGAGTGCGAGCCACAACCGATTGCCATCACTGGTGATACACCAAGAACTGTGTGTAGAGTAGTTGCCGAAAAAAGAAGGAAAGGAATGAATTTTTTCATAACCGGCTTTAGAATTTCATTAATGATCTATCACCTGATTACCAACTGTGAGGTTTCAATGTTCGGTTAACTTCTTAAAGCTGATAGGAATAGAAACTATTTATAAATAAACAAGTCCTAATAAAAGTCACTTATAAAATAAAAGTTGAAGATTTTGGAATTCCGCGTATCTATCGATAGACAAAGAAATCAAGAAACATGAGTCACTTCCAATTCACTGATGAACAATTTGTAGAGATCAGAGAAATCTGGAGAGATATCAATTCTCAATGCAAACT
This sequence comes from Prochlorococcus sp. AG-402-C09, assembly GCA_003279565.1. Lineage (GTDB taxonomy): Bacteria > Cyanobacteriota > Cyanobacteriia > PCC-6307 > Cyanobiaceae > Prochlorococcus_B. The sequence goes on from QCHN01000003.1 coordinate 2,849, forward strand.
GCTGCAAGAGCAAACTGGTTGTCCTGATAGCGAGATAGTCAAAATGATTGACTCTGCAAAGAGTTATTGGGAAAACAAGAGTTAAACAAAGAAAACTATCTAAGCACTAAGTTTTTCCCAGATCACCTCAGATTCTTTGATCAAGTCAATAGCCTCATCTCTACCAAGTATCTTTTGTGCATCATTCATCAACAGTATGTATCTTAGCCTTAGTTCTTGTTTATTCATGAGCTGCATTTGTATTTCATGCAGAGATTTCTCACTCAATGCATCGTTGTATTTAATAGGTGCGTGCGAAAAATTTAGAGAGGCGTTGTGGCTGCTCATAGGTCTGTAATCAATAAACCTTAATGACATAAAGTCACTCTCTATAATTTTTTGATTTTAAAATTTAAATTATCTTCCTTCAACATTTAGTATGAAGGTGAATTATTTCCTTTAATCAAAACTATGAGAGAAAATATTAAAGAGATTGCTCTATCCTATTTCAAAACATTCTCAGAAAAAAACATTAATGGATTACGTGAAATGTTTGACAATAATGTGACTTTAAGAGATTGGGATATCAACGAAGCAGGAATAGAGAATGTTCTTAAAGCGAATTTGAATATCTTTCAAAACGTAAATACTATTCAAATAATTCCGGAAAATATTATTTTAGAAAATAACTTTATATCTGCAGAATTAAAGATTATAATTAATGATGAAGAGGAATTAAAAGTAGTCGATTTGATTGAATTTAATACGGACGGCATGATAGTTTCAATTAAAGCATTTAAAGGTTAAAAATTCACTAACGAAGAAATAAAATATCCTCGATAGAAAAGAGATTTCAGGAGATCCCTATACATACGTCTACTAAGCGGCATAGACCTCTGACTTGTAATAGCTTTTTATTTTCTATTAAGGTCTTCAAGAATCTTCATGAGTAATAACGATCAGCCATCTCTTTGAGCATTTTTCTGATGTGCTCATCTTTAGCATTAGTTTCTTCTTTTAATTTCTCGCATGCACCTTTAACTTGCATCCAAACTGCTTCCATGACCACTATTTCTTCTTCTGTAGGTTTCCACTTAGATGATTCCATACAAGAGATAATAAAAGAAATTGAACTCTTAAAACTCAATGAAAAGCAGATCTGAAATATTAAATGAGATTATTTTCTACATACTTGAACGAGCTAAGTGCGAAGAAGACACCGACAAGTACCTTGAACATGTTCTCGAGTACTGCAAAAAGGATTATCAACAGGTTTATAAGAAACAGAATGGAGTTGAACTAACTATTGATGAGGTGCAAAGAAAGTTTGAAAGTCAAAGGAAAGAAGATTAATCATTTCGAACTTTCTTCAGCCAATAGGGAATAAAAGTCTTTTCCTTTTTTGCTGAATCGTATAGATAGTCAGATGTACCCTCTAATAAAGCTGCAAGGGTTATACGAAGACTCGGGAAAGTAAGACCACAAAGAATTGCAATCAAAAAAATTATCTTCACCAATACCTCCTCTTCCCAGTCCAGCTATACAATAACCAAATCACAAACCCAACCATAAACAAAGGCATAAAGCTATCAACGAATACATAGGCTGCATAGACGATTAATGGAAAGATGATGATACGTTTGACATTAAGACGTCTACCTCGTGAGGTTCTTCTCCATAGTCTTAAAAGAGACATATATGCTATTCCTTTTTAGGTGATAATTTGTTGATCTTTTCTTGTTGCATCATGAGTCGATCTTTTTCTTTTTTTGCAGCTCCAAAAGTACTCCTAACGCTATAGGTAATGAAAATTGCATTAATGGCTCCAATTATAATAATCCCTACAATTATTTTATTAATACCCTCAGGTGAGCTGAGATATTCCAATAGGGCGTCTTGATTAAACATTTAGTAAACAATCAATCTTTCTATTACAAGAGTTACGAAAACTCCTTTAAAAAAGACAAGCCAAAGTAATCCATAATCACTAAGACCGAGCTTCTTTTGATACCAAGCAATTAGTTGCTTATGCTTTTCTATAAGTTTCATTCTTCTACCTCAATGATTTCATAATAGGGTCGATCCCCATAATCAGCATCAGAACAACAAACATCGGAATATATTTCTTCTAATAGATCGTATGCCTCGTCATAGCTGCTAAATGATTGGTCAGTAATATCATCAGATTCTTCATCATTCCTAACAATTTTATAAATCATGACGAGATTGATTAGCTTGATAAAAGAGTCCCGAATAATCCTGCAAAAGCTGAAAGGATAAAAATCGCAACAATTCCTATTGCAATAACTTTAGACATGTTTTTCATCTGATTAAAAAGTGGTTACCTAGTTTAATCACCAAATCGATAATGTTTGCGGACCGCCTTATGAACATCCCATCTACATTCTATCCCTGCGGGGAAGACAACTAAATCACCTGCACCAAAGTTCGTAGGATCTCCTCCCTCAGGAGTGACCGTTACTTCACCATCAAGCAATAAACAAGTCTCTTTATCATCATAAGTCCAATCAAAAGAACTTGCTTCGCAAGTCCAGATTGGCCAGTTTTTAATTCCTAGTTCATCAATGGTGCTCTCAGAACAAGGTGCCTGGAATCATGTCATATATCGCAATGAGAATTGAAGGCTATTTCTGGTCGATCTAGTTTTAAATGGAATGCCTGCATAATCAATGGTTTTTTATAATGAAAACACACCTCTCAGTTATTCTTCCAACTTTTAATGAAAGGAATAACATCCTTACTTTATTAGATGAATTACTTAAGCTTTCCGACTCATATGAAATAGAATTAATTGTTGTCGACGATAGTTCTACAGACGGTACATCATCATCGGTTCGGGAATTAGCAAAAAAAGATAGACGTATTCGATTAATTAATCGTTTAGGTAGAGCTGGATTATCAAGTGCAATTAAAGAAGGTTGTCTTTGTGCAACAGGAGAAGTGTTGGCAATTATGGATACTGATGGTCAGCATGAGGTAAGAAGCATTGAAAATGGTTTAGAGAAATTAATTGAAGGTAAATTAGATTTCATTACTGGTAGTCGATTCCTTGAGAAATCAGATATAAAGGGATTAAGTGATGCAAGAAGGGGAGGTTCAAATATAGCCAACTCCTTAGCCAGGTTTAGCTTGCCAAAAAGATATACACATCTAACAGACTTTATGAGTGGTTGTATGGTTTTAAACCGGCAATCATGTATCTCATGTATTGAGAAAATAGATGTTAACGGCTTTAAATTCTTTTATGAGTTACTAGCTGTAAGCAAAGGAAAATTGAAGGGTGAAGAAATAGAACTAATATTCCAACCAAGAAAATATGGTTCCTCAAAACTTGATATTGCAATCGTATGGGACTTTTTAGTTTCTTTAGTTCATACGTGTCTTCAAAGATCGATTCCAAGGAAAGCTATAAGTTTTGGTTTTGTTGGTTCTACTGGGGTATTTGTTCAATTCTTTGTAGTTTATTTTTTGATATGGTTTATTGGTATAGATTTTGAGAACGCATTACCATTCGCTGTAGTAATTGCAGCAAGTTCTAATTTTCTTATTAATAATGCACTTACTTTTCGATCTAACAGACTAAAGGAGAGAGGATTGATGATAGGTTTATTTAAATTTTTATTAGTCTCATCTCTACCAATATTTGCAAATGTTGGATTAGCGACAACATTTTTCAATTATATTTCTCAAAATACATTATTATCTCAAATCGCTGGAATAATAGTTGTATATATTTGGAATTATGCTGCTTCTTCAAGGCTTGTTTGGAATAATTAAATTCATAAAAGATAAGGTTCAATAAACCCATAGAAATTACATCTAATCATTCATTACTTAGATTACCAATTGATAAAATAATTAAATAAAATTCAATAATTCCTACATCCATTAGAGACACGATCATTAAAAAGTAATGCTATCTTATTTTTAAATTCTTGATTATTATATATAAAGATAAAATGACTTTCTAAATTTAATTGCAAACTATCTTGTAATACAGGATAGATGCTTTCGTCTTCTATTTTATAGATCTTATCGGGTTGGCCAAAAATACCTATTATTGATTTTGAAAAGTCTATATTGCGTGAGTAGATAAAGTTGTAATTTCTTAATTTTCCTGTATCTTGATTCATAAAAAAATTAATATTATGAGCCCATAAATTAGGCGTGCCATTCGCAAGAATAGGTGATACATTAATTTGCTCTTCTCCAAAATAGGAAACAGAAGAACCCCAAAAATCAGATAAGCCATTGTGAAGACCAAGTGACTTTATTTGTTTATAATCTCGTGTATAGTCTCCTCTTTGTCGAAGAGCCTCTTTGTAAAAAATATCAGTTGGTTGTAAAAGATTATTTTTAGTCATGTTCAAAATCAGATGGTTTCTCAAGCTATAGATCAATAAAAAGGTAAGTAAAGTTACATAGAAGATATTCAATAGCCTACTTATATTAGTATTAAATAAATTCCATTGAAGATGCAAAAAAAGTAAATTTAAAAAAATAAACAATGCTAGAGGCATAAACAATGGAAGTACCAATAGGTAACGCGTTATCAAGTTATTAGTAAACCAAATATAAAACAAAGGGGAAAGAGAAGTTGAGCCAATAAAAAAAGATAAAAAAGATAGATTTACAATCATGGGTCTATTTTTATCGTTTAATAATAAACCTTCTCTTTGTTTTAAATTGATACAAAGGAGATAGATAGAATAAATAGTAAAAAATATATTAAATAAGAAAAAAGTCATTAAGCCTCTAAAGCTTACTGTTAAATCATAAAATTGTTCAATTGGCTTGTAAAATTTAAAACTTATAGGATCTAAGCATTGCAAATCAAGAAAATATTGGAAAGAAAATGCGGAGATAAATATTATTAAAGATGCAATTAATATTTTTTGATTCCTTATTTTATTAATAATATCAACTAAATTAAAATTAATTCTTATAGCGTTTCTATTAACAAAACAATATAATACTTTATTAAGTTTATGTCGTAAATTAGCAAGTAAATTATTGGTTGATATAATATTTAAATAAATAATTGATAAGAATATTGGAGCTATAAATGTGAATGCAAATAATTTATTGGATGTCAATGAGAACCCAATAAGAAAAGGCATTAGATAAAATAAAATAGTATGAAATAAAAAACCTTTTTTACCATCTAAGAACAAACTAAATAAAAGAAATATACAAATAAAAGTCATTACTATATTACCACCTTGATGCAAAGGTGTTAGATAATGAGCCAAAGAATCCCGATAAAAAGAACTCTTATTAATTAAAAATAGACTAATAATAGATAGAGCAACTGAAGAGTATAGAAAAGAAAATCTTTTTTTTATGAATAATGAAGAAATTAATGCCGGAAAGAATAATAAAAAAAAGGAATTAACTATCGAATATGAAGAGATGATCGTATATATATTCGTTATTTTAAAAAATTTTATAAATATATAAATAATAGCTAAATCAGGAAATATACTTGGAATCCTTGCTAAATGTAATTGACTTAAACCAATATTTTTTATATTAATTAGTGATTTAATCTCTTCAATAGGGGCAAATGTATCAGTATGAAAAAGTATATTAGGACTTAAGGCTAATGCAATAAAATATGAAATCATACAGCAATATAATGTGCCAGTCATATATTCAATAGACTTAATTCTAATCAAATTTGATCTTCCATATTTCAATAAATTCAAAGTATTTAGTTTTACCATGAACAAAACTCTTTCATAAGTCAATCCCTCATAAAGATAGGAGAAAACTGAAGAAATGACTAGGTTTTAATGAATATGCAAAAGTAATTTAGTAAAAAGACTGGCTTTTCTTAACAGATGAAAAACTTCTTTCTACTAGCTCTAACAACAACTCTAATATTCTCTTACCTACCCCAACACAATCAGATACAAATCACTTTGGTGCAAAAGGCTTCTTCGAATTAGATCTAGGCGATAGCGAGACACTATTAAAATCAAAGAAAGAAAGAGAACAAGAGCTCTTATAAGGTCAGTTGAATAAGAAAAAAAGTAATTCCTTATCAAAAAGTTAGCGCTACTTTCAAATCAATCCAAATCCAACTGAATTATGGATAGAAATCACTAGTAAGAGTAATTGAACTGCTTGTAGGCAATTATATAAGCCATCAAAAAATACAAGCACCTTACATACAATTGATCATGGAAGATTGCAATCGGTCACATATCAAGAAATAAATAGGCGTCCTACACACAAGTGAAACCGAGTCCACCCCTATACCGGGAGCTAATAAGATCAAGTCCCTGACTGAATCATTTTAATTCGAGCCAAATACAGACAAAAGCGATACTACACTTATACATGGAGAAGACTAAAACCTCTTTCTATCACTACAGTTTATAATCTGAAATCACAGGTTAAATGTTATATTGATTTCAATTTTTATTGAAAGGATCATTTTGTCTCAATTTAAATTAAATAAAGACTTTAAGGTATTTTGTAACACAATTATATTTTCAAGGATAATAATTGTTAGCTTAATATTTTTAACTCTAGCAATAAGCTCATTAGTTAATGATGTAAATATAGGAGCTTGTATCAATAGCACCTGTCGTATTAATTTCTTTGATTTATTTAGTAATCTAGATCAGATTGTAAGAGGTGATATTGACTGGTATAAATCAGTGGCATTAGAAGGTTATACGAAAGAAGAATTCAACTTAGACATCCAAAATATAATTGAAAATAGAATTTGGATAACACAAAAAAATTGGGCTTTTTTCCCAGCTTGGCCTTCTCTTTGGAAATATATAAGCTTTGGGAGCATGAATGTATATGTAGGAACAATATTAGCAAACATTTTTTTCATATTAGGAGCATTTATAATGGGCCTATATATCGAATCTATATCTTCATCCAAAGTTAAATATTCATTCTATTCAATTACAGCATTTTATCCATTTAGCTATTTTTATAGTATACCTTTACCCGAATCATTATTTTTCTTATTATGTAGTCTATATATATACTTAATTTCAAAGTCAATTAATAGTAAAATATCATTTTATCTAACTATAATCTCAGGAATTTTGAGTGGATTAACCAAACAATTTAGTATTTTTCTTTGTCTATTTGCCATAGCAGAATATTGTAAACTTAAAAAAAGAAATAAAATTACTAGAGACAATCTAATCAGGCTTATTTGTGCCTTTTTATCACCTTGGTTGGGCTTAGCTATATTTATGAATATCATTTTCAATACGACAGGAAATGCTTTTTCTTTTATTCATATTCAATTAGCTTGGGGACGATTCCCTCAATTTCCTTTTGCAGCATTTTTAGAATCAATTAATTCCAATAATCTTGGAGTCATAATTGATAAAGCAGATAATTTTTTAATAGCCAGTCAGATTGTATTTATTCTTGGAATACTTAGCGCTAGCATATTATTTCTGAAAGGTATATATCGTTTTAGAGACTCAAATATATCATATGATTATATAGTAATCAGTGTCTCTTTATTTTTAGCATTAATAAGCACATCTTCTGATTCAGCTCTTCTTGGTTCTCTTTATAGAATAGTCGGTTGTAATCCAATACTTATCCTAGCCTTATCATTGACAATACCTCCAAAAATTATCAAATTATCTCTACCACTTCAGATAATAATTCTTGGTTCATTCACTACATTTTTTGCTCTAGGTATTAAACCTTTTTATTATTAATCATTTAAATTAGGGACTCTGGACCATCGCTATTGATACTTAACTAAAAACTACTAATGAAAGACAATAAACAACAACTTACTACCTCGAAGAAATCAAGTCACAACACTCATGATGGGGTAGAGAAACAACTCATGGAAGTAAGAGCATTTGATAGAGGATACAAATAGTCAAGTCAAGAAAGTAGTTATCCACTCAGGTAAAAACATCACTTGGTACAGCTTTAGACATAGCTATATCACCATGCGATTAAAGGCTGGCGTTCCAGTATCTGTGATTGCAGCCAACACAGATACGAGCATGAAATATATCCAAGAGCATTACTTCCATTACAGAGCTGATGAGTCCACTGAGATCCTTGGTAAAGGTAGAAAGATCAAGCCAGCAGAGGAAAGTTTGAGGTGGATCGGGTCAAACTAGGTTCACACTCATTAAACAATCAAAAACAATTGACTTTATCTGAACCAGATATTTTCTCAACGAAAGAAGACGTATTACTTGCAGTAATTACTAGATACTCTTCAGGACGAGTTAATGCGACATAAAGTAATCTTTGATCTCTTTCCTCATCTTTTTCACCCCAGTCTTGTGGCAATTTATCTGACCAGATAACGAAAACTGCCTTGAATTGGAGTCCCTTTGATGAATGAATTGTTTGAATTCTGATTCCATTAAAATCTACTTCTTCATTTCTTCTATTCTTTGGATCTTTAAGCCATAAAACTGGTGCTATATCTTTGATTGAATCAAGTAACATAGTCATCCTGCCTTTATCAATTGAAGGATAGAGAACTCCAATTTCATTGGGCTTTAACGGTTCAATATCTTGTCCAAACCACTTACCATCTAATAAAGACTTGATGGATCTACTTATCGCCTGATCTTCCTCTTCTGAAGAAGATGCGTTAATAAAAGTAGGCTTAATATTATTACTCCGTCGGCATTGCGATAGATCAGTTTTTAAGGCTCTAATGTCATCTGCACCATTACTCAATGAAGAATTCTCACTAGAAAATAAATTTGCAACTTCCATTATCTCTTTTGTGTTGCGATAATTTTTATCAAGATCAAAGTTCTTTCCAATCGTTCGACCTTGAGCACTTATTCCCAAGTCTTTCCATCTAATACCTTCACGTTTATATATACCCTGATTTCCATCTGCAACAATTAATAAGTCGCCATCATTTGGATCTTTCATTGCTTCAAGTACACAACTAAACCAATTTGGTTCGAAATCTTGTGCTTCATCAATAAAAACAGCATCAAACTTATGTGAATTATGATTATTACCTAAGCGAAGGGCTTCTAATAAACGAATACCAAGTGATTGATTATCTTCAAGTTGATTACCTCCCTGATTTTTGCGACGACGAGTAATACCACAATCCTTTGCAAATCCATCAAAATGAGTAACAATTACTCTTTCTTGGTATGTATTGAGAATTTTTTTGAGATAACTCGCCAAAGATCGATTAAAACATAAAATCAATAAATTATCTTTGGGTCTTTGCTCGGCTATTAACTTAACTCTTGAGATAAGTAAGCAAGTCTTACCTGATCCAGCAACTCCCTCAATAATACGATGTCCATCTCCTATACGACGTGCATTTTTTTCTTGCCTAATATCAAGAACCTTTAAATCAAAATTAGATACCTTACTTTCACTATGATCAATGTCTTCTGTATGAGAAATCAATATCTCTGGATGAATACAGCCTCTTAACGCCGCAATCATCGGGTCACTCATTCTCTCAATAGGCCAAAATGGATCAAAATACTGTTTAACCATTTTTACTAAATCTTGACCTGCTAAACCTAAATCACACCAATGCATCAACTTATCTCTAGTAACATGCTTTGAATCATCAAATACAGTTGAAAGTTTGAGGCTTTCTAGTTGCTCCTTATTAATGTTAGATAGAACAGCAAAATGTCCAAATGGAAAAATAAATTTCCCTTTGTGTTCGCCTGATTCATTAATTAACAAACTCTTTCCTGTGATTCTTCTACATTGATCCATTAGAGAAAACATATATTCTCTGGCTTGTCTGACAGGATGAGCTCTTCTTACTTGACTGCCTTCTTCTTTAACAACTACTAAATTGTTATCTGCACTAATAACATCTCTCGGATACCAACCTTTTACTTCAATTACTAATATTCCTAAATCAGGAGCAATAACAATAAAGTCAGGATATCTATTTTCAATAATTGGCTCATAATAAACAACATAATCGTCTGGCAGATTCTTCAATAAACCGAATACTCTTTCTTCGCCTTTAGATGCACGACTAGGAAGTCTATCTGGAACCATCTCAGCCATATTTCGACCTCAAATTCAATGAGTAAATATTAATTAAAGATCTGCCACTATCCCTAAAGAATTGAAAGCTGTATATAAAACTAGACAATCTAGCGTGGTCTAGAAATTTTCATTTTATCGTGGGTGTGTTTTGCCTTATCCCTGTTCCCAGATAGAGTCTGAGATGCATTGAATCAAGTTGGTTTCACAATCACAATGCCAAAATATAAACTGAACTCTGAACAGCGATTTATAAGAAACCTACTTATTGGATTTTTCTCAGCATTATTGATTGTCTTTGTATTAGCGATGATTGCGCTCTTCCAGACACTAACGACTTATCCAAGCGCCTCTAATCTGCCAACAGTTACCATACAAAACTGCTACGACGGGGATACTTGTACAACGACAGAAGGAGAAAAGATCAGACTTGCTTGTATTGATACTCCTGAGTTAAGAGGTAAGAAGGCTGATCTAATTCCTGCCAAAGCAGCAAAAGATTATTTAAACGATTTAGTTGCTGGATCAACAGTAACCATACGCCGTATCACTGAAGATCGATATGGAAGAACAGTCGCTGAATTATCCAAAGGTCCTATGAATATTCAAGAGCATCTAGTTGAAAAAGGCTTTGCGAGTGTCTATGAAAGGTATTCAAATCAGTGTGAGTGGAGCAAATAATTCTTGTATTAAAAACATCTACTCAAAATAGATAATATTATTACTTAATACCTAACTAATTTATTATCCTTACTCAGAAAGAAGAAGTAGGGTTCTTTTTAATTGGCTCCAAATGCTTTGCCTGATGCCAGACATCACTTGTTTTATAGCGTCCTTCATCATCTTTTAAATTCCACCTCACAAGTACATCCCATCCCGACTCGGTATGCAAACGGTTTTTGACCTTTAAAACTTGACCAACCGAACCACTCTCAGAGCCACTTTCTATATTCCCTCCAGCAAGCCCACCGACAACTCCTCCAACCACTCCTTGTAAAGCTTCACCCACGGCAAAACCACCACCACCCATTGTTACACCAACTCCAGCAGAGGGAATTATTGCGGGTAATAAAAAAGCTCCACCAACACCAAAAAGTACTCGAGCTTTATTTTTATTCCATTTTCGATGAGCTTTAGCACCCTCAGCAGTGAGCACAACATATGAATTAATTGCAGGTTTTTGATACATCTACCTATGACAGAGCACAACCAAACGATACTATGAGCCCTCTTCAAAGCCCTTTAAATGCCTCTATAAGGCAACAATTTTATACCTAAAGCAAAAAGCCAAGGCAAGATATTCGGCTCAACAAAGAGTCATATAAACACCAGTTATACACTATGAAAAAACTTACTAAACATCAGAAGCAATACAGAAAAAGAAAGAAAGAAGCTCAGCATGATTACAAGACAGTTACCAATGAATCTGGATACCGAGTTCAGCACGTAGCTCGTAAGCCAATCTGCGTAAGAGTCAGCCAGAAAACAGCAGACAAGTTATATGAATCTGCCGAATAACACTAGATTGTCTAGTTTTATACAAACCTTGAAAAGATTCAAAGAATCCCAGAGACAACCAGCATCTGCCTGATAACCACGCCAACAACACAGAAAAGGATTAGTCGGCTTAAGAGATAAAAGGGGAGGTTATTCATTTTCTTTCTACCTCCAAGAGATCAAAAGAGTAGTTAATGAAGAGGCTAAACAACAAACATAAAGAAGTAAAAGAACTATTTGCTCAATATAAGCAAGAGCTAAATCATCCAGCACGTAAAGCGCTTAAGCTGATGATTGAACTGAATCCAAAAAGAAAGTAAAGCTCAATCAGTTGTCTTGATTCTGATCGTCTGTACACATCATTAGTGCTCTATTCCTTAAGACTTCATGCATAAGATCTTGAAGTTTCTCGTCGATGATTTTGTGTCTTTCTTGATCATCTAAATGACCTTTGACAATCTTTGCTTCGATCTCTGTACTGAGAGCTAAGGCTTCTCGGTGGTCATCTCTATGATGCCTTCTCATCCTGTCGTAGACATTTGAGAAGTGAGTCAATGATCTAGTAACTCCCTCTACAACTGCTTTGAGTTGTTTCTCGAAAGGAGTTGGATCAGGAATTGAATTGGATGAATTAGTCATGTGACTTTGTCTGCGTTTTCAAAGTTTGTGTTGTAGAGAACGCTTAAAGCCTTCTCAAGAGAGTGCCTACAAATGGCTTCATGGAGATCACTAGTTTCAGATACATATGCAAATTGCATTGCTTCTTCAATTAGTTCTCGAGCTATGAGAAAAGATTCATTCATGAATGGGTGGCAACGAAAAAACCGTAGCAATTCAAAAGATAAAAGAACTCAGTTATATCAATAATTGTAATATTCCTTTTCATACGTTAACGTAGTAAGATTAGGCTTACTATGTAAGCATATTAAGGACTAATTACTACGGCGACGTATTACATTAATTTCAATATTATTTTTACTACGTCTGCGTAGTAAGCGTTGCTTGAGCACGACTGACCCGAATTTTTAACACAAATTTCTTAAGCGACTTATCGTACATACTCGGAACCAATTCCCCCCTCACACCCCCTTTCTAATAGCAAGATAATACGTCTTATAATACTGTTACCTTACTGTTACCCCTACAAACAATACTCTTTAAATTCATTGGTATGATTGTATTCTTAAGCTACGTTGTATAATCGGCATTAATACGAACATACTGATCAGACAAATCACATCCCCAAGCAGTAGCGGAACCTTTTCCAATCCCTATCCTCACTCTGATACTTACAAGATCATCGATCAAATATTTCCCTTTTAATTTTGCTTTCATAAAATTGCTAACTATTTGTCTATCAAAGTCTAGAGGTTTTCCATTAGAAAATATTTCATAAGGTCCAATCCATAATTGGACATCACTTAAATTAAAGAAAGTACCTGAGCGACCCAGTGCAGCAACAATTCTTCCCCAGTTTGGGTCAGAACCATGAACTGCAGTTTTAACTAAAGAGGATGAAGCAATTGTGCGAGCTATTATATGAGCATCTAAATCACTTTGAGCACCCTCAACTTTTATCTCCAGCAAACAATTAGCACCTTCTCCATCCCTTGCAATTGCTTTAGCCAAATATTGGGCTGTTATGTGCAGGCCCTCTTCGAGGGTTGATAAATATCTTGGATCTAATTCTGCTCCAGAAGAAAAAGCTAAAAAAGTGTCATTTGTACTTGTATCTCCATCAACTGTAATGGAATTAAAAGATGAATCTGCAACTCGCCTTATCATATCCGACCACAAAACATGACCTACACCTGCATCACACGTAATATAGCTCAACATTGTTGCCATTGAAGGATGAATCATACCTGAACCTTTAGCCATTCCTCCAATAGTTATTCGTCTACCTCCTAAAACAGCTTGATATGCAATTTGCTTTACCTGAAGATCCGTTGTCAAGATTGCATTTGCTGCATCCAAATAGGCCTCCTTATCTAAACTGTTTATAAGGTGATCCAAGTGACTATTAACCTTTTCAACAGGTATTGGCTCACCAATCACACCCGTGGAACATATCAAAACTTCTTCATTCGATAATCCCAGGCGTTGAGCAAGCTCATATGTAATGATTTCACTATCAATTTTACCTCTACTACCTGTACAAGCATTTGCGTGTCCAGAGTTAATAACTACAGCACGTATTTTTCCCTGAGATGCCTTAAGTCGCTCAATACACAGATCTACGCAATAAGCACGAGTCACTGATTGAGTAAATGTCCCACTGCAACAAGCACCATCAGGTGCAAACAGCAAAGCAAGATCTTTCTTCCCAGAAGGCTTCAATCCTGCGGAAATGCCAGATGCTAAAAAACCATCAGGGGTAGTAATACCACCAGAGATTGGAGACCATACAGAGGATGTCAAAAGACGCAAACTCAGAAGAGCATTTTTCACTTACTATCAATATTAATGATTGACCCAAAACAAACCAACAAACTTTGTCTTAGATGGGAAGGCAAGCAAAGAAGAATAGGTATCACTGGAGGTATTGCCAGTGGAAAAACGATTATTGGAGATTTTCTTTTTCAAGCCAAGAAATGGCCTATTTTAGACGCCGACTTATATGCCCATGAAGCATTAAGAGCTGAAAGTCAGATAGCGAAAAAAGTCTTATTGAGATATGGAAGTAAAATAATTCACAGTTCAAGTAAAAATGATCAAATTATTAATCGCAAAGCATTAGCTAAAATAGTTTTTCAAAATGACATTGAAAAAAATTGGCTAGAGGGAATAATACATCCATTTGTAAACAAAAGAATTAAAGAAGAATTAAAAAAATTGAAATCAAATTCTATAGTAATTTTGATTATTCCACTCTTATTTGAAAAAAATTATACAGGTTTATGTAGTGAGATTTGTTACATAGATTGCTCTAGAAGCATGCAATTAAAACGACTTCAGTCAAGAGATCAATTAAGTCTTGAAGAAGCTAATCAAAGAATAGATGCGCAATGGGACAACGCTTTAAAAAAACAATTCGCAGATCATATAATTAATAATTCTAATAATGATGAGAAATGGAAAATGCAGTTAAAAAAATTATATAATTTCTAGCCTTGTAACTTTTTATTTAATATTTGATTAGCGAGTTTTGGATCCGCTTTCCCTTTTGTTTCCTTCATTAATTGACCCACAAAAAAACCTAGCAATTTCTTCTTCCCAGCTCTAAAAGATTGAACCTCATTAGGATGATTAACAATCAATCTATCAATTATTTCCTCAATAACTTTTGGATCACCAATCATACCTAAACCACGTTCTTTGACTAATTGCTTTGGAGAACCACCTTTACTTAATAGTTCAGGCAAAATTTCTTTAGCAATTTTTCCACTTATTTCTCCTGCCTCAATCATTTTCAACATTTCTGCTAATTCATTTGGCTTAAAAGGTAATTGATCAAATGATAATCTATTAGATTTAATAAATGCTGCTATATCTCCAGTTATCCAATTTGCTGAAGACTTTGCTGCTCCACCTTCATTAACAACTTTTTCAAAATATTTAGCCATTGAGGATTCGTCAGTCAAAACTCGTGCATCATAAATAGAGAGGCCAAGTTCTGCTGCATATCTATTCCTTTTTGCAGCTGGCAATTCTGGTAGTTCTGAACGCCATTTTTCTTTTAAAGCATGACTTACTTCAATCGGACCTAAATCAGGATCAGGAAAATAACGATAATCGCTACTACCTTCTTTTGATCTCATGCTTTTAGTAAGTTGCTTGCCTTCATCCCATAACCTCGTTTCTTGTTTTACTTCTTCTCCAGATTCATAAGCGTTAATTTGCCGCTTAATTTCATATTCACAAGCTTTCTGAATAGCTGAAAATGAATTCATATTTTTGATTTCTACTTTTGTACCAAATGGATCATTAACAGTTGGTCTAACTGAAATATTCACATCACATCGCAACGACCCCTCCTGCATATTCCCATCAGATACTCCCAAATAACGCATAATTCTTCTAATTTCAGCTGCATACTCCGCAGCCTCTCTACCTGTTCTTAAATCAGGTTTACTAACAATTTCAGCTAGTGCTACACCTGCTCTATTGTAATCAACCAAAGAATGGGTGGAACCTGACAATTGATCACTGCCTGCGTGAACAAGTTTTCCAGCATCCTCCTCCATATGTAATCTTTCAATACCTATTTTTTTGACATAAGTTTCTTTGCCTTTTTCGGCTACTTCTACCTCTATCCAACCATCTTCTGCAATAGGTTCATCAAATTGAGATATTTGATAATTTTTTGGTAAATCTGGATAAAAATATTGCTTTCTATCAAATTTACTGTGAGAGGCAATATTTAAATTCAAAGCCATAGCTGCTTTTACTGCATATTCCAGAACCTTTTTATTTAGGACTGGCAAAGTGCCTGGTAAGCCACATACCACTGGGTCAATATGAGTATTTGGATCGTCACCAAAGTTGGTTGATGCACTAGTAAATATTTTGCTCTTAGTCCCCAACTGCACATGCGTCTCTAATCCGATTACAACTTCCCAAGAAACATTTGATTCTGACATTAATTTGACCTAGATATATGAATCTTATGAAAGAAAAGCTCAGTCATGGAAGCTAACGTAATCTAAAACATTGAAAATAACATTTTCCAAATCCAAGGAATGGGTGTCTTAAATGAAAAACCATTGTTAATCCTCGGAGGAGGATTAATGGGTCTTGCAATAGCCCATGAACTTGCTCAAAAAGGCAAACGCGTAGAAATTTTAAGTAGAAACAGAAGTGAAGCAGCAGGCTTTGTTGCGGCTGGAATGCTAGCCCCTCACGCTGAGGGACTTAAAGGTGAGCTGTTAAAGCTTGGTCAAAGTAGTCTTCAAAGACACCCTAGATGGATAGAAAGCATTGAGAAAAATAGCAAAATGTCATGTGGTCTTAAAACTTGTGGGATTGTTGTCCCATTTAAAAACCTCGAAGACTGTGAGTCCTACCCAACGTATAAATTTGGTGAAAAGCTCAACAGGAATGAGCTCCTTCAAGAAGTTACAGGACTCTCAGAAAAATGGAAATTAGGTTTACTTTTTAGACAGGACGGTCAAATCGATAATCGAAGACTTTTAATGAGAGCACTTGAAAAAGCTTGTGTTGAATTAGGTGTTCACTTTCAAGAAGGAGTTGAAGTGATTGAAATAATGCAAGATTCAAATAAATTTAGTGGGGTCAAAATTAAAGAGATTAATGGAAATATCAATCATTTAAAAAGCGAAGAGGCAGTTCTCTGCTGCGGAGCTTGGAGCCAACAAATATTCAAAACACTTCCTATATTTCCTGTTAAAGGCCAGATGTTATCTATTCAGGGACCAAAACAAATTCTAAAAAGAATTATTTTTGGACCTGGCATTTACTTAGTTCCAAGAAATGACGGTCTAATAATCGTAGGGGCAACTAGTGAGCGTGAGGCAGGCTTCCAAAAAGGACTTACTCCAAAAGGACAACGCGAGCTGCAGAAAGGAATTCAATCTCTCATACCTGAACTTAATCAACTACCTCACATGGAGAGATGGTGGGGTTTCCGTCCATGCACACCGGACGAAGGACCTTTATTAGGAATGTCATCAATTAATGGACTCTGGCTTGCTACTGGGCATCATCGCAATGGAGTTCTGTTGGCGGCGATAACTGCAGAATTAATTGGAAAATTAATTTGCTCGAGCTCTTTAAGTAATGAAGAAAGTAGTTTTTTGACCCAATTCAGATGGGACAGATTCTAACAACCACTCAAAAAAGATTGTGAAGTTAAACAATAACTTATTCAACTCTCCATGATTGATCTGATGGAGTCCAATCAACAAGTTCATTTTTCTGGAACCAGAGATCAATTTCAAATACTGCTGTATCAGAACCATCAGAACCATGAATGACATTACGACCAATGTTCACAGCTAAATCACCTCTAATAGTTCCAGGTTCAGCTTCGAGAGGCTTTGTTGCTCCAATCAATTTTCTCGCACTTGCAATAACACCTTCACCCTCCCAAACCATCGCTACAACAGGTCCACTTGTTATGAAATCAACTAAACCTGAAAAGAAAGGACGATCTTTGTGAACACCATAATGTTGTTCTGCAAGTTCTTTGCTTGGTTTCAGTTGTTTTAGGCCAACTAATTTGAATCCTTTAGTTTCAAAACGACCAAGAATCTCTGCGATTAAACCTCTTTGCACACCATCTGGCTTGATAGCAACAAAGGTTCTTTCCAAAGTCATTGCGATATTTAATAATATGAAGCCATAGTCTTCCTAAAACTGCCCTCTTGGCAAGTAAAACATGACACTTAATAAAACTGTTCTTAGATTTAATTGTATTAATCAGGAATGATCAAAACTTGGAAACTTTGTTATCGCATAAATGACTGTGAAAAATACTAATCAATCTCTCTCGTGGACTGTCCAACATAGCTCAGACCTTTATGGGATTGATCGATGGGGAAAGGGTTATTTCACTATCAATGAAAAAGGCAATATTTCTATTTGTCCTAACGGTTCCAAAAGCAAATCTCATGATTTGATAGAACTATTAGATGAACTCGAAAGTCGAAAACTAAAATTTCCTCTATTAATAAGATTTGACGATATTCTCGAAGACTGCTTAAAAAACCTACATAAAGCTTTTGAAAAAGCGATTAATGACTTTCAATATCAAGGAAACTATCAAGGTGTATTTCCAATCAAATGTAATCAACAGCGTCACGTAGTTGAAGAATTAATCACCTGTGGTTCCAAATGGAATTTTGGCTTAGAAGCTGGAAGCAAACCAGAGCTCCTAATTGCTTTATCAATACTAGAAAATCCTAAAGCTTTACTAATATGCAATGGCTATAAAGATCAACGTTATATTGAAACAGCTATTTTAGCACGTCAGCTTGGACGTCAACCTATAGTAGTTATAGAACAAGCTAGTGATGTTGATCTTATAATCAAATCTAGTAATTCTCTGGGAGCATCTCCACTCATAGGAATGAGAGCCAAACTATCAAGTCAAAGCAGTGGAAGATGGAGTAGCTCGATTGGTGATAAGTCGAAATTTGGACTTTCAATTCCAGAAATATTGAAAGCAATCAAAAGGTTAAAAGAAGCAAATCTTCTCAATGAATTAAAGCTTTTACATTTTCATCTAGGGAGTCAAATAAACGATATAAGTGTTTTAAAAGATGCCTTACAAGAAGCAGGACAAATTTATGCCGAATTAATTAATCTTGGGGCACCTATGGGATACTTAGATGTTGGAGGTGGTTTAGGAATTGATTACGATGGAAGTCAAACTGCCTCAATAGCATCTACTAACTACTCACTTCAAAATTATGCAAATGATGTTGTAGCAACAATCAAAGAGTGTTGTGAATCAAAAAAGATACCACTACCCACTTTGATTACGGAGAGTGGAAGAGCTATTGCGAGTCACTTTTCAATCTTAATCTTCAATATTTTAGGCAAAAATTCGTTACCTTCTGACATTCCTAAAGAAGACGAAAAAGAATGTCTTTCTGTCAGAAATTTACGTGAAACGTTAGTCCATATAAATTCTCTAGAACTTAAGCAAGAAGAAGATTTAGCCAAACTACAAGAAGCATGGAATGATTCTCTTAAGTTTAAAGCGGATGCATTAGCAGCTTTTCGTCTCGGATATATAGATTTAGTTGAACGTGCGAAAGCTGAGCAGTTAACATGGGCCTGTGCAATGACAATTGTTAATCAGTTACCAAAAAATATACTTCTACCTAAAGAACTAAAGAAATTAAGTGAAAGTTTAGCTATAACGTATTACGCAAATCTCTCCGTATTTAGATCGGCTCCAGACACTTGGGCCATTGATCAAGTTTTTCCAATTATGCCAATACATCGGCTTAGCAAAGAACCCAACAAACTAGGACACTTTGCAGATTTAACATGCGATTCAGATGGAAAGCTTGACCAATTTATTGATAATGGAAAAATTAAAAATTTGCTGCCTCTTCATGAATTTAATCAAGATGAAAAATATTTAATTGGTCTTTTCTTAGGTGGCGCCTATCAAGAAGTAATGGGAAATCTACATAATTTATTTGGGAGTACTAATGCAGTCCATATTAGATTTACAGAAAAAGGGAAGTATAAAGTTGAGCATGTCATTCGTGGGAATACAAAATCAAATGTTCTTGAATATTTAGAACATGACCCAGGAATATTATTAGAGAGATTAAGAAAGTCAAGCGAATCAGCTATTCAAGGCGGGCATCTAAAAATCCATGATGCACAAAAACTAATAGAGCATGTAGAAGCAAGCCTCCGTCAAAGTACTTACCTACAGAGCTAAATCAAGACAATTGTTGAATCAAATCCTCATTAGCTTTTTCTAAAGCTAAATCCAACGATTGAGGTTGACTCCCACCAGCTTGGGCGAGATTTGGACGACCACCGCCACCGCCACCACACATTTTTGCAATTCCACTTATAAATTTGCCTGCATGTAAGCCATCTGAGACTAAATCAGGAGAAAATGCAGCAACAAAAACCAATTTATTATCGATCTCCTGATTTGGAATGCCTCCAAAAACAACAGCAGAGGACTTGCCTAAATGATCCATCAAACTTGAAGCCGCAGATTGCAATCCAGATCCGTCAACTCCATCTAAACGTCTAATTAATAATTTACTCTTGCCAACAGATTTTGCATAACTCGCTAAACCCAATGCCTTCGCTAATGCGAGTTCATTCTTTAGTTTGATAAGTTCTTTGGTTTTATCTTTCAATTCCAGTTGAAGAGATGAAACTCTCTCAACAATTTCATATGATTGAACCTTGAATGATTTACTTAACTCCTTAACTACCAAATCACGTTCATTAAAATAATCTAACACTGATGGACCAGCTATGGCCTCTATACGTCTAATACCTGAAGCAATACCTGTCTCATTAATAATCTTAAACGTACCTAGTTGTGACGTTCGAGTTACATGGGTTCCTCCACATAACTCCATAGAAACACCTGGGACATCAACAACACGTACCACATCACCATATTTCTCACCAAACATTGCCAAAGCACCAGCAGCCATAGCCTCCTTAATTGGCATTGTTTTAATTTGAATTGGATGATCTTCGCTAATCCATTGATTTATTTGTACTTCCATATCTTCAAGTTCTTTTTTTGTCAAAGGTTTTGGAGCATTAAAATCAAATCTCAATCGATCATTTGCCACTAACGAGCCTCTTTGACTTACACTTGAGTCAATCGATAACTTTAAAGCTGATTGCAATAGATGTGTAGCGGTGTGATTTGATGTAGTTCGTTGACGAAAAGATGGAGTAACATTCATCTGAACAGATGAGTTAACTTTGAGAACTCCATTGTTAACAATTCCAGAATGAATAAAAATATTCTTCTTTTTTCTAACGTTTTCTATAGACACCTCTAGATCTTGAGACGTTATTAAGCCTTGATCTCCAATTTGGCCACCCGAATCAGCATAAAAAGGCGTTCTATTAACAATAATCTTGACTAAATCACCCTCAACAGCTTGCTTCACTAATTCATTATTTTTAAAAATGCCTATCACAGTTGAAGTAGTGTCTAATTTTTCATAGCCCTCAAATCTTGTTTCATCAAATAAAGAAATTTCTCTTTCAATTGAACCTTCTTCAGTTAAATCAATACTTACAGAAGCATCTTTTGCACGTTTACGTTGCTTTGCCATCTCGTTCTCAAAACCATTAATATCAACAGAAATGCCTTTTTCATTCGCGATCTCTTCTGTTAATTCCAAAGGAAAACCATAAGTATCATAAAGCTCAAATGCCTGAGCACCAGAGATCAGATCACATTCATGAGCTGTTATCTCTGCCAAAAGTTTCTCTCCACGTTCAAGAGTTTCTAGGAAACGAGATTCTTCTATTTTTAACTCATTAAGAATGATTTTCTTTTTCTCAAGTAATTGAGGATAAGCATCTTTCATCAACTCAATAGCAACTTCAGCTAGCTGAGGTAAAAACGACTGATTAATCTCTACCAGTCGACCATGTCGAATCATACGCCGTATAAGACGACGAAGAATATAGCCTCGCCCTAGATTGCTAGCAGTTACACCATCACAAATTAAATGAGTGACAGCTCTGCAATGATCTCCAATAATTTTTAATGATGTTTTATTTTTTTTATTTGTAGTTTCATAATTAATTTGAGCCAATAAAGCCGCTGACTCAATGAGAGGAAAAATAAGATCCGTCTCATAATTATTAGATTTCCCCTGCAAAATTTGAGCCATTCTTTCTAAGCCCATTCCTGTATCAATATGACAATTCGCCAATGGCTCAAGATTGCCCTTTAAGTCTCGGTTGTATTGCATAAAAACCAAATTATAAAATTCTATAAATCGACTATCATCTTCAAGGTCGATTCCATCACTTCCTAATTCAGGTTTAAAATCAAAATAAAGTTCCGAACATGGACCACAAGGTCCTGTAGCTCCAGATGACCAAAAATTATCAGAAGCACCCATTCTGATAATTCTTTTTGCATCAACCCCTACAACTTCTTTCCATATTTGCTCTGCTTCTGAGTCTTCTTCAAAAACACTAATAACTATATTTTTTGGATTTAGTCGAAAAACCTCAGTAGTTAATTCCCATGCCCATTGAATTGCCTCTTTTTTAAAATAATCACCAAAAGAAAAATTACCTAGCATCTCAAAAAAAGTATGATGCCTCGCAGTTCTCCCTACATTTTCAATATCATTTGTTCTTATACATTTTTGACTGGATGTTGCTCTGGGAGTAGCAGACTCTTTTAATCCTAAGAAGATAGGCTTAAAAGGTAACATCCCCGCAATTGTCAATAAAACTGTTGGATCATCTGGAATCAAAGAAGAACTTGCTAGTTTCGTATGATTATGTTGGGTAAAAAAGTTGATAAATGCTTCTCTAATCTCATCTCCGGAAAGGAATGGCGGATTCATTGAGGAGGAAGAATTTTTTTGCATACCTAAAAATTATCTCTAAAAAGGTTTTTGAGAACAATGACAAAAAACGTCAAATTTGCTCAACTCACCCTAAACAATAACAAAATGGAAACCCGTGAGACTTCGAAAGACAAAATAATCAAAAAACATCAGTCGAAAACCTTCCCTATTGCAAACAAATACTATTTACGGGAAGCAGTATCACACTTACAAACCCCAATAGCCTATTATAGTAAAAAATGATCTAGGTATTTTCACTTAGCAGCCTGATTTAGTTCGACCTTCAGGCTTCTTCTAAATTAATGTCTTTGGGAACATGATTTTTACTGAATCGACAGCTTTAAAAAATCAGAAGAGTGATGGTCCTAAGCTTTCACTGCAATATGAAAAAATTGCTACAGATACGCACACTTTAAGATCATTGGATTGGGATCGAAGCAGATTTGATATTGAATTTGGCCTTCGAAATGGAACTACTTACAATAGCTTTTTAATAAAAGGCAAAAAAACAGCACTTATAGATACAAGCCATTTAAAGTTTAAAGATATTTGGTTTGAAAAACTCAAACAAGAACTCAATCCAACAGAAATTGATTATTTAATAGTAAGTCACACAGAGCCAGATCATTCAGGACTAATTAAATTCTTAATTGAATTAAATCCAAATATTGAAATCGTCGCATCTAAAGTAGCTATAAAATTTCTAGAAGACCAAATTCATCAACCTTTTAGGTCAAGAGCAGTCAAAAGTGGCGAGGAACTCAATTTAGAAATTAATTCAATCAGTGGAATTGAGCATAAAATTGAATTTATTAGTGCGCCAAATCTACACTGGCCCGATACTATTTTTTCTTTTGATCACGGTACACAAGTTTTATATACTTGTGACGCGTTTGGTTTACATTACTGTTCAGAATTACTCTATGACGAGAATCCAAACCTATTAAATGAAGATTTTCGATTTTATTACGACTGCCTCATGGGTCCCAATGCCCGTAGCGTAGTTCAGGCCTTAAAAAAAATTGATGCATTGCCAAACATCAAGACTATTGGTGTTGGGCATGGACCGATCCTTAATTTTAATACGCAGTTATGGCTAAAAAATTATAGAGAGTGGAGTAGTCAAAAAAGTACAGGCGAGAATTACGCTGTGGTTTGCTATCTCAGCCAATATGGTTTTTGTGATCGGCTTAGTCAAGCAATTGCTCATGGCATAGGCAAGGCAAATGCTCAAGTCCAATTAGTTGATCTTATTGCTTCAGACACTCAGGAGTTAAGTGCTCTAATTAGTGACGCAAGTGCCGTCGTTGTGCCAACATGGCCTATCAAATCTGATTCAGAATTACAAAGTAACATTGGAACCCTACTTGCATCCTTAAAACAAAAGCAGTGGGTAGCTACTTATGACTCCTATGGCGGAAATGAAGAGCCTATTGACTTTATTACTAACCAATTAAGAAAGCTTGGGCAAAAAGAAGCTTTTAAACCACTTCGAGTACGTGACGAACCAAACAAAAGTGTTTACCAACAATTTGAAGAAGCTGGTACAGATTTAGGTCAGATTCTTACTAGAAAGAAAAATTTAGCTGCTACTAAAAACCTTGATGGAGACTTAAATAAAGCGCTTGGTTGCTTAAGCGGTGGACTCTACATTGTTACAGCAAAAGATAGTGAAGGCGCGGACAGTCGAGACGGTGCGATGGTTGCAAGTTGGGTTAGTCAAGCAAGTTTTGAACCCCCTGGAATAACCGTGGCGGTAGCCAAAGACAGAGCCATTGAATCACTATTGCAAGTCAATGATCGTTTTGTTCTGAATATCCTTCAAGAAAATAACTATTTGCACCTGTTCAGACACTTTTTAAAACGGTTTCCACCAGGTGCTAATCGATTTGAAGGAGTTGAATTGATGAATGATCTTGCAGCTGGAGGACCAGTTTTATCTGACGCGCTTGCATTTCTTTCATGTAAAGTTATTCAAAGAATGGAGACAACAGATCACTGGATCATTTATTCATTAGTTGAAAAAGGTAATTTATCTAATACTCAAAGTAAAACAGCAGTTCATCACAGAAGAGTTGGTAGTAATTATTAATAATGACAGTAGAAGCAATTTCTTCGACAAATTTAAATACTTTCATAAAAAAAACCATTCAGATTCCCATTGAAGAGAACTTCCTTTGCTTAAGAAGCCTAAACCCAAAAAGAACAAGATTTGAAGTTGAATATTCTCTTGAAAAAGGAAGTTGCACGAATTCTTTTTTATTCAAGTCTTCCAAAGATGAACATTCTAAATCACAAGAATATATTTTAATTCATCCTCCTGGTTTAACATTCGAAAAAGAATTTTTAGAAGAGTTTCAGACATTAATTAGTAGTGATTCCGCTGAAATAAAGTTAGTCATGGGTCATATCAATCCCAATAAAGTAGCTTTTGTGAAAAGAATGAATGAGAAATATAAAAATTTAACGGTTATTTGTTCTAATCCAGGAGCAAAGTTATTCAAAGAGATTTGGAATTTACAAAAACCATCCAGAGATACAAATCCCAAAGAAGCATTTGAGACAGTTGCAGTCCTTCCGAATATTCAAATTATTAAGCAATTAGAGACTCTGTCACTCGATAATAATTTTGAGATTATATTCATTCCCGCGCCAACAGCTCGTTGGCCAGGTGGACTAATTGTTTTTGAAAAGCAAACTGGTTTACTGATGAGTGATAAATTATTTGGTGCACATGTTTATGAGGAAAAATGGGCTGAATTAAACAGTATTAGTACGGAGGAAGAAAGAAGGCATTACTTTGATTGCCTTATGGCACCAATGTCTACGCAAGTCAATAGTATTATCGAAAAATTTGAAGACTTTGAGATTGACACAATAGTTCCTGGACATGGGCCTGCAATCAGCGGTAGTTGGAGAAGTTTGTTAAATAACTATCAAAGCTGGGGGGAAAGCCAAAAATATAGCAACTTAAGAGTAGCTCTATTATTTGCCAGTGCATATGGAAATACTGCCGCTATTGCTGATGCCATAGCCAGAGGAATTAGTAAGACAGGAGTCAAAGTTAAAATTATTAATTGTGAATTCACCGAATCTGATAGGTTAATCACTGAAATTCGTAAAGCAGATGGATATTTAATTGGATCACCAACATTAGGAGGACATGCACCCACCCCCATTGTCTCAGCACTTGGTACACTTTTGGCTGAAGGAGATAGAGGTAAGCCTGCTGGAGTATTTGGAAGTTATGGATGGAGTGGTGAAGCTCTTGATTTACTTGAAAAAAAATTAAAAGATGGAGGCTTTAAATTTGGATTCGAACCTATAAAAATAAAATTTAGTCCTGATCCTTTAATGATTAAAAAACTTGAAGAAATAGGTATCCAATATGGTAAGCAATTAATTAATGTGAAATTACGTCAACAAAGAAAAGCTAATGTTGGTTTAAATACGAGTAAAAGTGATCCTACAATTAATGCACTAGGAAGGGTCGTAGGATCACTATGTATATTGACTGCTCAAAAGGGAGATAAAGATAATCTAATTAGCGGAGCAATGGTTGCAAGCTGGGTTAGTCAAGCAAGCTTTTCTCCTCCTGGTATTACGATTGCAGTGGCTAAAGAACGAGCTGTAGAAAACTTACTTCATACAGGTGATAACTTTGCTTTAAACATTTTAGAGCAAAACAATCACCAAAGACTGCTAAAACAATTTCTTCAATCATTCAAACCTGGAGATAATAGATTTACCGATCTTGAGATCAAATTAAGTCCAAGCAATCAACCATTATTAAACGAAGCTTTAGCTTGGCTGGAAGGTACAGTTAATCAACGAATGGAGTGTGGGGATCATTGGCTGATATATGCTGAGATTAAACATGGAAAAGTCATTAAAAAAGATGGAGTAACAGCAGTTCATCATCGAAAAACCGGAGCGAACTACTAGACCCATTATAAAAACGACTGAATCCATTTAAACTCCCTCCTGATTCACAATGTCTAATAAAAAGCTTCTTGTCATAGCTGCTAGCAATGGTGAAAATCTCAAACTAGCCAAAAGATTTTTAGTCGCAGGTAAGAAACTAAATTACTCATGCGAATTACTTGATTTGACGGAATTAAAATATGATTTACCTATATTTAATCCACGTCATAATTCAACAGATAAAGCACCAGAAAATCTTAGGTCGATCAATACTCAAATGGAAAGTCATTCACACTGGGTCATTTGTGCGCCTGAATATAACGGTTCAATTCCGCCAATTCTTACAAATGCAATAGCTTGGCTTTCTGTGCAAGGAAAAGATTTTCGAAGTTTATTTAACGAACGTCCAATTGCAATAGCAAGTTTTTCAGGGGGAGGATGTATGGAGTTATTACTTTCGATGCGAATTCAGTTAACCCATCTTGGAGCGTTAGTCTTAGGTCGTCAGTTAGCTACTAACAAATCAAAAACTGCTGAGGATAAATCAATCAACGCAATTCTAAATCAACTACTACAATTAAATCACTCTCGTTAGCTCTATAACTGATCTTTAACGCTAATTAATTCCTCGTTAGAATTTAACTTATGCCATGTCTGCAACATTTTTTTTGCCATAGGTAGAGCATGTACTGAACCACCACCAGGAGTATTCTGAGCAAATGCCACAACAACTATTTCTCCAGAGTCATAAGGTGCAAACCCAGCAAACCATGCATGATCTGAACCTCCACTACTATCTTCAGCCGTTCCAGTTTTACCAGCGACCGAAGGAAGAATAGAGGTATCTATATTTATTCCCATACCAGTACCACTAGTTACTACTTTTCGAAGTCCTCGACGGATTGTTTCTAGTGTCGTATCTTGAATATCTACTTTTTGGAAATATTTTTCTGATCTCCAGTTTATATTGCCATCAACTAAATGAGGAGTAATCAGATAGCCACCATTTGCAAAAGCAGAATAGGCTCGTGCTAGTTGCAATGGAGTAACCAGAACAACCGATTGACCAATAGATGCACTAGCCATATCTTCTAGGATCCAGGGGGTTTCTCCAGGTTTTCCCCAACCACGACCTTTATCAGCCCATTTCTTATTCCCTACTAAGCCCTTATTTTCATCAATTAAAGTTTCTATACCAGTATAATTGTCGAAGCCAAGCTTGACTGCCGCATCATATAAAGCCTTAGATCCAGATCCAACACCAACTTGATAAAAAAAAGTGTTGCTCGATACTCTCAATGCATCTTCATATCCAATCCACCCAAAACCTCTCTTGTTATATTCTGGAAAACAATGACTACCATATGTAATACAAGAAACCGTATTTAACTTTTTACTAGCCGGAAATTTACCACTTTCCATACCAGCAATAGCCGTTACAGGCTTCCATGTACTTCCTGGATCGTATGCATTAAATGCTCTACTCAAAAGAGGTCGATTGGATGACAAAAAAAGATTGTCATATTGTTGATTTGTAAAAGGTTGAGAAAAAAAATTAAGATCAAAAGTAGGTTGACTAGCAATTGCTCTGATTGCGCCTGTACGTGGATCAATCGCTACTATTGCTCCTCCAACCTTATCGGACAAAACTTTTTCCGCAGTCCGTTGCAGCTCTAGATCAAGAGTCAATTTAATATCCTTACCAGCCTTGGGCAGCTTTAGGCCTAGGCTCCGTTGAACCGTGCCTATTGCATCAATCTCAAGCATTTCTCCTCCCCATTTGCCTCTCAATTCAGATTCAAAAGCAGCTTCAATACCTTTGCGTCCAATTCGATCAGAAAGTTTATAACCTTTTGCTGAAAGCTCAGAAAACTCGTTTTGAGTTATCAATTGTGTATAACCTAAAGTATGCGCGGCTAAAGACTTATAAGGATAATTTCTAACTAAACCTATATCTATTTGAGCACCATACAATTTATTCTCTTGTTCTTTAAATCTAATAACTTGCTCTACGGATAAATCACTCAATAATACTTTTTTATAAGGAGTGTCGAAGTTACTTCTATTAAATGCAATCTCTAATTGATTTATAGACACATTCAACAAGTCAGATAAAGCCTTTCTCAAATCAATCCATGCACCATTAGTTAAAAGCCTAGGCTGAATAGATAAAGAATAAAAGAGTTTATTATCAGCAAGAACTACACCATTACGATCTAATAGTCTCCCTCTGATTGGTGGATTTGCAATTAGCTTAATTCTATTTTCTTCTGAAAGTTTTTTATAGTAGGAGCCATTAACTATTTGTATCCAAAAAAGACGGACACCTGTTACCAAAAAAATCAAACAAGTAAACAAAAAGAAAATTAAAGGTTGATTGAAAGCACCTACATGCTTATGAGAGCTGAGATGTAATTTTTCTTTTTTCTTCATTTATAAAATTCAAGAATTATTAATCATCTATATCTTTTGAGCCATGGCTAAGAAAATTCCTCAATTGATCTAGTTCATTATCAATTCTTTTTAACGTTGAAACCAACGAATCTTGATCATTACTCTCATAATCAGGATAATTGTCTTGAACAGTCACATCAACAGAAACTACTGGATAACCTAAACCAGGAATTAATTGATCAATCTTATCCCTCACTGTCTTTGCATAAGTTTTGCCATCAGCCTGAAATTCTAAAAATGCATCTTTTGATTTAAAGACATCCATGATTTTTTGAAATCCACCAGTTTTAGCATTATTAATGATGCCCATACCAAAAGGTAAAGCAGACTCCATTACAAATAAATGCAAATCCCTTATTTGATCTTTAGCCATAATGGCTTAATAAAAGCTACTTAAGAATACCTGTTTCTGACGTTGGAAAGTAAGGTGTACAACTATTATTAGAAATACCTATAGACCAACCACCAAACATAGAAATTACAATTATTGCTGCGAACGGAAGAAAAGCTTGATGGGTTGTTTCAAGAGTTAACCATTCTCGCCAACCCCTTACAAAACGTTCTCTAGCAAACCTATTACGTTCTTTTGAAGCTTGATGAATTTTTTTTCTAAAAGATTTTTCTACCCAACGCTCAAAAGACTTTTTTTTAGTAACTGCCATTTTTCTCTCTACTTCTAGTAATTGTCCCGCAGTAAGCTGAGGGTGAAAAGTACCTATTAATTCAAGCGTTTTTAAAAACATTTCCACTGCCGCGTCTTTAATAATCCGTTCTTCGTCTTTTAGAAAAGTCCAATCAACTTCAGGATAAAAACGAGCTCTATTAAGATTGATCTGCTCTTCTCCTAACTGTCCAGGCTCTCTTAACCATCTATCAGTATTGTTGTCAAAGCGTCTCCAATATAGAAAAGGATTAATAAAAATAACCTTTCCTGAGATGGTGATACTATCTTTCTGAAGCCGTCTGCTTAACTGCAAATCAGTCTGTTGTGCAACTGTCAAAAGTAATCAGCTATTGAACCAAGTTATCTTTTTTTCTTGAAATAAACCACCCCCCGTAAATAAGGTTAGTAAGCATAGCCAAACGAAATTCACACTCACTTCAAAAAGTAGAAATAAATATATTTTTTTTGTCTAATTTCTATTCTTTTTATTTCAGTGGAAGGTTATATCCACTGATTCAATACCAGTTCCATCTAGATATTCAACAAAACATACAAATTCTTACAGGAATAAGTATCTTCTCTAATAAGTTCCTGCAAAACAACAATTATTCAGTTATGTTCATTCCGAACATATTCAAACAAGTGCAATGCTACGCAAGCAAGAAAAAAATGCTATCACCAGAGGAGTTATCCTTGCTGTTGGTTGGGGATGGGGTTTAGATAGATTTTATGAAGGTGACAAAAAAGGAGGTATTCTCTCAATTATTGGCTGGGGCATTATCTTCACAAGTTTTCTATTCTTGAAATGTTCTGGTATCGAATATGTTGATGGTGTAAAAGATTACTCTAACTACAGCCCTAATCCACTAATAGTACTTCCCCTAATTGCTGGTTTATACGGTATCTACTTAATTCTTCGAAAGGGATTTAGATTAGCAAAACAGTTTGAGAATGCAGAAGACTAGGCAGCTTAGAAAACAAAACCTCTCTTAAGCTTTGGATCTAAGTCATTTTATTTTGTGTAATGACAAAAAGTCCTCATAGGAGTAAGAATAAACTAACAGGACAACTCCTCACAAAATAGTTCTGTTAAAAAAGGCACCAAACTTCATGCAAGTAGGGTGCCTTTTTAATTATCCATTCTTAGAATTGACAGATCTAAAAGTAGGTAAACTCATCTGTTGGCAATAAAGTTGTAAATCAACTCTTTAAATTAAGTGCTGAGGAGTTGATATTCTCCATATAGGAAAGGAGGAAACGTTTGTCTTTGATCTCCAAAACCGCCTAATACAAAAGAAGACTGGGTTTCTCCATATCTAATCTCACATAATAAAAGTCATTAAAAAATAGAAAAGAGAACGGTTACCTCCACAATCTATGAAAGAAACTTATGAATCTTTGAGTTAAATTATAGAATTAATATCAATTTTATGAATAACGAAAATAGCCAAGTAAAAAAATGCGGTAGCAAAGGTTCAGCCATGTTTGCTTATGGCATTATTAATCTTGGTTCAAAAGTTGTTTCTGCTGTTGCTCTTGCTGCAATTGCATTGAATTTTTGCTCATTGAAAAAAGAGGCAACATCTTTCAACGAATGTGTAGAAGAAATGCAGGCTAGTGGCAAGAGTCCTTCAAGTGCAGTTCGCTTCTGCAACGGCGGTAAATAACAAACTTTAAAAACTGACACAAGTTTTGTTTTCTTAGCATTATCTAAGAGAATAATTTTGAAATGTTTCAACAATTAGTGTCAAACTAAAATATAGAAAGTTTCACTAATGAAATTTCTTTCTTAATGATCCAAAATCTCAGAGTAGCTCTTCTGACGTAACTACTCTACTTTAGAGTGCACAATCTCTAAAACTTGGACTAAATTATCGACTAATAAATTAGAAATAGTTAAACATCAAATAAATGAAGAGGTTCTATAAGTAAGATTAAAATTATTAGCACCTTTAAATTAATGAAGATCAACTCCATTGAGGTGATTTTTCTATATTTTATTATTCTATTAATTATTTTTAGTCCTATAAAAATAATTAATGCTTTATCTCCTGATTGGGTTGGGGTTCCAAAAAGTCAGTATGGAGAACAACTATGGGACAAAAATAGTATTCAAAAAAATGATGATGGTTCTATCAGATTTTTTAGTAAATTTATTCCTAAAAACAGTAATGAGATCACTCAAGACATTCTCTATACAATGGATGTCAATTGCTCAAAACACACCTTTAGAGATATTGCCATAGGTGCAAAGGAATTTAATGAATTTAAGAACAAGGATTCACAATGGAAAAATCCTAATGGAGACAAACTAATCATAGGTGTTATGAATCAAGTTTGTACGTTTGTCAATTCAATCTAAGCGCAGACTAAAACCTCTAAACAATACCTAAATATTATTGGTCTTCTAAAGATTCATCTTAGTCTTAAGAAGCAATATTATTTCCTAACACCGCTCAACTTTCACTCCAAAGCCCTCGGGTATATCTTCACTAATATCTCTTAAACCAAGCCATTTAATCTCATCATCTAAAGTCAAATTTTTGAACCTCCTTACATATATATCTCCAACATGCTCTGGGTCCTCAACACCAAAAAAGTCACATATTTCTTCTACCCTTGCCCAATGTTCAATTTCATTAGTTGCTCGTTTGAATTCAGTCATTTGAAATTTCGCTTGTTCTTCCTGACTTAATTTTTCTAAAACTGAAGAAGATACAGTAACAGTTGCAAAGTCCCACTTAGAGCAATCTTCTCCTTGAACCACAAGATTCTTTTTATTGAGTTCTCTCAACCAACCTTCATCCATAATCTTCAATCCTCTTCCAATCAACTAAACAACTGTATTTGATTCAATCACTCTTTCCAATACTCATCCCACTCGATTTCTAATTCTAACTTTGATAATGAGTTATAAAAACCTTTACATTTCTTTTCTGAATTGAGATCTGTTGCACTCAAGGAGACCATAAGATCTATTTGCTTCTTCTTTACCGAAAGATTTTTCTGTATTTGACGTGAATATCATTTTTTTTCAGTATTCCTAAGAAGCTCATTTTCATAGAAGTTATTTTTATCTTCTACCCCTATTGATTCACTGAATCCAGATGCAAGTATTCCAGTAGGTATTGCAATTGCAGCAATACCCATAAGAGAGGTTAGCGATGCAATTGTTTTTCCAACAGCTGTAACTGGTATTGAATCTCCATAACCAACAGCGCTGACAGTTGTAATTGACCACCAAAGACATCTTGGAATTGAACCTAACAATTCTGGTTGAATGGAAGATTCAGCAAGATACATAAAAGTACTGCTTATCAACAAAAGTAAAACTGTATAAAAAATCGAAATTTGTAATTCTTGACTCTTTGATCGCAGTGCGTAATTAAAGTGATAGATACTTTGCTTAAATTTTTCACTTCTTCCAATTTTTAATATTCTTAAGAGGCGAATAATTCTAAGAATTTTCAATTCCGCACGAACACCAATAAAAGATGGAACGATTGCAATGACATCAATAATTGCCATTGGTGAAACCATATAACGCAAAACACCTTTCCAACCTTTTCCATATTTCTTTTCAAGTGGTGCGACCCATAAACGACAACAATATTCAATGCAAAACAAACCGCCAATAATCCAATCCAAAAGATCTATCTGATCTCCAAATAGGTAATCAATTGAGTTTTCAGTAATGATAACTGCGAAAAAAATCGAAATAAAAATAGTAACTCCACAGATTTTATTGAATAAAGAAGTTTTCACTCCTGGTGAGTCATTTCTTATCTGCTCATAAATTCTTAAGCGCAATTCATTCATCGGTGCCAATAGAGTGAATTCGGAATGCCTATAAGTTAAGCAAATCTTGTTGATTTTGCCTAAGCGTCACTTATGTCGAGGGATGCCCTAGTTTCATCTACAAAATGAATTTCAAGTTCATTACTAAAAATGTCCGTACCATTGGAGGGGATGACAAGGGGTAAACCTCTATAAGTAAGTAAGCAATTTTCCATGTTTAACTCCTTCGATGAATAAACACCCTCGTGCTGACCACCATCTGTCTTAAACTCACCTGCCTCTGTCCTCGACCAAATAATAAACCAATCAAGTTCTTCCAATTTTTCTAATTTTGCCTCATTCAATTCGTGGTAGTCGTCAGAATCGAAAAAATCCATTATCGATGTCTCTACACCGTTACCATCAACTTCAATTCCTCCTTCAGCCAAATGAATTTGATATTCCTCTGCAGCGTCCTCTTCAAGAAGAACTTCATTATTGAAAGTCTTTTGTGCTAGTACCAACATCTCTTCTTTTCTGTCATCAAGAATCTTGCTGATGACCATGTCTTCATCCCAGTGGCGCTCATCAACAACATATCGTAGTGAACCAAATCTTTCGGAAAGTGCCTTGTTAGCTGCATCTTTAGCAATCTTCGCTGCCTTTTCACTATCTTCATCAAGTTCCTGTTGCAGGCGTTTCAAATCACTCGCCAGTTCATCCATTTGCTTATAGAAATCGCCATAGTATTTTCCAGCTCTCGTTTTTTCGGTTGAGTAGAAAACCTTAATGTATTGAATATCGCCGTTGTAAGTAACTTCAAATGGCATTAGATGCTAACTATCTCTAATTGAAATGATTACGCCTTTTTTTAACCCTGGCCATCATTAATTGTTTTAATTGGAATACAGAGCTCAACCAAACACGTGAATAAGATAGAGAATTATTAAAAAACAAAGATAACTTTCTCTATTTCAATATTTATCAAAAGTTTACACTTTTTGAAATTAAAAAATTTGTATTAGTAAAAAATCATATCAAAATCTATTCGACAAAATCTTTGATACTCTGACACTTAATACTTCATATATAAGTCATTTCATTTGCAAACTAATAACTTCTCAAAGATGATATTATATGAGAGACAACTTAGAGAATAATTTAGAAAACTGTGACTTTATAGAAGTTCAAATGAAATAACAATGATTTCGATATTAGTAGTAAAATCATTAATATATCAAAAAGTCGAAATACATCGATGGCAGAATCAGGCGAAACAGCTCAAGGAAGAGAGAAGCTTAATGAAGTAAAAACATTTCCAGTTCCATTTGCTTTCAAAGAAATTAGAGAAAATCTTAGTACTAATTCAAATACTCTTTCTAAAACCTCTAAAGAGCAGCTAATTAATCGAGCATTTAAGTTTCATTCAGAGGGCAACATTTCAGCAGCAATAAAACATTATCAACATTTTATAAATCAAGGGTTCAAAGATTACAGGGTTTTTTCTAATTATGGAGGGATATTAAAAGATCTTGGTAAATTAAAAGAAGCAGAATTATCTACTCGAAAAGCAATTGCACTTAATCCTAAGTTCCCATTAGCGCATTCCAATCTTGGAAGCATATTGAAAGATCTTGGTAAATTAAAAGAAGCAGAGTTATCTACTCGAAAAGCAATTGCACTTAATCCTAAGTTCGCATTAGCGCATTCCAATCTTGGAAGCATATTGAAAGATCTTGGTAAATTAAAAGAAGCAGAGTTATCTTGTCGAAAAGCAATTGCATTTAATCCCAATATCGCAGAGTCTCATTACAATTTGGGATGCATATTGAAAGACCTTGGCAACTTAAAAGATGCAAAAGTATCTATTCAAAAAGCAATTGCACTCAATCCTAATTATGCAAAGGCATATTTTTCTCTATCGACTCTTCAATACTCCAATAAAAGTAAGATATGGAAGGATCAACTCTTTTCGCGTAGTATCTTAAATAACAAATTACCAAAAGAGCAAATTGATATTTACTTCGCAAGAGCAAATATTTTTCATAAGGAAAAAAAATATGAAAACAGTTCTAAATACCTTCAATTAGCAAATAATCTTAAACTGAATCTTAATACATCTAATGCCGATATTGTAATCAATAAATCTAGAACATTGCTTATTGAATCTGATAAAAAAGAAATTAATACAAAAGAATACACAAGCTTTCCTGAAAATATTTTTATTGTAGGAATGCCTAGAAGTGGTTCCACATTAGTAGAATCAATTCTTAGTATGAATTCTAATATTAATGATCTTGGGGAAGCTAATATACTCGAACAAGCATTTCAAGAGAGTAAAAAAATTGATCAAACATTAACTCTTTTTGAATTATATTTGCAGAAAGTTAATGAGCTTAAAAATCCATCCCAAATTACAACTAATAAGAATCTATATAATTATCAATACGCAGGTATTATCATCAATCTAATACCGAACGCCAAAATTATTCACTGCTATCGAAACCCTTTAGATAATATTCTTTCAATTTACCGAGCAAATTTCATAAAAAACAATGAATATGCTTCTTCCATTATTGATTGCACAAGAGTTTATTTAGATCAAGAAGAAATAATGAAAGACTACAAAAATAGATTTCGTTCAAAGATATACGACTTAAACTACGACATATTAGTGAGCAATCCTAACCAAGAAATTAAATCTTTAATCTCTTGGTTAGGCTGGAAATGGGAGCATTTATACTTATCACCGCATCTAAATCCCCGCTCAGTTTCAACAGCAAGCAATGTTCAAGTTCGTTCTCCTATCAATTCAAAATCAATTGGCGGATGGAAGAACTACAAAGAGATGCTTAAACCTGCTATTGAAATCCTCTCGCAAAATGATAGATATCAAGACTTGATTTCATAGATGATTAACAAAAATAAGATAGTTAGAAGTAAACACCTCGCAAAATCAGAAAAGTTTTCTTCAATACAAGACGTTCATTTATAGATACATGGAGGATCCACACGCAAGCGACTTTCTAATGCCTCCTACAACGCACAAGAAAGTTCATTTTGTCCTCTATTACTACTTTTATCAATCAGGAAGCAAAGTGTAGAGAAATCAATCCTTCTACGAGTTTTCTATAGAGAAGGTGACAAGTAAAACTCAATGATTATGTCTATGACATAGTTTTATGCTGGTAATTTATTCGCACTCAATAGTGCCTGATGAAATTATTGAGTGAGAAAGAGATTTATCCCCCTTTTTTACTACGTGGAACTCACGTGGAACGTTTATCCAAAGAAAAAAAGGGGACTTATAAACCGTAAAAATAAATCACTTATAAACCCAGTTAGCAGAAACTATTTTTGCTTCTGGGTTACTTTCTTTTGCAATCTTTTTTGCTTTGTCCATATTTCCTGCAACGATTGTTTCTTCAAAAGTCTTCTCCTCCTTGTCGATCATCGTAACTTGAAATCTCATTACCAATCTGGATAGAGAACATCGTCCTCAATAAGGACATAAAATTCTTTTTTTGCAAGTCGCTTTTCCCATTCAAGAAATGAACTCTGACAATTAGGAGTAGGAGGTTCTCGATATCCTTTCATCTTTTTCCAACGGAAATATAACGCACCTAATAACCAACTATCAGTTAAAGACTTTGGACCATGCTTCAATATCTTCTCTTGCTTTCCATTGAAGTTTGCTG
Source organism: Prochlorococcus sp. AG-402-C09 (assembly GCA_003279565.1). Taxonomy (GTDB): domain Bacteria; phylum Cyanobacteriota; class Cyanobacteriia; order PCC-6307; family Cyanobiaceae; genus Prochlorococcus_B. Next base: position 39,880 of record QCHN01000003.1, read on the forward strand.
AATCAAGTAGTTCTTGCTTCCAATCTATTTGTTCTCTCATTGTTGTTCTTCCTCTTGTTCTTTTTGCAGTTTTAGTTGCTCATATGTCTTCTTCAATCTTTTGTATTCCTCATGAAGTGCACCCAGTTGCCAGGCGTCTCGGAATCCTCTTGGACCTTCCATTAGCAGTCTCAGTACTTCAGGTTTATGTGTCTTCATTTCTAAGAACTCTTCTTGCCATGAGGTGTCATCCCATTTAGTGCTCATGCTTTCCCTCCATATTTTTTAAACTCATCCAATGAACTGACAACTATGCTCTTGTAATCCTCAGGGAACCGTGCCTTCATAATTGCTGGAATTTCCAAGCAATCTGGATAGGGGTGATACAAATAAAAAACAACTTCCTTCTCTTCCTTTAAAACAATGTAATTAGATAATCCATCTGCATAATTATTTTTTTTAGTCATGCTGCCACTCCTACTCTTTAAACAATCTTTTGAACTGTAGATCTATTCATGTGTTCTTGTTCCTTTTTTGCAGCGTCTAATTAGTTTGTCTTTCCCTAGTGACAAAAGATGCAGACAGGAGTAGAAAAGAAATAACAGAATAACTCCTCACACAATAGTTCTGTTATAAAAAGGCACTCGACTTCGCATAAGTAGGGTGCTTTTTTAATGGTTGATTTTAAAGAATTGGCACATGTGATAGTTGAGAAACTCATCCGCTCATACTTGAGGCACCCACTTGCATCTCATAAGTTTGTTTGGTGAGGAGTTGAGATCCTCCTCAGTGGAAACAAGGAAACACTTGCGACTGATCTCACGAAGAAACCGCGTTGTTCAGAACGGTAGGTTTTTTTGTGCCTTTTATAGAGTGGTCTGATAATATTTCCACCTCAACAAGTTGTTTTTGGATTAATGCTTTTAAGGACAGCAATAGTTTTAATTTTTGATATCAGATACAACCCATTCGGGAACAGTAAGGACGATATCTAATTAGTAATTTTTTCGGATGCAGGCCTTTTTGGAATTGATTAGAAAAGGAAAAGCAGAACAACTCCTTACCAAAATTCGTTCTGTAAATGAAGAGAGGGACTCAAGGTCGCTGAAGCAGCAGAGTCCCTTTCTTAATGCAATTTAAATGAATGAAATCAGTCCTCCTTTATCGTAAATTTCTCCTGAATAAGATTGAGGTCCTATCTCTGGTGGTGGTGGATTATTGCGGCAGTCATCAACTAAAGCATCTGCCTCACTAGTAAAAAATTTTGTGAACCATTGCTTAGTTGCAATAATTGCTATCCAGATTTTGTCTCTTTTTCTGGTCATAGATATGCCTCCACTGAGGCATAAAAAATGATTCTCGATCTTCTCAAACTTATCCTCAGAAAGCACAAAGATTATTGGGTCGTTGGTTAAACAGGTGTTTTATCTCATGGATTTGGAATCTAGATAAGTTAGAAATGAATTAGGAGTCACAGCACCTTCTGTGGGTCAAGGTAGTACGGGATGGAAATTTAGTTCAGTCAGTTGAGTGCTTGACTCAAAGGGGGCGACCAAAATCTCGCCCCCTTCTTTAATGGAAAAAATAAATGACTTGACCTAATAGACAAGTATAGTACATTTGTATTAGTGTTATCCCCATCACTAAACCGACAAAGGAAGCACGAAGTGAGCATCGTGCTTTTTTGCCTCTTCTCACAAGGAGAATCAAGATGGGTCGAATTAAAACACCAAAAGTTGTTGCTCCAATTGAAGCACTGGAGAATCCAGAAGAGTGGAATTATTTCACTGATCTGGAACTGGTGAAGTCCGGAGGAAGTTCTGTTTGTCTTACGTGTGAACACTTCACTTATACGTGCGACAAATCATGCGTCACTCTTTTGACTTGTCCTCTTCACCAACGTCTTATCCCTCAAGGTGAACATCTCACAAAGCGTTGTCTGCACTGGCAAAAGAAGAGGATATTACAAATTGGATGGTGTCCAGAAGTTACCTAACAAACCAAAAATTATTTCCTCAAAACCAATGAATTTAACTACCACTGCTGATTCTGTGATGATGTTTTGCATCATCGCTTCAATTGTAATTTTTGATGCCTTCTCAACTCTCCTTTCGATCCTAAAGAAAGGAATATTTGTTGATCACAAATCTCTACTGATGCAAAAGACCAATAGCGAATTGAGAGCAATGCTGGTTGGTGTAGACAAAATTTCTAAACTCAATAAAAAAACATTAGTCGATTTAGTAATAGAAAAAAATGAACTTTTTTGATACTAAGAAGTTCTCAACACGTAGAGAAGTCGTAAAAAGATTCTTGGAAACTGATCCATCAAAACAAACTACGAGTGTAGAGAAAACAAACTATCTACGATTTCTCTGTAGAGACGGTGAAAAAAAGCCACGTGGGAAACATCTCCAAAAACCATTGGAACTATGTTCATCAATTTTGACTTTGGACTCACGTGGAACTACAACTTATAATTTATAACTACCTTTTAGTAGTTATATTCACTCCGGCTAAATAGTTCCTACTAAAAAATGAGGTTATAACTAAGTTCTCAGGGATTATTTGATCGTGACACACTGACAAACTCCAGCAATGAAAAGGATTAATACTTTTCATTGAGTTAATTTTATAAATAATCGCAGAAAGTTCATTGAATATATTAGTTAATCTTGCTCTAAAAATAATAAATGATTTCAGAAAGAATTAATAAGAATTGAAATTAGTAGTAAAATCAGAAAAAGAGAACAGATAAGAAAAGATGGATAGTTATAGTCAAAAAGGAGAGGGAAAGAAAAAAATTACTGAGGTCAAAACATTCCCAGTTCCATTTGCTTTAAAAGCAATTAAAGAGGATATTTCTATTTCTGCTAATGCTCCTTCCAAACCCCCTAAAGAACAAATTATTAATCAAGCAATTAGATTTCATCTAAAAGGTAATATTTCAGTAGCAACAACTTGTTATCAACAATTAATAAATCAAGGGTGTAATGATCACAGAGTTTTTTCTAATTATGGGGTGATTTTACAAGATCTGGGCAAATTGCAAGAAGCAGAATTGTCATATCGCAAAGCAATTCAAATTAAACCTGATTTTGCAGATGCTCATTCAAATCTTGGAAGCATTTTACAAGATCTGGGCAAATTACAAGAAGCAGAGTTATCACTACGCAAAGCAATTGAACTTAATCCGAATTTCGCAAATGCTCATTCAAATCTAGGAAACATATTAAATGATCTTGACAAATTGCAAGAAGCAGAATTATCACTACGCAAAGCAATTAAATTGAATCCTAACTTCGCAGATGCTCATTATAATCTGGGAAACATATTAGGTCATCTTGGTAAATTACAAGAAGCAGAATTAGCACTACGTAAAGCAATTAAATTGAATCCTAACTTCGCAGATTCTCATTCAAATCTTGGAACTATATTGAGAGATCTTGGTAAGTTAGAAGAAGCAGAATTATCCACTAGGAAATCAATTAAACTTAATCCTAATCTCGCAGATGCTCATTCAAATCTAGGAAATATATTGAGTGATCTTGGCAAATTCCAAGAAGCAGAATTATCATACCGCAAAGTCATTGAACTCAAGCCTGATCTCGCAGAAGCACATTCAAATTTGGGAAGCATATTGAGTAATCTTGGCAAATTCCAAGAAGCAGAATTATCGACTCGCAAAGCAATTGAACTCAACCCTGATCTCGCAGAATCATATTCCAATTTAGGAAGCATATTGAGTAATCTTGGCAAATTCCAAGAAGCAGAATTGTCATATCGCAAAGCAATTCTAATTAAACCTGATTTCGCAAAAGCATACTATTCACTTTCGTTACTTAAATATTCTGATCAAAATAAGATATGGCAGAATAAACTCTTCTCTGAAAATATTTTAAATAATAAATTACCAAAAGAGCAAATTGATATTTACTTTGCAAGATCAAATTTTCTTCATAAAGAAGGAAAATACAAAGAAAGTGCTATATACCTTAAATTAGCGAATAAATTAAAACTTGATATTAACCCATCTAAACCTAATATAAGATTCAACAAGTCTAAAGCATTACTTATTGAATCTGATAAAAAAGAAATTAATAAAAAAGACCCCAGAAATTATTCTGAGAGTATTTTTATAGTAGGAATGCCTAGAAGTGGTTCTACATTATTAGAATCAATTCTTAGTATGAAAAATGATTTATATGATCTAGGCGAAATTAATATTCTAGAGGAATCTTTCCTAGAGTGTAAGAAATCTAAACAAGAAATAAATCTTGCTGAATTATATAAGCAAAAAGTAACTAATAAGACGGAATTGAATATCACAACTAACAAATGTTTATACAACTACCAATACGCAGGTATTATTGCTCTGCATATACCTAACGCAAAAATTATTCACTGCTATAGAAATCCTTTAGATAATATTCTTTCAATTTATCGAGCACATTTTGCCAGAAAAAATGCTTATTCCTCTTCCTTAGTTGATTGCACAAGAGTTTATTTAGATCAAGAAGAAATTATGACTCAATACAAGAATAGATTTAGATCAAAAATATACGACTTAAATTATGATTTATTAGTGAGCGACCCTAATAAAGAAATTAAATCTTTGATCTCTTGGTTAGGTTGGAAGTGGGACGACCGATATCTATCACCCCATCTAAATCCACGCTCAGTATCCACAGCAAGTAATGTTCAAGTCCGTTCACCAATAAATTCAAAATCTATTGGTGGATGGATAAATTACAAAGACATGCTGCAACCTGCTATTGAAATACTTACTCAAACTAAAAAATATAAAGACATAACCTCCTAAAACAAACTTACAAAACAGGCAAAAATTTTAAGCACAACATCCCAACAGTCTCAAAGGAATACATCAATTCTGGGTTTCTAAAAACAGAGAATTGACAACTTCAACAGAATAAAAATATTTAATCTTTCAGAGAAAAACATCTTTCTACGATTTCCTCATGAAGACGCTGAAAAGGTCACAAAACAAACCAATGACAAACACAAGGGTTTAAATCCATATTGTTTCGTCGCCTAATATCATGAGGCAATCTTATGACAAACCCTATTTTTCAGATTATATCTACCTTATTGTAGACAATTTATTCCCACTCAATAGTTCCTACTATTTGTGGTATAAAAAAGTAGTGAGTGACAAGGATATTTGCTCTATTGTATCACACAATAATCGCGTGGAAGTGATTTTTAGAGAAAAATTCTGATTACCTCAGGGGTAGAAAATATCATGCTTTTTATACACCATGCGGATATTTTCTCAATATTTCAGAGATTATTTTTGCTATTGCCATCTTGCTATCAGATGTATAACAATGGAGATACAGAACAACTCCTCACACATAGTTCTGTGCCGAAAGAGCATCCATTTGGGTGCTTTTTTTGTGCCTGTGCCAATCAATAAACCCGCCTTGAGGGACTTTTATCTTTTCCACGCTCATTTATGTTTATTTTGTGAGGAGTTAGAGATCCTCTGCAGTGGAAACAAGGAAACACTTGCATCAGGTCTCTGCAATAATCCGCCCCAACAGAACAGGGCGGTTTTTTTGTGTCTAACAAAAAGCACGGTTGAGTAAAATTACTTATAAAATGATTTAAATTCAATCTTAAAGATGATCAAGAAGTACCCTTTACTTCCTTTCCTTATCTTTGCTGCTTTTGTTGTAGGGACAGCAACAGTCGGTCTCCCAGTATTTGCTTCAGTTGGTTGATTTGAGTCTGGAAAAATTTAATTAGAGAAGACCCATATTTTTTCAAAAGTCCTGCCTTCCAATAGATCAATCAATTTATGTAGTGTCTAAGTTATTGGATATTACGTAAGACTAATCCTATGTTTGTATTAGAGGTAAATATAAGCAATGAGAATCCAACCATTAGTTCTAACTGCAATGCTTCTGTCTCCCATGGCAGCAATGGCAGATGGATATCATTACCAAAGGGGATATACAACTCAACGAACTTGCTACAAAGAAATCTATAGAGAGGAATATGTTTCTGGTAATAGAAGATCAAAGGGTTATGTGAAGTCGTACTTTGACAAGGTCGAAGTACCTTGCTCTTCATTGAGTTGGAATACACCATTTCGCAAATATCCTCACCGTCATAATCATGCTTATTACCAGCACAAGCATGCTCATTATTTCCCTCATACTCATCGCAGGCATAACAGACCAACTCATCAGCAAGTATTAGTTTCTAGGAGATATCGAACTAGTGGAGGAAGTTGTTCAGACAATACAACCACAGGTGGATTGATTGGAGGTGGTCTTGCTGCTGCAATTTCCAAGAAAGATGCTTATGCATGGTCTATTCCTTTAGGTGCTGTTCTTGGCATGGGTATTGCTAATGCTGACTGCTAATTAGGAATAATTTCCGATTCTTCTCTTCGCTGATTGGATTAGAAAAGCAAAAGCAGAACAAATCCTTACCAGTATTAGTTCTGTCGACAGCGAAAGAAAGGGGACTCCAGGTCGCTGAAGCAGCAGGGTCCCTTTCTTAATGCTTATTAAAGGTGATGAAAGATTCACATGCTTGCCTCACTAGACAAAAATAGTACGTTTGTATTAGTATAATCCCCATCGCAAACGCAAAAGGAGGATCCAGTGAGCAGGATCCTGTTTTGTCTTTACATGAGGAGGGCTATGACATGGTCAAGGAACGCAAGATTCGTTTCGCCTGTAGAGGTTCTGGAGAACCCTGAAGAGTGGGACTACTTCACTGACTTAGAACTTATGAAGTCCAGAGGTAGTTCGATTTGTATGACATGCGAACACTTCACATACACCTGCGATAAGTCATGCGTAACTCTTTTAACTTGTCCACTTCATCAGCGTCTTATTCCTCAAGGTGAACACCTAACCAAGCGTTGTAGAAATTGGCAGCGAAAGAGAGTCCTCGATATCGGTCTGTGTCCTGAAGTTGCCTAACAACCCACAAAATTTTTTTCTAAAAACCAATGAACTTAACTACTAATGCTGATCGGGTAATGATGTTTTGCATCCTTACCTCAATGGCAATCTTTGATGCATTCTCAACTCTTCTTTCAATCCTCAATAAAGGAATCTTTGTTGATGAGAAGTCGCTCCTAATGCAAAAGACAAATAGAGAATTAAAGGCAATGCTTATAGGGGTGAAAAGCATCTCCAATCTGAATAAAAAACAATTGGTGGATTTGATATTGGTTACTTCTTAGTAAGTCAGTCCCCTTTGTCGTGAGTATCTCCTGTGTAAGGTTGAGTCCCTATTTCTGGTGGTGGATTATTGCGGAAGTCATCAACTAAAGCATCTGCTTCACTAGTAAAAAGTTTAGTGAACCATTGCTTAGTTGCAATAATTGCTGTCCAGATTTTGTCTCTTTTTCTAGTCATAGATATGCCTCCAAAGTAGTATGGGGGCATATGTTTCCCCCGTTTGAGTCCATCACCCCAGGCCTAAGGAAGTGCGTTAACTGCTGAAACTGTTCTACTACTACTGAATGGAAATTGCTATGGGTAAGAACACCAAAGTATTTTTACATTTGGGTTGTCTGTGTAGATATTTTTTCATAAGGAGAGTAGACATAAATCAAGAGTCATAGCACTCTCGAAGATATAAAAAGGGGATATGTACATGACTCCTAGGAGAAATCTCACACCTCCTTATGTGAACAGAGTCACCTTTCGTGCGGTCTCTGCAACGGTCGGAACAACTTCAACCCCTGATTCATTTCAGGGGTTTTCTTTATGAGGACAATGAGAGTTAATACTTTAGGGTTTTTATCCTATGGATATTTTCAATTAGGAGGAGTAGATATAAGTCAAGGCACTATTAGGAGGTCAAACCATGTCATGCGGCAATCCTTTTAAACATGTAATCGAAGATGTAAAGGAAACATTCTCGAAATCTTGTGGAGTTCCTATCCAAGGGAACGATTGGTGTGGTCTGGTTTCTAATTATGAAACTGATTTTGATGAGATCGATTACGAGAATGAGTGTTTGCAGTTTGGAATCTGCTCAATGGACTACTAAAAAGCAGTTAACTAACAGGAGGTCTCCTCATGCAAGTAACCCGTAGTTTCAGATCCAATGGGTCGAATACTCTGTCATCAATCTTTCTCTGGTTTTCTGTGCTTTTAATCTCACTTGGAATGCTTCCACATTTAATTCCTTATTACTTTCAGTTGAAATACTGAGGCATAAAAAATGATTCTCGATCTTCTCAAACTTATCCTCAGAAAGCACAAAGATTATTGGGTCGTTGGTTAAACAGGTGTTTTATCTCATGGATTTGGAATCTAGATAAGTTAGAAATGAATTAGGAGTCACAGCACCTTCTGTGGGTCAAGGTAGTACGGGATGGAAATTTAGTTCAGTCAGTTGAGTGCTTGACTCAAAGGGGGCGACCAAAATCTCGCCCCCTTCTTTAATGGAAATTTGAGAGAGATAAATGCAATGTTCAAGAAGCAATCTCTTCCCAAGGATCACGTGAAGATAGTTCCTTGAATGGTATCAATTTAAAATCACCTCTCTTGATACCACTACAGATCAATCCATCTGGATGTTCTCTCTTAAATATTTCAACTGCATCTTCTTTTCGTTCTGATGGAATAGTGACTTTATAAATCACATCACCTAAATCACGAATCTTATAAACAAAAATCCAATCATATTCTTTACTATCCATTTTCAATTAACTACTTACTCATTATTGTTTTAACTCACTTTGGTCTGATGAACCATTACACAAGTGCTGAACTTAAAGGGGGCGACGAAAATCTCGCCCCCTTTTTTAATGCAAATCGCTTGACGACTCCAAATAATCTTAATAGTATATCTGTACTAGGGCATTCCTCACGCAAGCAGTCCTAACTCATAAAGCACCTGCGTAATGCCAGTGAGCAAGGTGCTTTTTTGATGCCTCGAATTAAAGAGAGAATTATGAATCAACCAATTAGAGAAGCATTGGCAACTCCAACAGGATGGTTAGTGTCACCCACTAGAGAATTTTGTATATTCTTTTTTCGTGATCCCAAATCCGAAATGGCATTTCCGAGAGTGTCTACACAACTCTGGTATTGCCTTGAGGATGGCACTCCAACCAAATTAAAAAATACAAGAAGAATTGATCTCGAATCTGCTATAGAAACTTGGCATGAACTCTTAACTCAAGATTGGGAACTAATGAAACATCCGATAAGTGATACTGCTGCTTAGTCATCGAATCAGATATCTAAGAATTCCAACTAGGGCGATGGCAATAATTCCATAAGTCCAAACGGAACCAGTATTTCTTGACACACGTTCCATCCAATCTGGAAGACCATTATTTTCAATGATGAATAGATAAAGCAATCCCAAGATCAGAACTGGGATAACAAGTGCATACATGAAATTCAACATCTATAGATTATGATGAGTGATTAGAAAATTAGACTCAGGAATTTCTAAATGGATAACTATCAAAATGTAGATGTTGATAAATTAGCAAATATTTATTTTGAAGGTAAAGTTATTAGTCGGAACATCTTTTTAAAAGATGGTTCAAAAAAAACATTAGGAGTGATGTTGGAGGGTGGATATGAATTTAAAACTACATCAAGAGAACTCATGCAAATCCATTCTGGAAAACTAAATGTCAAAATTGCAGGTGATCAAGATTGGACATTAATAACAGAGGGTATAGATTTTAATGTCCCCAAAAATTCTTCATTTTGTTTAGAGGTTTTAGAATTAGTAAACTACACATGCTCTTATTTTGATGATTAAAAAAATTAGAGTAAGGAAACACTTGCGACTGATCTTCAAAAAGACCTCCTTTCGAGCAGGTCTTTTTGTACCTTTTTAAATACTGAGTCTACAAAAATATATAGAGAAGTCGTTCATAAATTTTTAGCAACAAATCCTAGATATTCAAACAACAAGTGTAGAGGAAACAAACTATCTACAATTTCTCTGTAGAGAAAGTGACAAGGTGAAGTGAAGGTGAAGTGACTACTTGAAAACCCTTGTCACTCCGTCACCTCAAACTTGCGGTGAAGTCACGATGAAGTGCGTTTTTGAGTGACTGACTTCGTTTTACTGCCCTGAACTATTCCCACTCAATGGTTCCAGTAGAAAAGAATGAGGATATAACTGGATTCTCAAGGATTATTTGATCGTGACAAACCCGTGACAAACTGACAAAGTTCAGAAATAAACAGAATTAGTTCTAGTCTATGAGTTGATTTTCTGAATAATCGTAGAAAGTTCATTGAAAATATTTATTACTCTTCTTCTATAAGTAGTGAATGATTTTAGAAAGAATTAATAAGGGACCAGAATAGCAGTAAGATAGTAAACACCAAAAGAGAGAAAAGTGAATAGCAGATGAATGATTCTGGTCAAGGTGAAGGAAAGAAGAAAGTGAATGAAATTAAAACATTCCCAGTTCCATTTGCTTTAGGTGAAATCAAAACCAATATTACTCTTAATACAAATCCTGCTTCTAAACCTTCTAAAGGAAAAATCATTAATCAAGCAATTAAGTTCCATCTAAAAGGTAATATTTCAGAAGCAACAAAATATTATCAACAATTAATAAGTCAAGGGTGTAATGATCATAGGGTTTTTTCTAATTATGGTGTGATTTTACAAGATCTAGGCAAATTACAAGAAGCAGAATTATCACTACGAAAAGCAATTGAACTTAATCCTGATTTCGCAAATGGTCATTCAAATCTAGGAAACATTTTAAGTGATCTTGGTAAATTACAAGAAGCAGAGTTATCACTACGAAAAGCAATTGAACTTAATCCTGATTTCGCAGATGCTCATTACAATCTAGGAAACATATTAGGACATCTTGGTAAATTACAAGAAGCAGAATTATCATATCGAAAAGCAATTCAATTGAATCCTGATTTCGCTAATGTTCATTCAAATCTGGGAAATATATTGAGTGATCTTGGTAAATTACAAGAAGCAGAATTGTCTGCTCGAAAAGCAATTGAACTTAATCCTAATCTCGCAGATGCTCATTACAATCTAGGAAACATATTAGGACATCTTGGTAAATTACAAGAAGCAGAATTATCATATCGAAAAGCAATTCAAATCAAACCTAATTACGCAGATGCTTATTGGAATTTATGTGGATTAGCAAATACTATTGAGGAAGCAAAACAAAGAATTAATCTATGCTTGAAAATAGATGAGAATTATTTAAAAGCAAAACTGATTTTAATTGCTCTAAACTCACATCAAGATGATCAATCATTATTTAATAATATTATAAAATCAAGTTATAAAGATCATCCTATAATTCGTTCCGTTAAATGGGTTTCTACTTTACCAAAAATGCCTGAATTGTTTTTTCATAGATGGGCATTATTTGACAGTATGATTAATAAAAGCAAAAAAGATCGCCCATTCTATGAGTTTGGTGTTTGGCGAGGTGAATCCTTTAAGTATCTAATTAATACTTTCAAAACAGGTTATGGATTTGATACTTTTCAAGGATTACCAGAAGATTGGCATGATGAGAAAAAAGGTAGATATTCAGCAGAAGGAACCATTCCTAACATTGATGGTGGTAGGTTTATAGCAGGTAAATTTGAAGAAACACTCCCAACTTTTTTTTCCAAACCTAGACCTATGGCATCACTTATAAATTTTGATGCCGATCTATATTCTTCTACTTTCTGTGCTTTAAACTATTCAAAGTCTGTAATAGATAAGGATACAATTTTAATATTTGATGAGTTTATTATTAATAAAAATTGGGAGTGTGATGAATATAAAGCACTCAATGAATTTTGCTCAAACAATAATCTAACCTATGAAGTTTTGGCAGTTTCTTATTTCACGAAGCAAGTTTCTGTGAAATTAATAGGAATTTAACAAGAAAACAAGACAGACACGAATCAACTTACAAAACTGGGCAAAGTTTGAAGAAAAACATCCAAATACCTTCGCAGGCGTGTATCAGTTCTGGGTTTCTAAAAAAGAGAATTGACAACTTCCAGAGCAAAAAACATTTGATTGTGTAGAGAAAAGCATCTTTCTACGATTTCTTCATGAAGACGCTAACAAGGTCACAAAACAAACCCGTGACAAACACAAGGGGTTAGATCCCTGTTATTTCGTCAACTAATATCAGGAGGTGAACTTGTGACAAACCCTATTTTTTAGACTATATCTACCTTTTAGTAGACAAGTCATTCCCACTCAATAGAACCTCTGAAAATACTAAGTTCAGGATCCCTTGTTTCAACTGAAGAAATTATAGCATTTGATAATGTTTAAATCTTATGTGAAACTCGTGTGAAACTAATAAGAGACGATTATGAACTCAAAATTTCTCAAAGACGACATTAACTTAGAGATATCGTAGGCAATCATTATAAGAAACTGCAACTTTATGGCACTCAAAATGAAACAACAATGATTTGAGAAAGAATTAATAAGGATTCTAATTAGTAGTAAAATAGCAAGAACCAAAAGAAAGAAAAGATAAGAGAAGATGGATAGTTCTAGTCAAGAAGGAGGAGAAAAGAAGAAAGTCACTGAAGTAAAAACATTTCCAGTTCCATTTCCTTTAAGAGAAAATCTAGGAAGTCTTACTATTAATACAAATAGTCCTTCTAAACCTTCTAAAGAACAAATAATAAATCAAGCATTTAAGTTTCATTCACAAGGAAATATTCCAGAAGCAGCAAAATGTTATCAGTATTGTATAAATCAAGGTTTTAATGATCACCGAGTTTTTTCTAATTATGCAGGCATTTTACAAGGTATTGGTAAATTAAAAGAAGCAGAGTTATCACTAAGAAAAACACTTGAACTCAAACCTGATTACGCAGAGGCACATTCCAATCTGGGAAACATATTGAAAGATCTTGGCAACTTAAAAGACGCAGAATTGTCATACCGCAAAGCGATTGAAATTAAATCTGATTTCGCAGAGGCACATTCCAATCTGGGCATCATATTGAAAGATCTTGGTAAATTACAAGACGCAGAATTGTCTACACGAAAAGCAATTGAAATCAAACCTAATTACGCAGAAGCATATTTAAATCTTGGAAATTTATTCAAAGATCTTGATAAATTAGAAGAATCAGAATCTTCATACCAAAAAGCAATTGAAATCAAACCTGATTACGCAGAGGCACATTCCAATTTGGGAACTATATTAAGTGATATCGGTAGATTACAAGAAGCAGAATCTTCATACCAAAAAGCGATTGAAATCAAACCTGATTTCGCAGACGCTAATCGCAATCTTTCACTTTTAGAACTCTTAAATGGGAATTACGAATCAGGTCTAGAGAACTATGAGTTTAGATTTAAGGTAAAGAAACCTAGAATTCCTCACGGCAATACAAAACTCAAACGAATCGAGCATAAAAAATTAAAAAAAGGAGAAAAACTTTTAGTCATTAGTGAACAAGGTTTAGGCGATACACTTCAATTTATGCGTTATATACCTTATCTAAGAAGTCAAGGTCTCGATGTTTCTTTTTGTGCTCAAGAAAAACTACATTCATTGATCAAAGCATCAGGGATTGATCAAAATCCATTGCCGCCAGAGCAAACCGAGGCAATTTTAGAAGGGCAATGGATTCCACTATTGTCTTTACCTAGATATCTACAAGTAAATCCAAATAATCCAATTATTTCAGAACCATATATCTTTTCAACTAATGAACTAAAAAAGAAATGGAAAAACATACTCTCTACAGAAAAAAGACCAATCATTGGTATTAATTGGCAAGGGAATACAAATATAGAAAAAACTTCTTATAAAGGACGATCAATTCCTCTTGAAACTTTTGCCACTCTTGCTAGAAATCATAATTTCAAATTTTTATCACTACAAAAAGGATTTGGTTCAGAACAATTAGAGCATTGCTCATTTAAAAATAAATTTGTTGAATGCCAGAAACAAATTGACTCCACTTGGGATTTTCTAGAGAATGCTGCCATTATTGACAACTGTGATTTAATAATTACTTGTGATACTTCTATTGCTCATCTTGCAGGAGGAATGGGTAAAAAAGTTTGGTTACTGCTAAGAGATATTCCTTATTGGACTTGGGGACTTGAAAGGGAGAATACATTTTGGTATCCATCGATGAAATTATTCCGACAAAAAGAGAGACATAATTGGCAAGAGGTTATGGAGAGAGTATCAATCGCACTCTAAACCTGAGATGATATTGAATAAATCAAAAATATTACTTATTGAATCTAATAAAAAAGGAATTAATCAAGAAGAAAACAAAAGTTCTTCTAAGAGTATTTTTATTGTAGGTATGTTTAGAAGTGGTTCTACATTATTAGAATCAATTCTTCTGCTCGTTCAATAGCAAGTTCTTTATTAGATGTTCTTAGGGATTTTCTAATACCTTTTGAATTAGGAATTGGAACTCTTATCTGACAAGCACGATCTTCAAGAGATTGTTTGAGATGAGGATCGTCTCGTTTGTAGATGTATTGAGGTTCAGCATAAGGATCAACACGCAAACGCCCTGATAACTCTTCATACATCGCATATGAAATATCATTTTGTCCCCTGTTACTACCCATAGTTCAGGAACCAAAGTGTAGAGAAATCAATCCTTCTACGACTTTTCTATAGAGAAGGTGACAAGGGGACACGTGGAACTCACGTGGAACTACAACTTTTAATCTATAACTACTTTTTAGTAGTTATATTCACTCCCACTCAATAGTTCCTATTATATCTGGTGTGAAAAACGTAGTGAGTGACTGGAATATTTGCCCTATTATATCACACAATACTCGTGTGGAAGTGGTGTGGAAGTGAATTACAGAAATGATCAAGAGTTTTCTTCTTATAAATTCATCATCTACATATTTTGCTTTTAATGAGAGTAGATATACAAACATATTTTTGCAATATCATCCTCTATGAATAAGATAAGATCGATAGAAATAAAAGTTAAGCATCTCACCTAATTCTCCTACTTATAAAATTACAACGTCTTCCTCAAGCGTAAATGAGGGAGATTTTGGTCCTTTTGATGGAGTAACAATATCTGTATCTACAACAGGTCTTAGCGATGGAACTACTCTTTATTACTCAATAAGTGGAGTGGGCATCACAAACGATGACTTTCCTGCAAATGGAAGTGATAACTTAAATGGTTTTATAAATAAAAATCTTAATTTTTGGAATACTCGATATTACTTTGATGGAGATTATTTAACAGAGGGAGATGAGATTTTAAATTTTAAATTGTTTTCTGATTCATCACGTACGAAACAAGTTGGTCAAACAGCAACAGTCACAATAAAAGATACATATCCACAACCATATGATCATATTAACTGGTGGACCGCGGGGGAGGGAAATAACACTAATTTCGGTACTCGCATAGGAAATACAAATCAATGGATAGATGGAGAAGATGGAGAAGATAGTGTTGTATTTAACGGAGACTACAAAGATTATCGATTTACTCGTGTTAACGAAATACTCAAAGACTTTTGGGGTTTTGATAAATATTCCACTGACTTACTAGTAGTTGCAGATCAAAGAGAAGGTCCGAATAATGGTATAAATACCTTGAAAAATATCGATTATTTATCTTTTAAATATTCCAGCGGATACAACTACTTTTACTACGATATTCCTATCTCTAATATAAACATAGTCAAGAAGTATAGTGGCAACTTCAGAGACTACAAGTTCTATCAAAAATTAGGTGATAAGTATGAGATCAAAAATGATTTAGGAATTATTGATAACATCACTGGCATCCCAACAATAGAGTTTGCTGACCAAACAATTAATGGGTTCATTGATATAAAAAGCACCTTCGATCAAGTCAGAGGATTAAATACAGACTCAGGCAAAATGTTTCGTCTCTACAACGCTGCCTTTGCAAGATTCCCTGATGCTGATGGTTTGAATTATTGGATTAGCAAATATACTTCTGGTGAGAATGATGATAGGGCGGTCGCACAATCATTTCTTGTCTCAAATGAATTTTCTGAACGCTATGGAGATAACATCACACATGAGACATATGTTCAAAACTTATACCTAAATGTTTTAAATCGAGAATTAGATCAAGGTGGATACGACTACTGGGTTGGTAATTTGAATAATGGAGTTGAACAGAGACATGAGGTTCTTTTAGGTTTTTCTGAATCAGCAGAAAATAAAACTCTCTTTACTGATATGACTGGGTTTGGTTGACTGAAAAAATTTGTTTGTTGTAGAGAAATCATAAATTAAAAACAAATTATTAGAAATCAAAATAAGACTACCAAGTGTAGAGAAAAACATCTTTCTACGATTTCTCCGCAGAGAAGGTGACTAAGTGACAAGTGGAAGTGGTGTGGAAGTGACAAATGAAAACCCTGTCACTCAGTCACGTCATTTCTGGTGTGGAAGTGGTGTGGAAGTGAGTTTTTGAGTGGTGGACTGGGTTTTACTACCCTAAACTATTCCCACTCAATAGTTCCTGGAGGTTTACTTGTTATATCCAAAACTACTCTGTTAACTCCCTCAACTTCGTTAACTATACGGTTAGAAATTTTTTCTAAAACATCGTATGGCAAACGAGACCAATCAGCCGTCATTCCATCTTCACTAGAAACACAACGCAAAACAACTGGCCACGCATAGGTTCTTTGATCTCCCATTACTCCAACTGAATACACAGGCAACAAGACGGCAAAAGCTTGCCAAATCTCATTATACAAGCCAGCATTATTAACCTCCTCTCTAACAATTAAATCTGCATCCCTCAAACAATTTAATTTTTCATGAGTAACCTCTCCTAAAATTCTAATAGCCAATCCTGGACCTGGGAATGGATGTCTTCTAACTATTTCATCCGGTAGTCCCAATGATTTGCCAACTTTTCTGACTTCATCTTTGAATAAACGTCTCAAAGGCTCTACCAATTTAAATTGTAAATCTTTTGGTAAGCCTCCTACATTATGATGACTTTTTATTTTAACTGCTATTCGTTCACCAGTTTTAGGATCAATATTTGTTCCAGAGCTTTCTATGACGTCTGGATAAAGAGTACCTTGAGCCAAGTAATCAAAAGGGCCCAAACGAAGACTCTCCTCTTCAAAAACTCTAATAAATTCTCTACCTATAATTTTACGCTTTTGCTCAGGATCAGTTACTCCTTTTAATTTTGAAATAAATCTTTCTCTGGCATTAATGTATTCAACATTAATTTTGAACTTCTTATCAAAAAAAGACATTAAAAATTCCGGTTCACCTTTTCTCATAAAACCTTGATCAATAAACATGCACGTCAATTGAGGTCCTATTGCTTTGTTTAATAAAAATGCAAGAGTTGATGAATCAACACCACCTGATAGAGCCAATAAAACCTTTTTATCACCGACTTGTTGTTGTACTTGAGAAACAGCTTCATCTATGAATAAATTTGTCGTCCAATCTGGATCACAAGAACAAATATGATATACAAAATTTCTAAGTAAAACCATTCCCTGAGTAGAATGAACAACTTCGGGATGAAATTGCACTCCATAAAAGCTCTTTTCGTGCAAAGCAATTGCTGCTTCTAAAGTATTGGAAGTATGAGCTAATCTGACAAATCCCTTCGGTAATTCCTGAACTGAATCCCCATGGCTCATCCACATTGTTGATCCACTCATAACATTAGTTAATAAAGCTGTTGGGTCATCAACTTCTAAAGGTGCCTTTCCATATTCGGCTTTACCAGTAGCAGGTTTTACAGACCCTCCTAACTGATGAACCATTAATTGCATTCCATAACAAACACCAAGTACAGGAACACCTAAGTTGAAAATTTCTTGGTCACAATATGGAGCACCTTCTTCATAAACAGATCCCGGTCCCCCACTTAAAATAATTCCTTTAGGCTTAATAGAACGTAATTGATCTGCAGATGTGTCATAACTCATAACCAATGAGTAAACCTCTGTCTCTCTAATCCTTCGAGCAATTAATTCTGAATATTGAGAACCAAAATCGAGAATTACGATTGCTGGATTACGTTTTTCCTCTGAAATCATTGAAGCCATATCAACCTGATGAGTCCTTATAAAACATTCATATCAAATAGACTAATAAAGAGCATAGGAATGTGCCTATCACTTAAGAATTAATCCCAGAGAATTTATTTGTTTTAGACCGTCAAACCCAGCCCAACGAATTTGTCTTTTTCGATCAAAGAGAACTGATCCTATTTCCATCGATGAAGACATATATCGATTCACATAGCTCCAGCTTTGAATTTCGATTTCTTTAGCCATCCTACGCCAAATCAAAGATACCGCCTCTGGGTTGCGTGCCTCGAGTATTAATAAAGCATTTTCCACCGAAGTTGATTTGCTTATTAACTGAATCAAATCGAAAGATATTCCTTCTTTTACTGCAAGTGAAGTGAGAATTTCAAGTCTTCCATCGGCAAGATGATGATGGGTATGAAAAATGCCTCCAGAGAGTTTTACAAGCTTTCCATGATAGCCAAATAATAAAAGCCTTTTCACACCATTTTCTGCAGCAGAAACAAGAAGAGGGCCCAACCAATTGCCCGTTTTAATAATTTGATTAGCTGGCAGTCCAAATTTCAGTGCTAAATCCATCCCATTTTCACCAATCACAAAAGTCAGACAACCGTCAAATGTTGATTTCGAGCAAATGTTCTGCAAATTCTTTTTACAGTTTTTCAACTGATCAGGAGAAGCACTAATTTGAACCTCCGCCTGTGTCCCAATAAGAGACAATCCATCTACGACTCCAAAGGCCTCATTACTTGTCTTTAAAGCACGATCTTTTCCTTCAGGTAAGACAATCTCTACTTTGATTGAACGGCCTTTGGGTAAGAGAGGGTAAAGGTTTATACATAACAAATCACGCGCAAACTTAGATATACATGCCTGACCAGATGATTCAAATTTACCTACTCCAAAACCGGCATGAAAATCAAGCCAATTAGGGAATGCATTTTCAACTATCTTTCCCGATTGAAAGCTTGCTTTATTGAATTGAATATAGGCCCAAATTTCTACTCCTCTTGTTATGTCCAGAGATAATCCAGACTGACAATGACTTACTGCCAAAGATCTCTCACCATTATCAAGTAATGCAGAAGAACAAACAGGAACCCTAATTGATTCTTTTTGATTTGGTAGATCAATTATTTCAGTATCTCTAAATTGATTACCAATCAAAATATTCGTTGCAGACTTTGCAGCAGCAACTACCCAAACTGGAAGAGTATATTCATTCAAATCATTGGAAGAGCTGACGATAGAGGAAATTCCCTAAATAATTTTTTAAAATAATAATAATCTAGATTTAAATAAGTACATGCAGGACAAACTCAATCTAATGATTCCTGGACCAACTCCGGTACCAGAAAATGTTTTGAGTTCTATGAGTAAACATCCAATCGGTCATAGAAGTGGTGATTTTCAAAAGATTGTTCAAAAAACAAATGAACAACTGAAATGGCTTCACCAAACAACTGCAGACGTACTAACAATTACAGGAAGTGGGACGGCTGCAATGGAGGCAGGAATAATTAATACTTTAAGCAAAGGTGATCAAGTCATTTGTGGAGATAATGGGAAATTTGGTGAAAGATGGGTAAAAGTTGCAAAAGCTTATGGGCTAGAGGTGAAAATAGTAAAAGCTGAATGGGGACAGCCACTTGATCCAAATCAATTTAAAAAAATTCTTGAAGAGGACACAAATAAAAAAATTAAAGCGGTAATTATCACTCACTCTGAGACTTCAACAGGAGTAATTAATGATCTTAAATCAATTAATAATGAGGTAAAAAAACATGGTCAAGCTATTACTATTGCTGATTGTGTAACTAGTCTTGGTGCATGCAATATTCCAATGGATGAATGGGGAATTGATGTAATAGCTTCTGGCTCTCAAAAAGGTTATATGATTCCACCTGGTCTGAGTTTTGTTGCCATGAGTAAAAGAGCATGGGAAGCAAATGATCAATCAAATTTACCTAAATTTTATTTAGATTTAAAACAATATTTAAAGGCAGCAAATAAAAACAGCAATCCATTTACACCTGCAATAAATTTATACTTTGCTTTAGAAGCATCACTAAACATGATGCAAAAAGAAGGTTTAAATAATATATTTACCCGTCACGCTCGTCATCAAAAAGCAACGCAAGAAGGAATAAAAGCAATGGGTTTAAACTTATTTACAAAAGAAGGTTTTGGAAGCCCCGCAATAACAGCTGTTGACCCTGGCAATATCGATGCAGAAAATATAAGAAAAGTAATAAAAAATGACTTCGATATACTCCTTGCAGGAGGACAAGATCACTTGAAAGGGAAAATCTTTAGAATTGGTCATTTAGGATTTGTCAATGATAGAGATATTATTAGTGTCATATCGGCTTTAGAAAGCACTCTTGACAAAATAGGCAAACTAAATATGCCAATGGGCAACGGTATTGCTAAAACAATTTCAGTACTAAATAACTATTAGCATTTAATTAATCGATAAAGAATTAGCTACTTTTAATTAGGTGAAGCACTTGAGGACCAACCACACTAGCCCTTCTCTCTTTATCAAGTGCTTTCAAAATAAAAGCAGCACATGATTGCAAATCTCCTTCCTCAGCATGAAATGATGCATTCTTAAAGAAATAACAAGCTTCTTTTAAAAAGACTTGTTTTTTTACTTGTATTGCATTCATTATTAAATTTGTAAGTGCACTCAATTTTGTTCAATCAGTATATCAAAAGATAATTAACGGAGTTAGATTAAAAAATCATGAGGATTCATGAATTAATCGGAAATACTAATACGAAATAAAGCTAGACAGAAGAAAAAAAAATAGATAATTTAAGATTGATAATTCTCTTAAAATCATGCAAATTGGGATAAAAAGAAAATTCTTACCAATTTCAATAATTTGTTTAGTCTGTAGTAGTACTATTGGATTAAAAGTTCATGGAGCAGTAACCAATGGAGCAGACATATATTGCTTCATGAGAAACGGAGGCAATACTCATGAACCAAGCTGGGAAGCAGCATATCAATTTATCAAAAGCAAAAAACAAGGTTTGTTCAAAACTTCGCCGAAGCAAGCTGCATCATTAATTGTTGAAGAAGTAGTTCAAGATCCTAGCAAATACGAAGATTGCATTAATTATTTAGGCGACTTATATACGGGAGAATCAAGCTCAATTGGAGTTAAAGATGATAAAGAATCAGAAAACAAAGGAACTGCAGCAATAGAAAGCACAGAGAAAAGTCCTAAAGGGAAATATATAGATCGTTATAATTATTGATTGGATGAATTTTATTTTATAAGAAAAAGCTTCAGAATCTCTCTCAATTAAAAAATAAATCTTAATTAAACGCAAAATTGCAATTTTCGATACATTGACTTGTAGGTCTATTAATGCAAAATTGGGTTAGTTAATTAAAACGTATGCACAACAGGGATGCGGTTTTCTTAGAAGATCTCTGCCCAAAGCTACGTGATAGAAGATGGCGAAAATCATTGCATGAATTTACGGGTAATCGCTGTATATATTGTGGGGAAAGTTCAGAATCAATTGACCATGTTTTGCCACAAAGCAAAGGTGGATTGAGTATCACTAAAAATTGTGTGCCGGCCTGTTTATCGTGTAACGGACGCAAAACAGACAATAATGCTTTTGAATGGTATAGAAAACAACGTTTTTACGACCCAAGGCGTTCGATGGCCATAAGAGCATGGACAGAGGGTGATATACGTCTAGCTTTGAGACTTCTTAAATGGGCTGAACCTAAAAGGAATAAAAATGTTGAGAAATCAAAATCCCTTGTAAATGAAGATTATTCTTGGCAAGCAGCTTAAGCTTCTACCAAACTTGACAGGCGACAGAAGAATTATATTTTTCACATATTGAAGCTGAATTAGAAGACTTCTCAGGGAAAAAAGCTATACAAAGAAGAAAACAGATTGAAGCAATCAAAGGTTTTACCAAGCTTTGGTTTTTTTTCTGTTGAGATAATCTTTCATGGTTCCTTAATTTGCTAGCAACATTGATGGAATTCAGACTAGGCTTTAAAGACGAAGCAATCATTGCTCAATAATCAACATAATACATTTGTACTAATGAATCAGAATATTGTCAAGCGATTTGATCCTCTTCCGCCTAAATCAAAATTAATCATATTTGGAGGTGGATTTAGTGGGCAAAGAATCGCAAATTTAGCAAGATGTTTAGGTGTAAAGGTTTTGTGCAGCAGAAGAAACAAAGAAAGCGAAGGAGCTGATTTCATATTTAATACCGAAAAAGAATTGTCTAATGAAATTTTGGAAGGAGCAACACATGTATTAAGTTGCATACCTCCTTTATTGAATGGAGAAGATCCTGTACTACTTAAGCTGAGGACTCAATTACTAAATTCAAAGAATTTAAAGTGGGTTGGCTACTTATCGACTACTGGTGTATATGGAAATACTAAAGGAGGGTGGGTAAATGAAAATACTTGTCCTAATCCGCAACAAAAAAGAAGTATTCGTAGATTTTTATGTGAAAAACAATGGATAGAAACAAAGCTTCCTATTCAAATACTTAGATTGCCAGGTATTTATGGACCTGGAAGATCTGTATTTGAAAGCCTATTTAATGGAACCACAAAAATGATAGATAAGCCCGGTCAAGTTTTTTCAAGAATTCATGTCGATGATATTGCTGGATCTGTCTTATTTTTAATTAATCTCTATTCTCAAGGAAAAAATCCATTAGTCGTAAATGTATCCGATAACTTACCAACAAATAATCTTGAAGTGATTACTTTCGCAGCAAAAATAGCTCAAACATCTCTACCATCGACCATTCCTTTTGAAATCGCAAAAAAAGAAATGAGCCCAATGGCACTATCTTTTTGGCAAGAAAATCGAAAAGTTGACAACAAGCTATTGTGTGAAAAGCTTGGCTATTCTTTAATTTATCCTGATTTTAAATCTGGCCTGAAAAATTGTTTCTCTGAATTAAAAATAAATAAATAGTTTTTATATTCCAGATAATCCTAAATTTTTGCTCTTTTCAGAAATCAGCTAGATTAAGGGGGATAACTAAAGTTTAATTAATTATATCCGATATCATAAAAAACTTTCATTAATCAAACCTTTCTTAGATCAAAAAATTAAACACTAATATGAAAAGAATTCACACACCAACAACCAATAAAAATATTCTTGTTATTTCATTAGGTGATCCTGGAGGAATAGGAACTGAAATAACCCTAAAAGCGCTTGGTTCAAATTCCATAAATAAAAAAGTAAAGCCTTTACTTGTAGGGTGCAAAAATAATATTTACGAAACTTATATAAAGTTAATTAATCATGGAATAAATAATATACCTAACCCAAATGAACTTGATATTATTGATATTCCTTTAGAAAAAAATATTATTCCGGGAGTAGTCGATGAACACACTGGATCAGCAAGCTATAAATGGCTTTTGAATGCAACAAATATTCTTTTAGAAGGAAAAGCCAAGGCTCTTGTTACAGCACCTATTTCAAAAATTGCATGGCATAAAGCAGGCCATAAATTTGCAGGACAAACTGAGTTATTAGGTAAACTAACTAATAAAAAAACATCTATGCTTTTTACAGCAATATCACCAAATAATGGTTGGAGATTTAACACTTTATT
This sequence comes from Prochlorococcus sp. AG-402-C09, assembly GCA_003279565.1. GTDB lineage: Bacteria > Cyanobacteriota > Cyanobacteriia > PCC-6307 > Cyanobiaceae > Prochlorococcus_B. The sequence continues at coordinate 63,535 of QCHN01000003.1, forward strand.
AGCAACAACACATATATCTCTTAATCAAATAAATAATAATTTAACAAAGGAATTAATTATTTATAAGTTAGATACTTTATTGAATTTCTGTCGTCAATTCAAAGAAAAACCATTAATACATATAGCCGGCTTAAATCCTCATGCAGGAGAAGAAGGAAAAATTGGGATAGAAGAGCAAACCTTAATTATTCCCACTTTAAGAGAATGGAAAGCAAACAATCCAGGCATCAGAATTAATGGACCAATCCCTCCTGATACCTGCTGGATTTCATCTGCAGATGCATGGAATGGAGCCCCAACTGAAAATAATGCGCCTGATGGAATTCTTGCTTTGTATCACGATCAAGGTCTAATAGCAGTAAAACTGATTGCCTTTGATGAAGCTGTTAATACAACTCTTGGTCTACCTTTTGTAAGGACATCTCCTGATCATGGAACTGCTCTTGATATTGCAGGTAAGTGGAAAGCAAGAGAAACAAGTATGGTAGCTGCGATTAATAATGCCTGGCTTCTATCAAGATGAGTACAAAATTTTAGACAGGTTTTAATCTCATTAAAACTTGGCCAAACTCAACTGGTGTTCCATTTTCGACAAGAATTTCCGTTACTTCACCACTTACTTCTGACTCTAATTCATTCATTAATTTCATTGCCTCAAGAATACATACAGCTTGCCCTACGCTAATTCTCGATCCAATTTCCACGAAAGGGGGTTCTTCTGGCCCTGGCGCGCGGTAAAAGGTCCCAACCATAGGAGCAGTCACTTCAACCAAATCCGAGCGTGAGCCTGGTACTGAAGGAGGAGGAGTGCTTAGTACTGTAGAGGCCTCAATTTTACGTTGAGGTGGTGGTGAATCAATCTCTTCTGAAATAGGTTTCTTTTGAGAAATTATTGAATCCGAAGAAGTCTCGAGATTACGTTTAACTTCCAGGTAAAAGTCTTCTCCCTCAAGTCGAAACTCTTGAATATCGCTCTCAGCTAAAGTTGCCAATAAGCGATGTAGCTCTTCGTGATCAAGATTCATAGTCATTGTGTTTCTCGGCCTAGATAACTGTCATTTCGAGTGTCTACTCGAATTTTCTCACCAATTGAAATAAATAATGGGACCATTACTTGGGCTCCTGTTTCCAAGATTGCAGGCTTTGTACCTCCAGATGCAGTGTCACCTTTGACGCCAGGATCAGTTTCTTTTATTTCTAAAACAACTGAGTTGGGCAATTCAACTTCAAGAGGTTTTTCATTCCAAGACACTACATTAACCTCCATCCCTTCCTTTAGATATTTCCTACTTTCACCAATTTGTTTACCAGTTAAACGTGTTTCTTCATAAGAAGTCATATCCATAAATACAAAATCATCTCCTTCCATATATGTGTGTTGCAACTTTGATTTCTCTAAGAGAGCTTGTGGAACCATTTCCCCAGCTCTAAAAGTCTTTTCAACTACATTTCCACTAACAACAGCTTTTAATTTAGTTCTGACAAACGCAGAACCCTTGCCAGGCTTGACATGTAGAAATTCAACAACACGCCAAACTGCACCGTCTAACTCGATCGTAGTGCCAGTGCGAAAGTCGTTACTTGAAATCATTCACACAAAAGATACCAATCGATCATAAGTCTGTGCCAAAGTCATGCAAAACATAGAATTAACATGGCAAAAAAGATTTGCATTCTTGCCCTGATAACAATCCTATTTTCTTTAAGCTCTCCATGGATTAACCCTGCTGCTGCAAGCCTTCCAAATGGTAATCGACTTAAAGATCCATATGCAATATTAAGAAATTCTTTGCCAATTGACCAAAAAGAATTACGTGAATTACAAAACAAACTGGAAGATACCAGCGACGATCTTCGAGGAAGTAGATGGTCAGCTATCAGCAAAGCCACTTCAAGAAGTCAATTCTTAGTTAGTAATAGAAAAAATCAAATCCTTGACTCAATACCCGAGGACAATAAAGAAAAAGCAGTTACTCTTCTATCTAACTTGAAAGAAGAGCTTGATGAATTAGGGCAAATAGCAAACGAAAAAAATAAAGTCTTATTTCTTAATGTGAGACGTCAAAGTTTAAAAACAATTGATGATATTGAATCTCTTTTAATCACAAATAAATTTCCATATTCAATACCTAGTGAATATGACAATTTACCAAGACTATTAGGTAGAGCCAATGTAGAAATAAAAACATCTAAAGGAAATATGAACGCAATTATTGATGGTTATAATGCTCCTCTAACAGCTGGTGCATTTATAGATCTTTCATTGAAAGGTTTTTATGATGGTTTACCAATTAACAGAGCTGAAGAATTTTTTATTCTTCAAACCGGAGATCCTAAAGGAGAAGCTATTGGGTATATAGATCCTGACAATAATGAGTTGAGAAAAGTTCCATTAGAAATAAGAACCCCTAATTTGGAAGATACACTTTATGGCGAAACTTTTGAGGAAGTTGGTCTTTACACTGAAACCCCGGTCCTTCCATTTGCAACTTTGGGAACACTTGGCTGGGCGCACTCAGACACAGATTTAAATGATGGTTCATCTCAGTTTTTCTTCTTCTTATATGAAGCTGAATTGAATCCAGCTGGACGAAATCTCATAGATGGTAGAAACGCGGCTTTTGGTTATGTAATAGAAGGTTCTCAAATATTAAACAAACTTGGAGTAGATGATAAAATTATCTCAATTAAAGTATTAAGTGGTTCAGAAAATCTAAAGCTAAAAGCTTAAATTCCAACAACGTGACAACTACAATTAAAGATTTAGGTGAAATAGAATTACTTAATCGTTTAAAGCGATTTATGCGCTGTGGACAGATAGATGATGATATTGCAGAACTGAATGCAATCAATAAAAGTTTATTAATTAATACTGATTTACTTGTAGAGAAAATTCATTTTTCTGAAGAAATATCAGATGCTAAAGATATTGGCTGGAAATGCATTACCACAAATATTTCTGATCTGGTTTGCAGTGGCTCAGATAAAATAATTTCCTTTACTGTTGGGCTTGTTTTACCACCAAACACACCGTGGAAATGGGTAGAAAACTTATATGAAGGAATGTGGGAAGCGATGCAGGAATTTGGAGGCGAAATAATCGGTGGAGACTGCTCTTGTGGAGAAATAAAAATGATTTCAATTACAGCAATTGGAGAAATGAATCCGCCCAGACTGCATAGAGGAAATGCTTTACCAGGAGATTATATTGTTAGCACCGGATTCCACGGATTAAGTAGATTAGGTTTAGCGCTGTTAACATTCGAGCAATTACCCAGTGAAGTCCAACTAAGTCCTGAGCTAACTAAGAGAGCCATAAAAGCACATAAACGTCCATATCCAGCCATAAAAGCACTTGAAGCATTAAAAGGGTGCAGGCCTGAATCAACGATTTGGAGGGCTGCAGGAACAGATAGCAGCGATGGACTGATTGAATCAATTAGAACAATTTGTCAAAGCAGTAATTGCCAAGCAATTTTGTCAAAAACTTCGATTCTTAAAGATCCTGACTGGCCAAAAGATTCGATTTGGGATGAATGGATCCTAAATGGTGGAGAAGACTATGAATTGATACTGGCGCTACCTAAAGAGTGGGCAAAAGCTTTGTCAAAAAAATTAAAATCCGCCAAAATTATTGGGTTTATCAAAGAGGGTAAACCCAATATTTTCTGGGATAACTTAGAAAAAGTTAATATTGAGCAATCGAGTCTATATAAGCATTTTTAACTATTAAACTTAAATTTTACTTCCATTTTTGAGCAACAATTTCTGCCAAGTCAACTACCCTTTGGCTATAACCCCACTCATTGTCATACCAAGCCAAAACTTTCACCATATTGTCATCTATACACATTGTTAAAGCTTCATCAACAATGGTTGATTCATTAGTTCCTGCATAATCAGTAGAAACCAAAGGAAGGTCACCATATTTGATGATTCCTTTCATTTCACCTTGTGAAGCAGTTTTCAATAGAGAATTTACCTCTTCAGCACTAGTTTTACGACTTGATTCAAAAACTAAATCAACGGCAGAAACATTAGGAGTAGGGACTCGCATCGCAATACCAGTTAATTTCCCTTTCATTTCTGGATAAACAAGAGCAACAGCTTTTGCCGCTCCAGTTGAAGTAGGGACCAAATTCATTGCGGCCGCTCTTGCACGACGTAAATCACGATGTGCATTATCCAGGATTCTTTGATCTCCCGTATAACTGTGAATAGTTGTCATTAGACCTTTATTAATCCCCAACTTTTGATCTAAAACTTTTACGATGGGGGCTAAGCAATTGGTGGTACAACTTGCATTGCTGAGGATATCAAAATCTTGATGTGAATAAGTATCAGCATTAACACCAACTACATAAGTACCTACACCATCACCCTTGCCAGGTGCAGTGAGAATTACCTTCTTAGCCCCAACTTGTAAATGCTTACTAGCTCCAACATCTGTATTAAATACGCCTGTTGACTCAATTACTAAATCAATCCCCCACTCTTTCCAAGGAAGATTTAATGGATTTCTATCTGAATAACATTTTATAGTTTTGCCATTAATTTGAAATGTATCGTCTGTATGTGAAATTTCGGCGTCGTTTATAGCACCTAAAATTGAATCATATTTGAGCAAATGGGCACAAGTTTTCGGGTCAGAAGTGACGTTAATACCGACCACTTCAATATTTGTGTTTGCACCCCTACTGAGCCAACAACGCATAAAATTGCGTCCAATTCTTCCGAATCCATTAATCGCTACACGCAAAGTCATTTCAAAAACGGTAAAACCGCACAAGCTACTGGCCGCTGATCATACAGAACGATGATCATTTTCTGAGCATTTTGAAAAATAATTGAAGCGTTAAGGAAATAAAAAGTACCAAAAACTCTCTAATTCTTTAAAAAATGTGCCTTTGGATGGATGAAGAGTTATCTTTCACTCGACACTGAATCGAAATTGAAGAAGTCACAAGAGCTACCACCTCATATCCACTTTATTGGAGTCGGAGGTATTGGTATGTCTGCTTTAGCAATGATTCTCGCTAAAAATGGATATTCCATATCTGGCTCTGACAGAAAAAAAAGCCTAACTTTAAAAAAATTAGCCGACAATCACGTCAATATCTTTCATACTCAACAAGAATCGAATATTGACGAAATTATTAGAAATCATGGAAAAAATATATTAGTTGTTAAAAGTTCAGCCATACGTGAAGACAATTTAGAATTATCCAAAGCGAAACAATATAATTTAACAATCAATCATCGCTCTGAAATATTAGCTCTTTTAATTGAAAAAAAGAGATCAATAGTCGTGTCAGGATCTCATGGAAAGACAACAACAAGTACTTACATTACAACATTATTTTCTTATGCAAATAGGAATCCAATGGCTATCATTGGTGGAATTGTACCGCTCTATAAAAGCAACTATAATTTTAGTGATGGTGAGTTTTTAATCGCAGAAGCAGATGAATCAGATGGATCATTAGTAAAATTTAATCCAAATATCGGCATTATAACTAATTTAGAGCTTGAACATGTTGATCATTATATAGATCTAGAAGATTTAATAAAAACCATGAAACAATTTGCTCAAAAGTGTGATTGCTTGATAAGCAATTTTGACTGTGAAAATCTAAGAAATAATATACAGAGTTCTAAATTGTTTTCGGTTCAAAAAATTAGAAATATAGATTTTGCATTAATTCCAAAAGAATGTAATGGATATCAAATTATTGCTGATTATTATGAACAAGAAAAGTTTATAGATACCATAAAAATACCAGTTCCTGGAATACACAATTTAAGCAATACAGTCGCTGCTATAGCTGCATGTAGAACAGCTGGTGTTCTTTTTAAAGATCTAAAAAAAGGCATTAATAATTTACAGCTCCCTTCAAGAAGATTTGAATATAAAGGGTTATGGAAAAATAGATTAATAATCGAAGATTATGCTCATCATCCTAGTGAAATTGATGCCGCAATATCAATTGCCTCTACAATCATTAAGACAAAAAATAACCTTTCAAAAATATCACCTAAGAGATTAGTCACTATATTTCAACCTCATCGATATAGTAGAACTCATAAATTTAAAAAAGAATTTGCAAAAAGTCTCAGTAAGTCTGATTTAGTATTTATAAGTCCAATTTACGCTGCTGGCGAAGATGAAATTGTAGGCCTAAATAATAAATCTATTGGATATGAGTTGAAAAAATTAAAACCTAATCTAGAAATATATACGCCAGATAATAATGAAAATTTGATCAAGCTAATAAAAAAACATACTATTGAAAAAGACTTGATTTTAATTATGGGCGCTGGAGATATTAATATAATATGTGCAAATCTGTTTTTAAACCTAATCAAGAAGCAATCAATAAGCCTTGATTTAGCCGCTTAATCAATGAATTCCATTCGATTAGAAAAAAATATTTCCTTATCAAATTTTACTACTTGGAGAATAGGTGGTCCTGCAGAATGGATTGCTCAACCAAAGAATATTGAAGAAATTAAATATTTAATTACTTGGATAAATAAGAAGAAAATTCCCTGCAATATTATTGGCGCTGGATCAAATCTTTTAATCAATGACAAAGGAATTAAAGGGTTAAGTCTATGTATGCGTAACTTCAAAGGAATTCAAATTGATAAAAACAGTGGGATTGTCGAAGTCCTTAGTGGTGAAATGCTTCCTACTTTGGCCAGAAAAGCAGCTGCAAGTGGACTTCATGGACTCGAATGGGCTGTAGGGATACCTGGAACAATTGGTGGAGCAGTAGTTATGAATGCAGGAGCACAAGGAGATTGCATATCCAGCTATCTCGAGAGTATTACAACGCTATCTTTAACTGGTGAATACAAAATGATCAAAAAAAAAGATCTTAATTTCGGATATCGACATAGTCTGCTTCAAAATGAGAAATTAATTGTCGTATCTGCTCGACTCAAGCTCGTATCAGGTCATTCTGAAAAAATTCGAAAGCTTACAAATGAAAATCTAAATCATCGCTTACAAACACAACCTTATAAAGCCCAAACCTGCGGTAGTGTTTTTCGAAATCCAGAACCTTTGAAAGCTGCAAAATTAATTGAGGAGCTTGGTTTAAAAGGAGTTCGTTTTGGTGGAGCCGAAATATCCAAAACGCATTCAAATTTTATAATTAACGCAAACAATGCTTCATCTTGCGACGTCAAAGAATTAATTAAATATATTCAAAAAAAAGTTTTGGATGCTTATGGAATCTTGTTAGAAACAGAAGTCAAACAATGTGGCTTTTAAATTTAAACCCTAAGATCTATAACAATAGGAAATTCTCATGGCTGGATTCGGACTACCAAATTTTGGTCAACTGACTGAAGCTTTTAAAAAAGCGCAACAAATTCAGCAGAATGCTCAAAAACTTCAGGAAGAGCTTGAGGTTATGGAAATCGAGGGGTCAAATAATGACAATCGAGCAAAAATATGGATGTCAGGTAATCAAAAGCCTTTACGAATAGAAATTGATCAATCTCTACTCTCCGAAGAAAAAGTAATAATCGAAGAAGCCATACTAGATGCTATGAAATCCGCTCATGAAGTTTCAACTTCGACGATGAAAGAGCGAATGGAAGATTTAACAGGTGGATTCAAGCTTAACCTGCCTGGTATGGGAGATGAGGATTAATCATTTCCTCAAGGTTCTCACGATAAAAAGGATATCTTTCAAGATCTTTGTTAATTGCACAACCAGGCTCATCTCTATGCAAACAATTTCGGAACTTGCATTTTGACTTACTTAATTGAGTTCGAAACTCAGGAAACAAATAAGCAAAGTCAGATGGCTCGCATACTATTTCTGGACGATTAAACCCTGGCGTATCAGCCAGAAGTGATCCATTTCCAATAGCAAAAAGTTCCACATGCCTGGTCGTGTGTGTACCTCTCTTTAATTTTTTTGAAACAGATGAAGTAGGTAGTGAAACATTTGGGATTAAATGGTTAATTAAACTTGTCTTTCCCACTCCAGAAGGACCAGCAAGTACAGTTAATTTTGTTTTTTGAAATCGTTGTATTAATGAATCAATACCCTGAGAATTATGTATAGATAGTGGTATGCATTCATACCCCCAAGATTTAAATTTATTTATATAAAAAATCAAATCATTCTTTGTAATTAAATCTATTTTAGTTAAAATTATTAAAGGCTTTATATTTGCACATTCAACTGTTAATAAAAAGCGACTTGTTTGCCCCATATCAAATAAAGGCTCATCAGCTGAGATGCAAATAGAAACTAATGTAACGTTTGCAACCGCTGGACGTTTTAAAAAACTTTTTCGCGGCTCCACTTCTGAAATTACAGCTTTTTTATTTTTATAATCTATAGACTCAATGCAAACTATATCACCTACATCTATAGAAATACCTATATAATCTAACTTACTTCTTCGTGTGCACAAAAGTCTGATTTTTTCATAGAATTTATCTAATGAATCATCTTTAAAATATTTATACTCAGTTTCTACAATTAAAAAATTTGCCTTAAGTGCAACAACAATACCTTTTAATTTATTAGATTTATTTTTATTCACTCGATATTATCAAAGTTACTTTCTTAGAGACCTTTTTCAATATTTTTACTTTATAACCTTTCTCTTGTAAACCATCAATAACACTAGTTTCAGCTTCTCCTATGTCAAGGTCTACTTTTAAAACTTGCTTTGAAGACAAGTTTTCTAAAACCAAACAGCATTTAACAAAATTGACTGGACAAGCAAGGCCACACAAATCTAAATAATGATCAATAAAGTTATTTTCCTCCACTACTATTGGCGAAATAACTTACTAAATAAGCCGCTATTATGATAATGATGTTGAGGCCCACGTGCAGAGTAATGGCCAGCTAACTCTTCTAATAAATTTCTTTCAGAATCTGATAATTTTGTAGGTAATTTAATCTTTACTGAAACTTGATGATTGCCTCTAGCAACAGGATTGCCTAATTTCGGCACTCCTTTATTTTCTAAATTCAAAATAGAATTAGGTTGAGTACCTGCTGGAATTTGTAACTTAGTAGGGCCATCTACAGTATCTATTTCAATAGTATCTCCTAAAATTGCCTGCAAGTAACTAATATTAACCTCAGATAAAATTGTCAGCCCATCTCTCTTTAAATTGGGATGATTTTTAACTTTTAAAAAGACATATAGATCTCCAGATGGACCGCCCTTTAATCCAGCATTACCCTCTCCTGAAACTCTTAATCGTGTTCCGCTATCAACCCCAGCAGGAATATTAATTTTTAATTTTTTTCTTACCTGTTTAACACCTTTTCCTCCACAAGCATTGCAAGGATCTTTAATCACTTGTCCAATACCACCACAAGTTGGACATTCAGCGACTTGTGTAAAACTTCCAAAAGGTGTACGAGTAGCTCTTCTTACTTGACCTGCGCCACTACATGTAGAACAAGTAACAGGACCAGTACCTTTCTTAGCCCCAGCCCCTCTGCAAACATCACAAGTTTCTAAATGAGGAACCGTGATCTCTTTTTCTTGTCCAAAAATAGCTTTATCAAAATCAATCGTTAAGTCGTAACGTAAATCGTCTCCCTGTTGAGGTCCTCGTCTTTGAGGGCGAGAACCTCCAGGTGAACTAGCACCACCAAAGCCATTAAAAAAGGTCTCAAACAAATCTGCGAAGCCGCCCATATCTCCCATATCCGGCATGCCAGCAGCCCCCCCACCAATGCCAGCTTCTCCAAATTGGTCGTAACGAGCTCGTTTTTGAGAATCGCTTAAAACTTCATATGCTTTACCTATTTCTTTGAACTTATCCTCAGCACCTGCTTCCTTATTCACGTCAGGATGATATTTCCGAGCTTGCTGTCTATAAGCTCTTTTTAAAGTGTCAGCATCAGCATCTCTGCTGACACCCAATAGATCGTAAAAATCAGCCATTAGTTCATTTAAACAAATTCAATTCCGTTTCGATAATCATGTAATTAATTCTCCTCTTTAGCTAAGTCATCTGAAGATTCACTTTGTTCTTGATTAGCAGCACTCCGATCAGGAATCTCTTCATTAGCTATTTTCGATCCTGGTCCCATCGAAACTTTGACCAAAGCATGCCTTAAAACACGGCCATTCAAGTGATAGCCTCTTTGTAATTCTTCAATCACAATATCCTCAGCCTTTTCATCGCTGGGCTCTCTCATAACTGCTTCATGCAAAGAAGGATCAAAAGGTTGATCAACGACACGCATGGGAGCAACACCTAGTTGCTTAAGAACTTCAACTAGTTGTTTATAAAGTCCTTGGTAACTTCGATGTAATGCTTGAGCTTCTTCGCCCTCAGGGTTTAATTGCTGTCTTGCTCTTTCAAAATTATCGACAACAGGAAGTATCTCACTAAGCGTAGTACATGTAAGTTGAATTTTTAGATCATCTTGGTCACGCGTCTGACGCTTTCGGAAGTTATCAAAGTCAGCAGCTATTCTCATATATTGGCTGTTTAAAGTTTCATGCTCTTTTTCTAGTTGCTGTAATCTTGCTTCAGTATCTGGACCTTGAATATTTGAATCAGAGCTAGTTGAAGATTGTTCGTTTGCTGTATCTACTGAATCATTGTTCAATTGAGGCTCTGCTTCGGAATTATCAGAAAACTCAACTTGATTAAGTGATTCATTACTTGTCTGAGAACTTACAGAATTTTCATTGGGATTATCTTGTGATGAAGCATCTTTAGATAATTCATGTTCGGAGGAAGAAACGTCTGAATTCATATAATTCGATCAGCAATCATTCTATGTTGATAGCAAAGGGTTTTTTGTACAAGCTACGGAAGCCCACACCTATTTAAATAGAAAAGAAAATCATTTACGAATCAACTTCAAACTCAAGAGCAACTCCATTATTGCAATATCGTTTACCAGTTGGCCTTGGACCATCATTAAAAACATGCCCTTGATGCCCACCACATCGTCGACAATGGTATTCAGTTCTAGGGACAATTAATTTGAAGTCTGTTTTTGTCTCTATTGCATCCGGTAAATGATCGAAAAAACTTGGCCAGCCTGTGCCACTGTCAAACTTTGTTTTTGAAGAAAATAAAGGCAGACCGCATCCTGCACAAAGAAAAACTCCTTTCCTTTTTTCATCATTTAAAGGACTTGAAAACGGCCTCTCTGTGCCTTCCTTACGTAAAACGTAAAAAGCCTCTTTGGGTAAACGATTTTCCCATTCTTTATCCGTTAAAGTTTTATAGTTTTCCATAGGTTTAGGTGCAGCAAACGCGCTTTTTGGTTTGATAGTAAAACCAAAAAGAGTATTTAAGAGTCCAAGCATAAAAAATCTACGCTTCAAAGAAATTTCTCAATTCGATGAATCTTAATAAAAATTCCTCCCTAAAAGTTGAAAAAAATTAATTCATAAAAATGATTTCCAATTCTTTCAAGACAACTGAAATAGCTAACTACAGGTTAAGTATTGCTCCAATGATGGATTGCACAGATAGGCATTTTCGTGTCCTTATGCGCCAAATCACAAAAAAATCGCTTCTGTACACAGAAATGATTGTGGCCCAAGCACTCCATTACAGCAACAACAGGAATAAATTATTAGATTTTGATGAGATTGAACATCCTATTTCCATACAACTTGGAGGAGACAATCCTAAACTTTTAGCTGAAGCAGCTCAAATGGCTGAAGATTGGGGATATGACGAAATCAACTTAAACATTGGCTGCCCAAGTCCAAGAGTAAAATCTGGCAACTTTGGAGCTTGTCTTATGGGAAAACCAAAGACAGTGGCCAATTGTATTGAGAAAATGAAAAAATCATGCAATATACCAATAACCGTCAAACACAGACTTGGTATTGATAATCTAGACAGTGACGATTATTTGTTGAAATTTGTTGATACTTGTTCACTTGCAGGAGCAGACAGATTCGTAATTCATGCAAGGAAAGCTTGGCTAAATGGATTAAGTCCAAAAGAAAATCGAACACTTCCACCTCTTCAATATGAACGAGTTCAAAAGTTAAAAAATAACAGGCCTGAATTAATTATTGAGCTGAACGGTGGAATAAATACAATGAATGATTGTGTTAAAACACTTCAAGTATTCGATGGAGCAATGGTTGGTAGGGCTGCATACTCACATCCATTTATTTGGAGAAAAGTAGACTCAATGATTTACGGACAAAAAGAAGAATATCTATCTAGATCGAAAATTATTAATAAAGTTATTCCTTTTGCTCAAAAAAATATAGAAAATGATGGGCGTCTTTGGCAAACTGCAAAACACATTTTAAATCTGATAGAAAATATTCCTAATGCAAAAATATTGAGACAAGAATTAAGTGAACAATGTCAGAAGCAGAAAGCAGACGTTTCAATTTTAAAAAAAATTGCCCAACAACTTGAAGATGCTGGGCAATAAAACAAGAAGCGAAATCTTTAAGACTCTGCTCCACCGTAATCTGCAGTAGAATCATCTCCCCCTTCAGGCGAAGCACCTCTTCTTCTTCTACTACGACCTTGATCAAAACCATTCGTATCTTGAGAAGCATTGCCATGACTGCGGTCTTCCCAACCTTTAGCTCCAGAAGGTCTATCTTGAGCTGATTGATCACCTTGGCCGCCACCGCCGTAACCGCCACCTTGGCCGCCACCTTGGCCGCCACCGCCATAGCCGCCACCGCCGTAACCGCCACCTTGGCCGCCACCGCCATAGCCGCCACCGCCATAGCCGCCGCCTTGGCCGCCACCGCCATAGCCGCCACCGCCTCTTCTGGGAGCACTGCCTCTAGGTTCTGCTTTGTTGATTCTTAAAGGACGACCCATAAGCTCAGCTCCTTGCAGAGATTCAATTGCTGAAGCTTCAACTGCTTCATCAGCCATCTCAACAAAAGCAAAACCTCTTTTGCGTCCTGTATCTCGTTCTAAAGGTAAAGAACAATTTGCCACCTCCCCAAAAGGAGAAAACAATTCAATGACATCTTCCTGCTCAGCGCGGAAGGGTAAGTTGCCGACAAAAATACTCACTTGAAAATTGGACTGAAAATAAAATGTAACTAATAGGCTACGAATAGCCAAAATTAATAACTCTAGAATGAGTTATCATTAAACACTTTAATACCGAAAGCCCTCAAATAGATTTAAAACAATTTTTTTACTTAAATAATTTTTCCCGCCACAAAAAAAGCTGTTCTTGAACTCTCTCAAATCCAGTCCCACCTTCACTCAAGCGCGACTCAACCACATTTGAAGGCAAAAGCTTTTGATAAATATCTTTTTCAAAAAATTCATGAAATATTTTCCATTTTTCCAAAGGAATATCTTTTAATAAAACGCCCTCCTCCAAGGAAGTCTTAACAATTCGCCCAACTAATTGATAAGCCTCTCGAAATGGTACATCTTTTGCCACCAAATAATCAGCAACATCAGTCGCATTTGAAAAATCCGATGAAACAGCATTTTTAAGTATTTCTTTCCTAAAAATCAAACCTTCTTCTAACAATATTGATATGGCAATTAACGAATTCTGCACTGTTTTCACACTATCAAAGATTGCTTCTTTATCTTCTTGAAAATCTTTATTGTAAGCCAAAGGTAATCCTTTGATCATCGTAAGCATAGCTTGTAAATGCCCAAAGACTCTCCCTGACTTGCCTCGAACTAGTTCAGGAACATCAGGATTCTTTTTTTGAGGCATAAGACTACTTCCAGTCGCACATCGATCTGTTAATTGAACAAATGCGAATTCTTCAGATGCCCATAAAATAACTTCTTCAGATAATCTACTTAAATGAGCCATAATTAAAGAGGAGGCTCCTAAGAACTCTACGACAAAATCTCGATCACTGACTGCATCTAAACTATTAGAATAAATATCTTGAAAATGCAATTCTGAAGAAGTAATTTTTCTATCTATAGGGATAGAAGTACCAGCTAAAGCAGCTGCTCCCAGTGGAGAAATATTAACTCGTTTTCTTACATCTATTAATCTATTTCTATCTCTTTGAGCCATCTCAAGGTATGCCAATAAGTGATGTGCTAAAGACAAAGGTTGTGCTCTTTGTAAATGCGTATACCCAGGAATAAGTGTATGAAGATTTTGCTCTGCTAATACAAAAAGAGCTTTCTGAAGACGCTCTAAATCCATATCAATTTCATCAATACGCTTTCTAAGCCATAATCTCAGATCTGTTCCAACTTGATCATTACGACTTCGACCGGTATGAAGTTTTTTCCCTACCGGGCCTATCAAATCGATTAATTTTTTTTCTACTGCAAAATGCACATCTTCATCTGAAATCACAGGTTTAAACAACCCATTAGATGCCTCATTCCTGATTTGTTGAAGACCATCTTCTAATTTAATAGCCTCTTCCTTAGTAATGATCCCTTGAATTCCAAGCATGCGTGCATGGGCAATTGATCCATCCAAATCTTCTTCTAATAAACAGATATCAAACTCAATTGAAGCATTAAATTTTTCTATGAAAGGATTGAGTCCCTTATCAAATCTCTCGCTCCAAGTGTTGCCCAATGCATTTTCCAAATTACTAATACAAATAAAGCAAGACTCTTAGCAATTGTCAGGAGATTTACTGAGTTAATTCAGGAAGCGTTGATCTTCATTGACTTTTAAAACCACCATTGATGCATCATCTTCGAGATGATGATCACTCACACCAACAAAACCATCTAATCTTTCAAAAAGTTTATTTAATATTTGTTTTGCTCCTAATCCTTCCCTAGCAAATTTATCTAAAAAAGTTATCAAACGATTTTCGCCAAAACGTTCACCTGATATACCAGGTGCCTCAGTAACTCCATCGGTGTAGTAAAGAATTACATCACCAGATTGAAGAGCAATCTCTCCACATCCGTATTCAGCTTCAGGTTGAAGACCTATCAACAAACCAGGAGCATCTAATCTATTGATTGATTTTGACTTGGCGCTCCATAACAAAGGGGGATTATGGGCTGCATTAGCAAAACGCAGTTTTCGTGATTGCGCATCAAAATCAGAATAAAACAAAGTTACAAACCGATGTGATTGAGTCAAATCTTCAAGAGCTAATTGATTTAAATCATGCAAAATAGAATCAGGAGGTAATCCTGTTAAAACTTCTGCTCGAAGCATTCCTCGCAACATAGTCATCAACAATCCAGCAGGAACTCCTTTACCCATAACATCACCAATTACAAAAGCCCAACGACCACTCGATTTTGCATTAGCAGTTAAGTCTGGACGAGTAGGCATAAAATCGTAATAATCACCACCTACTTGAAAAGCAGGTCTACAACAAGCAGCTAATTCAACTCCATCAATTATTGGGCATTGATCAGGTAATAATTGAGATTGAATTTCAGCTCCAATACTTATTTGTCTATCGACTTTTTCATGATTCCTAATCACCTGAAATATAACATCATTCTCTATCGCTACTCCGGTCAAATCAGCAACTATTTGAATATGTTTTCTATGAATATTACTTCCAAAAACAATATCTTTTTTAGAGAATGCATACAATCGACCTCTTTGTCTTCCTCGAGAAACTATTGATGTAGCAATTAAATTAGAAGAGTCAAAATGTCTTTGAACCAAACGATCCAGCATTTCTATATTCTTTTCCTGCATTCCAAAACCCGTTTTCTTTCCTTCTTCTAGGAGAAATAATTGTCTGAACAGTTCCTGACCTTCATCGCTAGGAACCATTTGCAATTGTTCGCACCAAAGACTCCCATTATCTTGAAAAGGAATTAACAATGCTTCTTTAACGCCCAGTAATTGTGTGACAAGAAGTGGAATAAGTTCAAGAAAACGCTGTAAATTAGTAAAACTGCGCAAAGCAAAGCTTAAGGAAAGCAATAAATCTTGATTAAAAATTTGCTCTTGAGAAAGACTATTAATCAAGTCTTTTAGAGATTTGGACGCCGCACTTGATAAGGAATTAGTCGAACGCAGATATTGTTGTTCAGAAATCGGAGAATTTTCTTTCACCATTCTCCAACAATAAAGAATTTAAAACTTAGCAACACATACCAAAAATTTCTAGAATTCATCGAACAGTTAAAAGTGCTTCAATAAATTCAAAGCTGTTAAATGGTCGCAAGTCTCTTATTTTCTCACCAGCTCCGATAAATCTGACAGGAAGTTTTGCTTCTGATGCAACAGCCATCGCAACGCCTCCTCTAGAAGATCCATCGAGTTTTGTAAGAATTACTCCTGTTAAGTCTGCAGACTGAGCAAACGCTAGAGCCTGCTTGAGTCCATTTTGACCTTGACTAGAATCAAGTACTAATAAAGATTCCACATTTGCTGTAGGAGCAAGTTTTGCAATAATTTTTCTAATTTTTTTTAATTCCTCCATTAAATTATTTTTCGTTTGTAATCTTCCTGCAGTATCAACCAATAATAAGTCTATATTTTTTGATTTACTTGCACCAATAGCATCAAATACTATCGATGCTGGATCAGCGTTTTTAGATTCATTTGCAATAACTTCAACCCCTGTTCTC
The DNA here is from genome assembly GCA_003279565.1 of Prochlorococcus sp. AG-402-C09. Lineage (GTDB taxonomy): Bacteria > Cyanobacteriota > Cyanobacteriia > PCC-6307 > Cyanobiaceae > Prochlorococcus_B. Next base: position 80,048 of record QCHN01000003.1, read on the forward strand.
TCGCCCCATACCTTTACTTGTTGAACCGCTGCTGCTCTAAAAGTATCTGCAGCGGCAATCATTGCAGAAAAACCACTCCTTTTTGCAACACTTGCCAATTTACCAAGAGTAGTTGTTTTACCAACTCCATTAACACCTACTAACATCCAAATATTCAAACGACCTTTTTTTGGAGATAATAAATCAATACCACTATCTTTTATTGGCTTTTCTAGAACATTAACTAATTGTTCTTTTAAAAAACGTAATCCTTCAGAAGCTTCAACAACTTCCTCGTTTAACTTACTTCTTAACGAATCTAAAATTTGATCAGTAGCAGAAACTCCTGCATCTGATCTAAGTAAAAGAGTTTCTAAATCATCAAGAACTTCAGGCGTAAGTGGATCGTCGCCTAATTTATCTAGTAAATCAGTTACAAAGCCTTTACGTGTTTTTTCTAATCCTTGTTTTAATCTGCTGAGCCAATCAATTTCATCTAATGAAAATTGATCAACTTTTTTACCTTGTGCAGCTAAAACTTCCGCTGACCATGTAAAAGTATCATCAAAATCGCCAAGCTTAGGCTCATCTTCTTCTTTTGAATCTTTACTGGCTTGAGATTTATTTACTTCTGAAATATTTAATTTATGATCATTTTTTGTATTACTTTTAATATTAAGTATCTCCTTTTTATTATTTTCTTTTTGAAGTAATTCTCTCTCCTGTCTTTGCTTTTCTTTAAGTTGCAAATAAGCTTGCTTTGCCCAATCTAATGAGTCATCATTAACAAATGAAGAGTTCTCGATGACATCACTATTAGAATTGGTTTTTGTATCTTGAGTAAAATCGTCTTTCATTTTAGATTAAGTACTAAATTAGAATTTTGAAGATTCCTTAAAACTCCATTAATCATTCTGCGTCCTTGTTCATCGCTGTAACGATTAGCAAGATTAACAGCTTCATTACATGTAACAGCAGTAGGAGTATTTAAATCAATCAAATCTACTAATGCCAATCTCAAAATATCTCTATCAATTCTAGGTAATCTTTTCAAACGCCAACCCTCCATAACGCTATCAAGATTCTTATCAATCTCATCTTGCTTCTCAATGACTATATGAACACGCTTGAGAGCTAGCTCACGTATTTGCTTTTGATCAACAAGTGCTATTAATCTTGGTAATTCGATACTCTCAGACAAGCAATTAAGTATATTCTCTGAGTCAATTAAACAAGTTTTCAAATGAGTATGAGATTGTTTTAACAGTCCAGCATCTTCTTGCAATTCACTATCCAATAATGCCTGATTAGCTTTTTCTAGTGTTGATGCACATAAATCTAATTGTTCTCGCCAATGTTGTGTTAATGATTCAATCGCTTTACTAAGTAAACTTTCAATAGTGACTTTATTAATTTCTTTTTTTTTAATTTGTCCTAATAGTAAAAGAGCTAATTCTCTGGAAATTGATTTTAATTGCATAACTATAACTCGGAATACTTTACGAAGATGAAGCTCTTAACTGAGAAAATAAACTAGAAAAAGAAGTATTTGTAGAATTATTTCTGTCATCAGGATTTACAATTCCAGCAGAAATAATTGTTCTAAATGCATCTTCAACAGATATATCTAAATCCTTAACAGAGGCTTCTGGTACCAAGGTGTACCAACCAGTTGTAGGATTGGGTGCTGTAGGTATAAAAACACTTAATAACGGTTGATTTGGTTCAGTTTGAAGAGATGGTCCGACAATACCAGTAACAAAACCAACGCTGAACAATCCTTCACGAGGATATTCAACTAAAACAACTCTGCGAAATCTTGTTGAGTTATCTCTGAGAAAAGTTTCTAAAAGTTGTTTAAGAGTTTTATAAACAGATCCCGCAAGAGGTATACGAGAAAGCGTTCCTTCCCCAAACTCAAGCAACCATCTACCGACAAAATTTCTGGCCATAAGGCCTATCAACAAAATACCTAAGAGTGGAACCGTTAAACCCAACGCAAGATTGATTAGATCTTGCAATAAAGGATTAAGGGTAATAAAGGGATTTAATTGTTTTGGTATAGAAGTTAATATTGCCAGAACAAAGCGGCTGACAATTGTAGACAACCAAATAGTGGTAGCTAAAGGAATAACCACCAACAGACCAGCTATAAGGTCATTTTTAAGATCCTGCTGAAGCCTTGAGCCAAGAGTCAGGTCTTCTTTTGGAGAGGACTGCACCAAATAAAGAGAGTCCGAAAAATGTATATATATACAATCTAACCAAATTCAGTGCATTAATTAAATAATTTAAGCTATTAATAGAAATAAAACATTAAAAGAAAGTATTTAAAGGTTCAAATAAAGTCGAAATTGACTGGTAAACCTTTTAGGTAAAGGTAAAAATTATCCATGAAAAGCCACCTGTGAACTTAAAGACATCGATTGATCTAACAAAAAAAGTTAAAGAAGAAGCTTTTAAAGAAGGCTTTGATGCAGTAGGAATTGCAAAAGTTCCAGGTTCCTCACGAATAAATCTGCGAACCGCTGCCTTAGAAAGATGGTTGCAAGCTGGACATCAAGCAAAAATGGAATGGATGAAAAGCCCAAGAAGAAAAAATATTGAAAGCATGCTTCAAGGAGTTCAAAGTATTCTTGCCGTTGGGCTTAATTACTATGTGGATACAGACAAAGCACCTAAAAATTTATCAATTGCGAGGTATGGATGGGGACAGGACTATCATAAGATTATTGAAAAAAAATTGAAAAGAATTGCTCTATTTTTAGAAAAAGAAAGGCCTAATTCTAAATGGAAAATATGTGTCGACACAAGCGCATTTTTAGATAAAGCATGGGCCGAAGAAGCTGGAATTGGCTGGATTGGAAAACATAGCAATGTAATTAACTCTAAAATTGGTTCCTGGATGTTTATAGGTCATCTTTTGTCTACTGAGACTTTGGAGGCTGACGAACCTTCTAAACCAGTATGTGGTGAATGTGAAAAATGTATTGAGGCTTGTCCAACTAAAGCAATAGAAGAGCCATTTATTGTTAACGCAAATAAATGTTTGGCATATCACACTTTGGAAAACAGAGATAAAGAGTTACCAAAAAACATAGTTAATAAAATGGGTAATTGGATTGCTGGTTGTGATATTTGTCAAGAAGTATGTCCATGGAATGCAAACGACATCCCAAACACTTCTGAACCTGATCTTCAGCCATCTCAATGGATATTGAACATAAATAAAAAAGATGCATTATCTTGGAGTGATTCACAATGGAAAGAGAATTTAAAAAAATCTGCATTAAAACGAATTAAGCCTTGGATGTGGCGTAGAAATATAAATTCAATATTAAATAGTCAGTAAGAATGAAAAAACACTCTTCAAAACTTTATCAAGTTATACTTTGTCTAATTCTTTTTGATTCTTGTTTTATTACAAGATCATCAAATGCATTTGTTCCTAGAGTTAACGAGCCAAATCAACAAGAGTTAGAATCTACATCTATACAAATTGGAAAAGCAGCTATACAACTGATTCGATTTGGACAAAATGATGAAGCAATTAAATTTTTAGAACTAGCAGTTAAATTAAATCCTAAGGAAAAAGACCTTTGGACAAGTCTTTCAGAAGCTCAGTTTAGGGGAAATAGAAAGTATCAAGCATTATCATCATTAAATAAAGCACTAAAATTAAAACCAAAAGAACAAAGTATATATTTCAGAAAAGCTTCTATATATATGGACTTAAATGATCCCAAAAAAGCCAAGTTTTATATAAAAAAAGGTTTATTAATTAATAACAAAAATGAGAGAGGCTATTTTCAGCTAGGTAATGCTGAAATAATGTTAAATAATTATAAATCAGCACTAATTGCATTTAAAACATCTTCAAGCATTAATTCAAATTTTTGGCAATCTATTAATAATGAAGGTCTTGTTTTATATGAATTAAATAATTCAAAAGAAGCTATATCAAAATTTCAGTCAGCATTAAAAATCAGCAATGATGCGGAGCCAATGTTAGCGTTAGCAGTAGCATTATTTTCCTCAAACAACAAATCTATTGAATCATTGAACTTAGCAAAAAATGCTTTAAAATCTAATCCCAAATATGTTTTAAACGACTATCAAGCTCAGCAATTATGGGGGGAGAAATTACAAAAATCAGCACAACTTTTATTTAAAATGCAAGAAATGAAAAAAGTAGTTAATGAAGCCAAAGAAAAAAGTCAATGAATTAATGTTTAACAAAAAACTGGTTTTTAACAGATTAGTTAGTAGCCTAAATAAAGAAATTTAGGCCTCTTACAAACTCAGAGATGGCCAAGGAACGCCTGAAACCAATATCGTTGCATCAAGAGATGCAGCGTTCTTATCTCGAATACGCAATGAGCGTAATCGTTGGAAGAGCATTGCCAGACGCAAGAGATGGATTGAAACCCGTGCAAAGAAGAATTCTTTTTGCAATGCACGAATTAGGACTCACACCTGATAGGCCTTATAGAAAATGTGCCCGTGTAGTAGGAGATGTTCTTGGTAAATACCATCCGCATGGAGATCAAGCCGTTTACGATGCACTTGTAAGGCAAGTACAAATTTTTAGTTCAAGATACCCAATTCTTGATGGTCACGGAAACTTTGGATCAATTGATGACGATCCACCAGCTGCAATGAGATATACAGAAACTCGACTAGCTGCTATTTCTAACGATGCAATTTTAAGTGAAATAGATCAAGAAACTGTTGATTTCTCTCCAAATTTTGACGGGTCACAACAAGAACCAGATGTCTTACCAGCTCAACTACCTTTCCTCATTTTAAATGGAAGTGCTGGAATTGCTGTTGGAATGGCCACTAGTATTCCACCTCATAATTTAAACGAAGTAGTAGATGCTCTAATAGCAGTTATAAAAAAACCCTCATTAAGCGAAGAAAAATTATTAGAACTAATTCCTGGACCAGACTTTCCAACAGGAGGGGAAATCTTAAAAAGTAATGGAATAAAAGAAACTTACACAAAAGGAAGGGGAAGTATAACGATGAGAGGGATAGCTCATATTGAGGAAATTAATCCAGGAAAAGGTAAGCACAAAAGAAATGGAATTATTATTACTGAATTGCCATATCAACTCAACAAAGCTAATTGGATTGAGAAATTAGCTGAACTAGTAAATAATGGAAAAGTTGCTGGAATAGCCGATATTAGAGATGAAAGCGATAGAGATGGAATGAGAATTCTTGTAGAAATAAAAAGAGATTCTGATCCAAAAAAAATTCTAGATTTTTTATATCAAAAAACTTCCTTACAAAGTAATTTTGGTGCTATTTTACTTGCACTAGTTAATGGTCAACCTGTACAACTTACACTAAGAAAACTATTAGTAAATTTCCTAGAATTTAGAGAAAATACTATTTTACTTAGAAGTAATTATCTATTAAAAAATATTAAAAATAGACAAGAAATAGTTGAAGCACTAATCCAAGCTATAAATAATCTTAGAGAGATAATAAATTTAATTGAAAAATCTAAAGATTCTGCTGAAGCTAAAAAGAATTTAATTAATAGTTTAAAGATAAATGACAGACAAGCTGATGGAATTTTAAGTATGCCTTTAAAAAAAATTACAAGTCTTGAAAAAAATTCATTAAAGAAAGAGATAGACGCTTTAAAAAATAAAAGAGATGATCTTGAATCAATTATTAACGATAGAGAAAAGTTGTTAAAAGTAATGGTTAAAGAACTAAAAGAACTTAAAAAAAGATTTGGAAGTACTAGAAGAACAAAATTAATAGAAGGCGGAGATGCTCTAATTGCAGAGCGAATAGCAAATCAACGACCAAACAAAGAGCTTCAAAGAATAAATGCTCTAAAAGAATTACCAGCAGATTCTGAAATTATTATTCAATCAAATAATGAAATAAAAATAATCCCATCAATAACAATCAAAAAATTAAAATTAAAAGAAAGCAACCAAGAAAGAAAAGACATTCTACCTTCAAAACTAATATGGCCTGTCAATAATGAACCAAAAATCCTAGCTATAAGTCGATCAGGTAAAATAGGTCTTCTTAAATGGGAGTTTGCAGGACAAAAACCTGGACCATTAGAACATTTCTTACCCGCAGGTTTAGAAAATGATGAAATAATTAATCTTATTCCATTACCAGAAAAGAAAGATATAAGTTTAGGATTAATCAGTAGTGATGGAAAATTTAAAAGAGTTTCATTTAGTGAAATTACAGATATATCGAATAGATCAACAACAATTTTGAAATTAAAAGATAATATTAAGCTTAAATCTTGTCTTCTTTGTGAAGATAATAGCTATCTATACATAATAAGTGATATTGGCAGAATTCTTAAAATCAAAATCACAGAAAAAAGCTTTCCATGTATGGGAAAATTAGCTCAAGGAACTAATATAATGAAACTATTCCCTAAAGAAAATATCGTTGAAGCTATAAATATTCAAGAAGAACAAAATAAAGATCTGATTTTAATAACTAATAGAGGATATTTTATAAAACATAATACAAAAGATATAAAAATTTCTCAAAAAGGAGAGTTAGGAACAATGGGAATCAATTTTAAAGATAATAAAAAATTCAATGATAGAATAATTAATTGTTTTATAAATAATAAATACGTTTATATCAAGACAGATAAAGAAAGGTACAAAAGATTAGAAGAAGATCAAATTGATAATAGTTCCTATAAAAAAGAGAAAAAATTAAATATAGAATTAGATGATAACGAATTTATAAAATCTATTTTCTCAATGATAATACCAGAAAAAAATTAAGATAAAGACGTTTTTTCAACCCAGTTTAAATATTCATCAGTGACAGTTCCAGTAACATATTTACCGGTAAAACAAGATAAGTCTAATTCTTTAATATTAGATTTATTAGTAATAGCTTTAGTAAGGTCCTCTACTTCTTGATATATCATTTTATCAATCAATAAAGTATCTTCTATTTCATTGATATTTCTATTATAAGCAATCAATTCATTCCTGCTTGGCATATTTATTCCATAAACATGTGGATATCTAATTGGTGGAGCAGCAGATGTAAAAGTAACTTTATTAGCACCTGCACTTCTTGCCATTTGAACTATTTGCTGAGATGTCGTTCCTCTGACAACTGAATCATCAACTATCAAAACATTTTTATTTTTAAATTCAGTACTCATCGCATTTAATTTCTGACGAACAGATCGTTTTCTTAAGGATTGACCTGGCATAATAAAAGTTCTACCAACATAACGATTCTTAAAAAAGCCCTCCCTATATTCAATTCCTAACTGTCTTGCCACTTGCATTGCTGCAGGTCTAGAGGAGTCAGGTATTGGCATTACTACGTCTACATCGCCAAGTGAAATTTGTTTTTTGATGGTCTCTGCTAATAAATCTCCCATTCTTAATCTTGACTCATAAACAGAAATACCATTCATTATTGAGTCAGGTCTAGCTAAATAAACATATTCAAATGAACAAGGGAATAATCTAGGATGATTTGAACATTGTTTAGAAAAAAATTCGCCTTCAGATGTAATAAAAATCGCCTCTCCTGGTTCAACATCTCTAACAATTTGATAATCATTATTTTCAATAACTAATGATTCACTAGCAATTACCCATTCGGGTTTGTTTTTTTCTTTTACTCTTTTACCAATTACTAAAGGACGTATTCCAAAAGGATCTCTAAAAGCTAAAAGACCATGACCTGCAATTAAAGCAATAGAAGCATAAGATCCCTCTACTCTCTCATGAAGTCTATGAACAGCAGTAAAGAGATCATCTGGATTTATATCTTTTCCTTTTATTGCACTATTAAGTTCTGTTGCTAAAACATTTAATAACATTTCAGTATCACTCGATGTATTTGTATGCCTTCTATCAACCTTAAAAAGCTCTTTTTCTAACTCTCTAGTATTAGTTAAATTTCCATTATGAACAAGAATTATCCCATAAGGGGCGTTTACATAAAAAGGTTGCGCCTCCTCTTCTCTATGAGCAGCACCTTTAGTCGCATATCGCACATGTCCTAATCCAACCTTGCCGATCAAACTTCTCATGTCTCTAGTTCTATAAGCTTCTCTTACTTGACCTTTGGATTTATTAATATGAAAAACACTTCCATCCATTGTCGCTATACCCGTAGAGTCTTGACCTCTATGCTGAAGCAATAAAAGACTATCGTAAATTTGTTGATTACATTGATCTGTTGAAACAACTCCTACAATTCCACACATAATTATATTCCTTGGTTACGTGAAATACATTTAATTTGAAAATTATAATTCATAAATGATTTTATTTAGTGACTTTTTTTAAAATGCTGTTTTTATATGTATCTTTCAAATCAAAAATATCAACATCTATAATCAATTTATTGCCTTGATATACTGATAACTTATTTTGATTATTTACATTACCTAAGTGACATATTGAAAAACTAATAGATTGTTCTAAAGATATTTTTTTATAATATTTTTTTAACTCTACACTTTGATCTTTTGAACAACTAATTAAAACTCTTGCTCCTCCTTCCCCAAAAAGTAGACGATCTAATCTTGATTCGCTTGAAGGGATTAGAATATTTGCACCAAGCCCTGAAGAAATACAACATTCAGCTAAAGCGACTGATAATCCTCCATCACCTAAATCATGAGCTGAATTAATCATACATTTTTTAATTATATTTCTTAAGAAAAAATGAACTTGTTGCTCTAAATTTAAATCTATTTCTGGCGGTCTTCCTGTTTTTAATCCATGTATAAACTCTAAAAAAGATGAAGCAGATAATGAAATTCTACTATCTTGATTGTTAATAGTTTCTAAAGGTAATCCTATCATCCATATTTGATCACCTTCTTTCAGCCAAGATTTTTTACAAACTTTATTGATGTCTTCTATTAATCCAACCATCCCAATTACAGGAGTTGGATGTATTGGTATAACTGTATTATTTGATTGTTTTGTATCATTATACAAAGATACGTTTCCTCCTGTAACGGGGGTCTTTAGTACTTTACAAGCTTTACTAATTCCTTTACAAGACATTGATAACTGCCAAAAACCTACTGGTTTTTCAGGGGAAGAAAAATTTAAATTATTTGTAATCGCTATAGGTTCAGCTCCCACACAACTCAAGTTTCTAGCCGCTTCTGCAACAGCAGACATACTTCCACGTTCTGGATCTAAATACACCCATCTATCATTACAATCAACCACAGATGCTATTCCTCTATTTTGATTTGATTTAGTTTCAAAGTCATTTTGAGAACGAATTCTAATAACAGCTGCATCAGCTTCTCCAGGACCAATAACTGTATTAGATTGAACTTGATAATCGTATTGTTTATATATCCAATTTTTTGAAGCTATTGAAGGAGTACTTAATAAATTTAATAGTACATTTTTCCAACTAATAAATAAATTATTGTTTACACTAATGATTCCATCTATTAAATTTTTCGGTAATAAATCTTCAGTCCATTTCCAATGATCTTTTAAGTATTCAGGCGTTGAATTTATTAATAAATGTTCCTCTATAGGTGTATCATCAGCAAGTGCAGATGCAGGTAAATCTGCGACAACTTCTCCTTTATGTAAAACTCTTACAACTTTTTCTTTTAAAACTTTTCCAACAACTTCAACATATAATCCCCACCTCATAAATAGTTGCCTCAATTCTTTTTCCGAACCAGGTTTAACAACAAATAACATTCGTTCTTGTGATTCAGATAACAAGAATTCGTATGAAGTCATTTCTTTTTCTCTTGCTGGAACAAGATCAAGGTTCAATTCAATTCCTACCTGACCTTTTGAAGCCATTTCAGAACAACTACAAGTAAGACCCGCAGCTCCCATATCCTGAGCAGCAATTACATAGCCTGTTTTAAACGCCTCTAAACAAGCTTCTATTAATCCTTTTTCAAGAAAAGGATCCCCCACTTGTACAGCAGGTCGATCATCTATAGAAGTTTTTGAAAGTTCGGAACTAGCAAAACTTGCTCCTCCCATGCCATCTCTACCAGTTGTATTTCCTACATAAAGAACTGGAAAATCTATTCCACTAGCTCCTGAACAAACTATTTCATCTGTTTCCATCAAACCCAATGCCATCGCATTAACTAAAGGATTACCTGAATAACTACTATCAAATCCAACTTCTCCTCCAATAGTGGGAACACCTACACAATTTCCATAATGCGAAATTCCTGCTACAACACCTTCTAGTAAACCGATATTTTTTTCATCTTCTAAAGGACCAAATCTCAAAGCATTTAATAAAGCTATTGGTCTTGCTCCCATAGTAAAAATATCCCTCAAAATCCCACCTACTCCTGTTGCTGCACCTTGAAAAGGCTCCACAGCAGATGGATGATTATGACTTTCAATTTTAAAAACTAATTTTTGATTACAACCAATATCTACAACTCCTGCATTTTCTCCAGGTCCAACAAGAATTCGAGGACCTGTCGTAGGAAATTTCTTTAATAAAGGACGAGAATTTCGATAACAACAATGCTCAGACCACATAACACCAAACATTCCTAATTCATTTCTATTTGGAGGTCTCTTAAGTCTTCTACAAATTTCAAGATAATCAGATTGTTTTAATCCTTCTTGGCTTAGAGAAGATAAAACATCGTATTCAACAAGGAAATTTGATGAATTGATTAATTGTTGAAAATCATTATTGTCTGATAAAAATGTCATTAATTAAATCCAAGGATCAAGATCACTTTCATTTGGTGAGCCTTTTTTTCTTTGTTTTTTATTCATTGTATTAAATTCTTCAGAAGTATCTATATCTAAATTATCTATCCAATCATCGTATAAATCCTGATTATTCTGAGTTTTAGAGTCATCATCAATAGATTCGCTAGTATTCTCAATAATTTGATCATCAATCCATCCCTCAAGTCGATCAGAAGCGTTATAAGTCAAGTCTTGAAATTGAGTTTTCCATTTTCTACTCTTGCTAAGAAATTCTTCTTTTAAACTTGCTCTCTGTATAGGTAGATCTTCTAATGAATCAATATCGCAGGAGATAGAACCAGGTTGTTTATCAATAATTTGAGATAACAATAAACGCCAACGACTTGTCCCTGGTATTAATGGATTTGTTCGACTCACTAAATAATATTCTATTTTTCCATTTTTGAGCTCAAAAAGAAAGTCCGCTAATAAACCTATTTTTTGACCACTTCTATTAAAAATATTAGCGCCCAATAAAGTAGGAAAACGTTCCAATGTTTGTTCGTCAGAACTTGAACAAGGCCCTTTTACAAATACCTCTTGTTGATTTAATCCTTTTACCTGATCTAACCTCCAAACCTTTCTTTCTAGACTCAAATTAGAGGGCTTACTTATTAATCCAAGTATTCGATGTACAGGAGGATGCATCCATGGTTTAACAACTGGACCATGATCGATTCCGTTTTCGCATCGAATATTATGTTTTAATAACTCACTAAGAAATAGTTTAGTTTGATTACTCAAAATTAATTTCTTATTTGTATTGGCATTACTAAATAAGTAAAGTTAATATCACTATTAACAGGAGAAAAAACTGCAGGTGTTGTAGGTGCGTTACAACTTAACTTTATAATATTTGAATCTAAAACTTTAAGTCCATCTAATAAATATCTAACATTAAATGCTATTTGGAATGATTCACCTTTAAAAGTAACTGGCAAAGACTCATATCCAGTTCCTATATCTTGTGCATCAGTACTTATTTTAATTAATTTAGCAGAGCTATCAGTAGTTATTTTAATAACATTATTATGTTGATCTGCTAAAACAGCAACTCTTTCTAATGAAGCTATAAATTCTTTCCTATCAAACTCTAATACATTTGAAAAATTTTCTGGTAATAATTGAGAATAGTTTGGATAAGAACCTTCTAAAGCCCTAATGGTAATAATTTCATCTACAGATATAAAAACTACTTGCCCTTTATCTATAAAAAAATTAATAGGTTGACTAATATCACAAGCACTTAAAAATTTTTCAACTTCTCTTAAAGATTTAGAAGGTAGAGTAATCGAAAATTTATTAATTTCTGAGGTATTATTTAAATCTCTTGATTCAGATAATATATTGTTTAAATTTAAAACTGCTAATCGATGACCATCTGTAGCGGCTGATTCAATACCATAACCATCAAAAGTTAGGTTAACTCCTGTAAGCAATTGTTTAGCATCATCAGTGCTGCTAGCAAATAGAGTAGATCTAATCGCATTAGATAATAATAAAGGATTTAATTTAAGTGAAGTTCCACTTTCTACTAAAGGTAAATCAGGAAAATCATCGGCTAGCATACCTCTTACCTGATAGGTACCACTTTTACTAGTTAATTCAACTTGTTGACTACTTTCATCAGAAGTTAAAACTAGTGGAGAATCATTAGATAATTTAGAAACAATTTCACCAAATAATTTAGCGGGTAATGTAATAGCTCCACTTTTTTCTATAGAAGCAGATATTGAAGTTTGTATTCCTAGACTTAAATCAAAACCAGTCAAGCGAAGTTTTCCTGTAACTTCATCAGCTGCTAATAAAACATTTGCCAATACAGGGTGTGTCGGTCTATTCGAAACGGCTCTACTAACTAACTGAAGAGCAGTATTCAAATCAGCTTGCGAACAGTTTACCTTCATTCTGTTATTTCAAAAAATCCATTGATATAAGAATTTCATAGCTATTTAAAAAAAGCAATACCGTTAATAAAAACAAAATTTTTTACTTCTATTATTCTTTCATATTCTTTATAAGAAAATTAATTAGTAGTAGTAGGTCTTGTGGTTTTTGTGGTTTTTCAAAAAAACATTGACCCCAACAGGTTTTTTTTGTTTTTTAGTTGTGGAGAAGATTTTCTGTAAGTGGATAAAAACATACTTATCCACCGAAGAAACCATCTGTGGAAAAAAGTAAAAAATCTATTTACTAATTTTTCATGTTTTTTCCACAATATAAATAAAGAAAACTAGATAAAACTAACAGACAGTTTTTTAGGTGGATTTTTTTATGTCTTTAAAACCCCATTTTTTTCGCTATTGAATTCATTTCTGCTTCAACACCAGTATGAAAAATTGAATCATTGTTTTTAATTGCGCAATCAGGGTCTTTTAGCCCATTCCCAGTTAAGACACAAACAATAGTTGACTCATTTGGAACATCATCTTTAATTTTTAATAGACCTGCGACGGAAGCTGCACTAGCAGGTTCGCAAAAAATCCCTTCCTCTCTACCAAGAATTTTATATGCATCTATTATTTCTGAATCCGTAACAGATGAAAAAAGACCATTGCTTGATTGTCTTGCTATTATTGCTTTTTCTTTATTAACAGGATTTCCAATTCTTATTGCAGTGGCAATTGTTTCTGGATTGTTAATACGTTTACCCTCAACTAACGGAGCAGAACCGCTTGCTTGAAAGCCCATCATGCGTGGAAGTTTTTTGGATCTATTCGCATGAAAAAACTCTTGAAATCCCATCCAGTAAGCAGTTATATTTCCTGCATTGCCCATTGGAATACATAACCAATCAGGTGCATTGCCAAGATTTTCTATTATTTCAAAAGCTGCTGTTTTTTGGCCTTGTAACCTGTAAGGATTTACAGAATTTACTAAGGTTATTGGATATTTTTCAGAAAGTTCTCTAACAATATCTAATGCTTTATCAAAATTTCCTTTAATAGCTAAAACTTCAGCTCCATAAACTAATGCTTGAGCTAGTTTTCCTTGGGCTACATATCCATCTGGAATAATGACAAAAGACTTCATTCCTCCTTTGCTGGCATAGGCAGCTGCAGATGCTGAGGTGTTACCTGTGCTTGCGCAAATTACAGCTTCACAACCATTTTCTTTGGCTTTACTTATAGCCATTGTCATTCCCCTATCCTTAAATGACCCTGTTGGATTAAGACCGTCATACTTCACATATACTTTTACTCCTTTTCCAATTCGATTACCTATTGATTTCACTTCTATTAGAGGAGTTGCTCCTTCTTTTAAAGTAATTATTGGAGTTTTTTTTGTTACTGGTAGCCAAGGCTTGTAGGCTTCTATAAGACCATTCCAATTATTTTTTTTTGGACTAGAAGAGAAAAGTTGTTTTAACTTTTTAGAAAATGTCACTTATTTAACGAGTAATTTTAAACAATCTAAGTGCTAGACCTTCCATCTTTTAGCTTTTGAAAAGGAGAATTTGAATAGAAATCTATTAACTCTTTTAATGATTCTACTTTTTTAAGGGCTTTATTCAAGGCATTTAGATCTATAGCGATATTTTTATTGGGATATTCTATGAAAAAATCTATAAGATTAATTCTTTCATTGTTTTTATGAGAGCTTAATATAATTCCAGATCTTAGGGCTTTTGTGCTTATTTTTGTATTTGATAATTTATTAGGATAAATTATTTTAGATAACCTGCTTAAAAACACTTCACCAATTTTACTATTCATTAATTTACTACTTGCTTTTAATGGGACCTCTATTTTATAAGATAAAAATTCATGAAGATCTTTATCATTTATATTTGTAATCTTCATTAAATTTTTTAATTTATTACTTGGTTTTTTGTTTGTTTTAAAGTCGTTCAACTCTTCTATATTGACTGTTCTACTAAAGTTTCCTTTGTAAAGAAAAACTTTTTCTGCACTTTTTGCAGATGGAAAAAATAACAGAAATAATAATATTGTATTTATATATTTTAAATACATTTATTGTTGTACGCCAGCTGCAACTTTAACTAATCTAATTATTCCTTTTTCAGAAGTTTTCTTCATTAAACCGTAACCCATTTGATAAGTATTTTTAGCTACTAGAATTTTCGGTAATTTTTTAAATATTATTTTTCTTTTAAATCCAGGCTTTATTTTTGATTTGTTAAACATTTTATTAATTGAAGAAAGATTAATAACTTGATTGGTATTGATTTTTGATGATTTTTCTATTGTCTTTGAACGTATTTTTGATGGGAGTTTATTATTAATGTTTATTATTGCCTTCCATCCGAGCGAGTCAATTTTTGAAGCTAAAATATTTACCAATTCGTTTCGGAGAATAATACCTTTTTTGGAAAATAAAAAATCAATTGTTTGATCTAAAATTTTCTCACTATCTAGTTGCTTTTCTTTAGTGGCGCTTGTCAAAAGATCATCTAACCTTTCTAATTTTAAATTATTTTCATCAAATAGCATTTCTTTTAAACTATTTCTTAGTTCTGGATTCTCATCTTCCATTAATCTTCTTGCAAAATAAGGATATGCTGCTCCTAGTATTTTAAAATTTGGATCAACACTAAGCGCTATTCCCTCTAAAGTAATTAAAGATCTAATAATTAGCGCATAATAAGGAGGTAATTTAAAAGGGAATTTATACATAATACCAGACATATCATCTGTTACTGCTTTAAAATCCATTTTATTTACTCCTATTTCTAAAGCACTAGTAAAAACACTTTCGAATGCAGGTGCAATAGGTGTTAAATCAACTTCTTCTGATAGAAATCCCAACTGCACAAAATCATAAGAAAGTTTATCAAACCTTTTATTAACAAGATGAACAACTGCTCGAATTAATCCAACTCTTGATTGCTGTGTAATATCGCTCATCATTCCAAAATCTAAATAACATAATCGACCATCTTTCATAGCCAATATGTTTCCTGGATGGGGATCGGCGTGAAAAAAACCATGCTCAATTAGTTGCTGAAGACTGCAACTTACACCGATTTCAACCATTTCATTTGGATCAATTCCTAACTTTTTGACTGCTTCTATATTTGTTAATTTAATACCATCAACCCATTCCATTGTTAGAACTCTTCTACTAGTAGCCTTCCTATAAATTTTTGGAACAGCAATTTTATTATTTCCACTATGAAGTTCTTTAAATTTTTCTGCATTACTAGCTTCGTTTATGTAATCCATTTCTTCAAAAATTCTTTTACCGAGTTCATCAATTAACGCCACTAGATCGCTTCTAATAATTCCGATATTATTTTTAAACCATATAGCTATATTCCTAACTATGTATAAATCTAATGTGATTTGTTCTCTAAGCCCTGGTCTTTGAATTTTAACAGCAACTTTTTCTCCACTTTTTAGGATTGCTTTATGAACCTGACCAAGAGATGCTGCTGAAATTGGCTCTTTATCTATTTTTATAAAAATGTTGCTTATTTTATCTTCTAAGTCTTCTTCAATACATGCCATTGCAAGCTTGCTTTCAAAGCCTGGTAGTTGGTCTTGCAGCTGCGCTAATTGCTCTAGAACTATTGGTGGAACTATGTCTGGCCTAGTAGAAAGTGCTTGTCCAGCTTTTATAAATGCTGGTCCTAAATCTACAAGGAGGTTCGTAAATTCTTTTGCTCTGTAAGTCTTTCTTTCGTTTTTCTTCAAAGAACCAATTAATTTTTCCCACCCAACACCAAGCAAGAATAATCCAATGGGTAAAAGTGTCTGCCAAAGTCTTCGAAGTAGACGAATTGGATTTTTTTTGTAGATTGAGTCAATAGCCACAGGGTCATACTCAAGGAGACCTGAGGCTTCAATAAAATCGCTTAATTCTTCGGCCATTTTTGTATGGCGATGTTCCACATCTCTTCTAGTTCATTTTACGCCTAGTTTGCGTCTTTTTGATTCCTTTGAATTATGCTAAACAGTCTTCGTTTTCAAAATATAGCTCTATTTGGAAACTTAGAGATTGACTTTGATAAGGGATTTACTGTTTTTACTGGGCAAACTGGTTCAGGTAAATCAATATTTATTGATACGTTGAATGCATTACTGGCCAATAAAAAAACTTCTCTAGATAATCGCTTGGTAGCTCAAGGGTCTTCTTTTTCATCAATTGAGGGTGTTTTTTCTGTATTGAAAAAGACCAAAGATTGGTTAATTAATCAAGAATTTCATGTCGATGAAGAATTAATTGTGACTAGGGAATGGCGGCTGAAAGAAAATAAATATAAATCCAGGTTTAGAATTAATGGTGTATTAGTTAATAGAGATCAAATCTCCGAATTGAGATCCCTCTTGTTTGATTTTACTTTACAAGGAGATACTTATATCTTTAATAATCCATTCTATCAATTAAGTTTGTTAGATTCATTAGGTTTAAAGAAAATTCAAGACTCTATTACTAAAGTAAGACAAGATTGGAAAACTTGGCATGATTATGATTTAAAACTAGAGCAAGTAAAAGATAAAATCTCTAATTCAAAAAAAGAGTTTGAGGAAATGCAGTATATATATGAAGATTTAGATAAATTAAAATTAGAAGATCCAGACGAGGAAATTAAGTTAGAAACTGATCAAAACCGTTTATCAAATCTTTTAAGATTAAAGGAGGGAGTTAAATCTTTATTGATTCGTTTAAATGAAAGCCTAGATGAATATCCATCAATTATAGATCATGCTAATTTTTGTATTAACGAATTAAAAACCTTGTCTCAAATTGATTCTTCTCTAGAACCGATTTATGATAATTTTTATAGAATAACTAATAATCTTAATGACTTGATTTATCAGATTAATGATTATGAAAAAACATTAGATATTGATCCCTCTTTTTTAAATGATTTACAAGTTAGATTGTCTACTTTGAAATTTTATCAGAAAAAATATCACCGAAATATAGCAGATCTTATTAGCTATAAAACTGAATTAATTAGTTCTCTATCTTCTCAAGATAGTTCTAATGATATAAATCAACTTTCTTCTTTCGAATATAAAAAAAGAGTTATTAGAGACAAGTCTAATAAAGATTTATCGACTATAAGAAAAACCATCGCTTTACAACTTGAGGAAAAATTGATTATGACTTTAAAAAACTTAGGTCTTCCTAATGTTCGTTTTAAAGTCGTTTTTGAAGAATGTGAACCAACAATTAATGGGATTGATAAAGTTGATTTTATGTTTTCAGCAAACCCAGGACTTCCTTTAGCGCCTCTTTCAGAAACAGCCTCTGGTGGAGAGAAATCACGAATTCTTCTTGCAATAAAAACATTTTTCTCCACTTTTGATCAACCTAATCTATTGATATTTGATGAAATTGACTCAGGCGTTAGTGGATCAGTTAGTAGCTACGTAGCACATTTGCTTTCTGACTTGTCAAAGCATCGCCAAGTATTTTGCGTGACTCATCAACCCTTAATTGCAGCATTTGCTGATAATCATTTTTCTTTAAAAAAGACTGTAATTGCTGATAAGACAAAGTCTGTTGTTCGTGATTTAAAGGAAATCGCTGATAGGCAGAGAGAATTGGCTCTATTGGCAGGTGGTGAAATTGTAGAAGCGAATGCTTATGCGGCGAGCTTGCTGGAACACAAAGCTGCATGATGAGCATATTTTTTTATACAATTAGCTATTAATAATTTTCCCTAATGGGAAGTCCAAAACAAAATTCAAAAAAAAAGAAATCAAATATTGGTTCTTCCAGTGAAGAAGTCATAACTATTCGTGGTGCAAGGCAACATAATTTGAAAAATGTTGATTTGTCTATTCCAAGAAATAAATTGGTGGTTTTCACAGGTGTCAGTGGAAGTGGTAAAAGTTCTCTAGCTTTTGATACTATTTTTGCTGAAGGGCAGAGGCGATATGTTGAGAGTTTGTCTGCTTATGCAAGACAATTTTTAGGTCAAGTTGATAAACCAGATGTTGATTCAATTGAAGGTTTATCCCCAGCAATTTCTATTGATCAAAAATCTACTAGCCATAATCCTCGCTCAACAGTTGGAACGGTTACGGAAATACAAGACTATTTTCGATTGCTTTTTGGAAGAGCGGGAGAACCACATTGTCCTGAGTGCTCTAGGCCAATTAAGCCTCAAAGTATTGATGAGATGGTTGATCAAATTAAGACTCTTCCAGAGGGGACTAGATATCAATTACTTGCACCAGTCGTTAGAGGTAAAAAAGGAACACACTCAAAACTTTTGTCTGGACTTGCTGCAGAGGGGTTTGTTCGAGTCAGGATTAACAAAGAAGTTAGAGAATTGGCAGATAATATTGAATTAGATAAAAATCAAGTTCATTCTATTGAGGTCGTGGTTGATAGATTGATTGCGAGAGAAGGTATCGAAGAGAGATTAACTGATTCATTAAGCACTACTTTGAAAAGAGGAGATGGATTAGCAATTGTCGAAGCAGTACCTAAAAAGAATGAAGAACTTCCTAAAGGTATTGATAGAGAAAGATTGTTTTCTGAGAATTTCGCTTGTCCAGTTCATGGGGCTGTGATTGAAGAATTATCTCCAAGATTATTCTCATTCAATAGTCCATATGGAGCATGTCCTGATTGTCATGGTCTTGGTCACTTGAAAAAATTCACTTGCGAGAGAGTTGTACCTGACCCATCACTACCTGTTTACGCTGCTGTTGCACCATGGAGTGATAAAGATAATTCATATTATTTTTCATTATTATTTTCAGTTGGTGAGGCATTTGGTTTCGAAATTAAAACTCCTTGGAAAGATTTAAAAGAAGAGCAAAAAAATATTTTGTTAAATGGCAGTAAAGAGCCAATTTTAATAAAGGTAGATAGTAGATATAAACAAGACTCTGGATTTAAAAGACCTTTTGAAGGGATTTTACCTATTTTAGAAAGACAGTTACAGGATGCAAATGGTGAAGCCGTTCGCCAAAAGTTAGAAAAATATCTTGAATTAGTTCCTTGTGCAAGCTGTCATGGCAAGAGATTACGTCCTGAGGCTCTTGCTGTAAAACTTGGACCTTTTGCAATAACTGATCTCACTTCATCAAGTGTTTCTTCCACACTTGAGAATGTTGAAGAATTAATGGGTCTTGAGACAACTAAAAATTCAAAGGAATTGCTTTCCAATAAACAAAAAAAGATTGGAGAATTAGTTTTAAAAGAAATTCGATTACGTCTTCAATTTCTTTTGGATGTTGGACTTGATTATTTGACTCTAGATAGACCAGCCATGACGTTGTCAGGTGGTGAAGCCCAAAGGATACGACTTGCCACACAAATAGGTGCTGGCTTAACAGGAGTTCTTTATGTTTTAGATGAACCTAGTATTGGACTACATCAAAGAGATAATGATCGATTATTATCTACTTTAAAAAAACTACGTGATCTAGGTAATACCTTGGTTGTTGTTGAACACGATGAAGATACCATAAGAGCAGCTGATCATTTAGTCGATATAGGTCCTGGCGCTGGTGTCCATGGAGGAGAAATTATTGCAGAAGGATCTATCGATAGCTTGTTGACTGCAAAAGAATCATTGACTGGTGCTTATCTTAGCGGGCGTTCATCGATACCTACTCCTGTCAGTAGAAGAGACTCAGTTCAAAGAAAATTACGATTGATTGATTGCAATAAAAATAATCTAAAAAATGTTTCAGTAGATTTTCCCTTAGGTAGATTAGTATCTGTTACTGGTGTTAGTGGAAGTGGTAAAAGTACTTTAATAAATGAATTACTCCATCCTGCTTTAAATCACTCTTTAGGTTTAAAAGTTCCATTTCCAAAAGGATTAAAAGAGCTGAAAGGTATTAAATCAATTGATAAAGTTATTGTTATTGACCAATCCCCAATTGGTAGAACTCCACGATCTAATACTGCTACTTATACAGGCGCATTTGATCCTATACGCCAACTTTTTGCTACTTCTGTTGAAGCAAAAGCACGAGGATATCAAGCAGGGCAATTCAGTTTTAATGTTAAAGGTGGAAGATGTGAAGCTTGTCGTGGTCAGGGAGTAAATGTAATTGAGATGAATTTTCTTCCTGATGTCTATGTTCAATGCGATGTATGTAAAGGAGCTAGATTTAATCGAGAGACATTACAAGTTAAATATAAAAATTATTCTATTTCAGATGTATTAGAAATGACAGTTGAGCAGGCAGTTGATGTTTTTTCAGCAATACCTCAAGCTGCAGATAGATTGAGAACACTTCTAGATGTTGGTCTTGGATACATTAAGCTCGGCCAACCTGCTCCAACATTATCTGGAGGAGAAGCTCAAAGGGTAAAACTTGCTACTGAGTTATCTAGAAGAGCCACTGGTAAAACTCTTTATCTAATTGATGAACCTACAACTGGTTTAAGTTTTTATGATGTTCATAAATTAATGGATGTGATACAAAGACTGGTAGATAAAGGAAATTCAATTATTGTTATTGAGCATAATTTGGATGTTATTAGATGTTCAGATTGGATTATTGATATGGGTCCAGAAGGGGGTAACCGAGGAGGAGAGATTATTGCTATGGGTACTCCTGAAGAAGTAGCTCAAGACTCAAATAGTCATACAGGTAATTATCTAAAAAAAGTCTTGGAATTACATCCTCCTAGCAAAGATTGAATATTCAGCTATTTTTGTAGATATTGCTTAATGTTTAAGAGTCTTTGACTGGTAAGGGCTTAGAAAATCAAGTAGTAGCAAAGCATTGGGAAGTTTAATTTTTATTTAAAAAAACATTATTTTTTCTTTAGGTTTAGTTGGCAAAAAATCAAGTAGGAATTCATCATCTTTAAATAAAGGTTTTGCTTGGGATTAAGACTTTTACATTTAAATTTGCATGGTTTAATTCGATCACATGATCTTGAGTTGGGAAGAGATTCAGATACTGGAGGGCAGACCTTATATGTTCTAGAGTTAGTAAAAGGACTTGCAGCAAGACCTGAAGTTGAAAAAGTAGAACTTATTACTAGATTAATTGTTGATAGGAAAGTATCCTCTGACTACTCAAATCCAGTTGAAAAGATATCAAGTTCTGCTGAGATTATCCGATTACCTTTTGGTCCTAAGCGTTATCTTAGGAAAGAATTGCTGTGGCCATATTTAGATGATTTAGCTGATCAAATAGTGCAAAGATTACAGAAGAAAAATCACTTGCCTGATTGGATTCATGCTCATTATGCCGATGCTGGTTATGTTGGATCATTAGTCAGCAGAAGATTAGGCTTGCCATTAGTTTTTACTGGCCATTCATTAGGCCGTGAAAAACTTAGAAGATTATTGGCTGCTGGAATAGATCACGATCAAATAGAGCAAACTTATTCAATTAGTAAAAGGATTGATGCAGAGGAGCTGGCTTTAGCGCATTTAAACTTACTCATAACAAGTACCAAACAAGAAGCAGATGAACAGTATGCTCGCTATGGGCGATTTAGCTCTAAAGATGTAGAAATAATTCCGCCAGGTGTTGATCTAAATCGTTTTCATGCAATACCTTCTAATTTAAATAAAGAAGAAAAAGAATTAAACAAACTTTTCAAACCTTTTTTGAGAGATTTAAATCTTCCCCCTCTTTTAGCTATATCAAGGGCAGTAAGGAGAAAAAATATTCCTGCTTTGATTGAGACTTATGGACGTTCTTCGATTTTGCAGCAAAGACATAATCTCATTTTAATTTTAGGCTGTCGAGAAGATTCACGTCAGCTTGATAAACAGCAAAGAGAAGTATTTCAGCAGGTTTTTGAATTAGTTGATAAATATAATTTATATGGAAAAGTTGCTTTTCCAAAACAACATAAAAGAGAGCAAATTCCCTCAATTTATCGTTGGGCTACAAAGAGAAATGGATTGTTTGTTAATCCTGCTTTAACTGAGCCATTTGGCTTGACATTATTGGAAGCTGCCGCGTGTGGCTTGCCAATGGTTGCTACTGATGATGGTGGCCCAAGGGATATTCTTGCTCGTTGTGATAATGGTCTACTTGTTGATGTAACTGATTTAGAAGCATTGCGAGATGGTTTAGAGACTGCAGGTTCAAATCCATCTTTATGGAAAACTTGGAGTGACAATGGAATTGAGGGGGTTAGCAGGCATTTCAGTTGGGATGCTCATGTTTGTAATTACATTGCATTGATGCAGAAGCGTCTCAAATTTCTAGCACCTCGTTATTTGACATTTTCAAATACTAAAGACAAAAGTCCTATGGGTCAAAAACTATTATTTATTGATTTAGATAATTTCCTTGAGGAATCTAAGGGCTTGTCAATTTTTAGAGACAAATTAAAAGATTATATATTGAATCAAAATATCCAATTAGGAATTTTAACTGGTAGATCAATTCAAGCTGCTCGTTATCGATATTTAGAAACACAATTACTCAAACCTGCAGTTTGGATAACTCAAGCTGGTACTGAGATTTATTATGCTGATGAAAATAAATCAGACATTTTTTGGCAAGATTCAATATCTGTTGATTGGAGTCGTAAGGAAGTAGAGAAGGTTTTGTTCGATTTAAAAGATTATTTAGAGCTTCAAAAAACTGAGCACCAGGGTCCTATGAAGGTTAGTTATTTATTAAAAGAACCTAGTAATGCAATTTTACCTTTAGTACGCAAAAGACTTAGGCAGTCTGGCCTTGCTGCTTCTCCTCACCTTAAATGTCATTGGTACTTAGATATTGTTCCTTTGCGAGCATCACGAGCAGAAGCTATTAGATTTTTGTCTTTACGTTGGGGGCTATCTTTGGACAAAATTCTTGTCGTAGCAAGTCAACAAGGTGATGATGAATTAATAAAGGGATTGACTACTAATGTTATTCCGTTTGATCATGATTCATCATTAGATAGATTGAGATCTCATCAAAGAGTTTTCTTTTCTGATGATCAAGATGATGTTTTAGATGGTTTAAAACATTTTCGATTTTTTAAAAGTACTTAACTTTTAATATTTTTGTGCTTTTGTAGTATTTTTTAAGTATCAATAGATTTATTTTATTTATTTTTCAAGGATCAATGTAAGTTGTTGATATGGCGGTTCTTCACTAATGAAGCCCCAATCATTAAAAATTTTTGAATCTATATGAGTGATTATTTGTCGTTTATTTCTTTTTTCTACTTTAAAGCCTTCTGCTGACATCTTTCTCATAAGTCTTGCAGATTCTTCAAACCGTGCAGCCATAGAATCCAGAGTTTCACAGTCGTTTGTTAACCCCTCTTCTTTCCAAGTAAAATACGTCATCAGTTCAATTTGAAGATCTAAGGTTTAGTGTTAAATACTAGATACATTATTATTAATAATAATGTAATGAACCAAAAGCTACTTACAATTTGAGTTTCTTTGTTACCTTGAAGCTCAAAATGGTGATGTATTGGAGTCATTAAAAATAATTTATGTCCTTTACCTTTTATTTTCTTAGAAATTTTAAAAATACCTACTTGAATGATTACTGAGATTGATTCTGCTGCAAGTACTCCTCCCATAATTAATAGAGACCAAAGATTATTTGATATAAGAGCTATGCCACCAAGAGATGCTCCTATAGCTAAAGACCCTGAATCTCCCATAAATAATTTTGCAGGATATTTATTAAGAAAAAGAAATCCCATAGAAGCTCCAGCCATTACTATGCAAAGAGGGGCTAGGGTTTCAGTACTGGCTTGATTTTCTATTAAAATAGTTAAAGCTAAACCTGTGAAAATTAAGGCACTACAGCCACTTAGTAAGCCATCTAAACCATCAGTTAAATTAGTTGAATTACTTTCTGCTAGTAATACAAATATTCCTAATGGATAAATTAAATTACCTATATTAACAATTTTATCTGCTATTTGAATATTATTAGGTATAAAATTATTGGATTCACAAATAATGATAAAAATAAGACTAATAAAAAATTGTAAAATTAATTTTTGATTTGAAGTTAGACCAGTATTAAATTTTTTTTTCAAACTGATTAAGTCATCAATTAAGCCTATGAACATAAAAGATAAAATAAGTAAGCTCAAAGATAAAATAATTTTGTAATCTTGATTATTAAAATATAAAATATTGCTTATTATGATTGCTATTGGAATAAAAAATACTCCACCCATAGTAGGAGTACCTTTTTTAAGATAATGTTTTTTTGGTCCTTCCTCTCTAATTATCTGTTTAATTTTTATTTTTTCTAATAGAGGAATACTGATATAAGTAATAATTGATGATACTAGAGTTGTAATTATAAAAGTAATAGTAAAATAATTATTTTGAAAATATAAATCAGAAAATATAGAAACCGATGTTATTATTCCAAATAAAATAAATACTTGGTACTGAATATTGTTAAAAATTGGTATTTTTTTATTGAAAAGCTCGTTAGATTTTTTCAAAATTTAAGCTAGTAAATTAATCTTCCCACTCTTCATCTGTTGTCTCTTCTTCTGCTTTATAATCTTCTTTTTCTCCCATTAAAGCTGAAAGCTCTTCTTCTTCAACTGTACTTATTTCTTGATCATTTGAATCTTCATCAGAAACTAATCTTCCACTTGTTTCTAGCCAAGATAATAAATCGGGTTCTTCTCGTAGCGGGAGGACAGGGGCAGGCTCTTCCCTTGTATAACGAGTAAGTGCGGGGTTAATACCGTCTAAATCAGATAAGTTGATTTTTTCTAGACCGCTCATCTCAAGATTATGATCGATGAATTAACATAATGCATTATGGATTAATTTTCTAATATTTATGCTGACTTCAAAGCTGATATTGATGATTTCTGCTTGGCTAATGGCTTTCTTAGTAAGTATTTCTTTTCGTGTGGCTGGTATTATTCATCCTCAACCTTTTTACATAAATCATTTTTTAGTATGGTTTTTGGTTTTTGGTCCCTCTTTTTCTCTTTTAATTTATTTTTGGCTTAAGAGATCTTTTTCTTTGAATTCGTTAACTTAATTTAAATTTTCAAGTGGCTTTAATTTTCTCACCTCATATTTTTATTTTCACTACAAATAATGATGTTCAAGATTTATTGATTTTTGGTCATAACATTGATGATTGGTTAATTTACGTACTTATTTTTTTAGGCTTAACTTCTCTGGCTTTTGCTTTAGTATGGCTCATAGGATTCTTGGCTGAAAGCCAATCAGGAAAATCTATTAAGCAGCCATGGGAATAAATTTTCATTTTTTCTGAAATTTTTAAGGTCTTGAAAATATTTGAATCAGCATTGAAAATCCAAATCAGAAATATTGTCCAATAGTTCTCTATATTTACTAAAGAGAATTGAATTTCCTTAAAGGAGAGAACCATATGGGAAGAGCAAAAAAAGTTGTTTTGGCTTATTCAGGAGGAGTCGATACCAGCGTTTGTATTCCTTATTTGAAAAAGGAGTATGGAGTTGAGCAAGTTATTGCTTTTGCGGCAGATCTTGGTCAGGGAGATGAGCTTGATGAAATTAAAAAAAAGGCTATTTCAGCTGGAGCTGCACAGTCATTAATTGGTAATTTAGTAAAGCCTTTTATTGAAGATTTTGCTTTTCCAGCAATTAGATCTAATGCTCTGTATCAAGGAAAATATCCGCTCTCAACGGCACTAGCTAGACCATTAATTGCAAAAAAACTTGTTGAAATTGCCAGGGAATTAAATGCTGATGGAGTCGCTCATGGGTGTACGGGGAAAGGTAATGATCAAGTTCGTTTTGATGTGACAATAGGAGCTTTAGCTCCTGATTTGGAATTGCTTACACCAGCAAGGGAATGGGGAATGAGTCGTGAAGAAACCATTTCTTATGGAGAAAAATATGGAATAGTTCCTCCTGTTAGCAAGAAAAATCCTTACTCGATAGATTTGAATCTTTTGGGGAGAAGTATTGAAGCCGGCCCTCTTGAAGATCCATTTGAGATGCCATTAGAGGAAGTCTTTGGTATTACTTCTTCTATTGCTGATTCACCTAATGATCCTGAGATAGTGGACATATTGTTTAAAAATGGTTATCCAATTGCAATTGATGGAGAACTGATGGAGCCAGTATCTCTTATTAAAAAGGTCAATAACCTTGCAGGAAAACATGGTTTTGGGCGTTTGGATATTATTGAAGACAGAGTAGTCGGAATTAAAAGTCGAGAAATTTATGAAGCACCAGGATTGCTTTTATTAATTAAAGCTCATCAAGAAATGGAGAGTTTAACTTTACCCGCTGATTTGTTAAATACTAAATTTAGATTGGAAAGGCAATGGGCAGACTTGGTTTATCAAGGTTTTTGGTTTAGTCCTTTAAAAGAAGCCTTGGATGGATTTATCAATTATTCTCAAAAGCAAGTTAATGGAACTGTAAGGATTAGGCTTTTCAAAGGTAATGCGGATGTTATTGGTCGTAAGTCAGAAGAGAACAGTTTATATATTTCAGATATGTCTACTTATGGAAGAGAGGATAAATTTAAACATAAATCGGCTGAAGGATTTATTTATGTGTGGGGATTACCCAGTCGAATTTGGTCTTGGATTAACAAGTAAAATAAAGGATTTCTTGAATTTACATAGCTCTTTATTTCTTTTCTTCTTCGTGCGTCTCTTCTTTGGAAAGTGATTCGGTTTTGTCCTCAGTAGGTTTTATTTCCTCTGCATTGTCAGATTTCTTAGGTTCATCATCATCTTTAGAGGTCGATTTTGGAGTCGGTAAAGGACCATCTTGTTTAACTGTCAGGTAACGAATAACGTCTTCACTTAACCTCATTGATTTTTCTAGTATTGCAACTTGTTGTCCATCACCTTTGTGGCTTAGCTGCACATATATCCCTTCTTTATGTTTTGCAATGGGATAAGCAAGTCTTCTTTTTCCTCTCATTTGACTATCTAGTACTTCAGTTCCTGATTTCTCAAGGATTTCACTATATTTTTTTAGATGAGTATCAACTTCTTCTTCCGGTATGTCCGGACGAAGAATGTACATAGTTTCGTAATAAGGTTGTTCAGGCATGGATAGAATTTCCGACTAGGACTTTAAGGCTCATAAAGAGCGACGGACTATTAATCTTATACCGAGGTGGTAACTTTTCACAATTGCATTTTTGTTGCTTGGCTGATTATGGGCAGATCAGGTTCATTTCCTTGTGTGCAAGACCAAACACAAAAAATAATCACTGAAAAAAGACTAATTAATAAAGTACTCGAGAAGGTTCTTATAAATAATGAGTTTGAAAAAGGACTAAAAACAATTTCGAAGATAAAACTAACTATGATGATTGCAATATTGATTAGTAACGATTGAAGTGCGTTAAAACGTAAAAAATAAGATACTTGACTATTTCTTACTAGTCCAATAAAGATAGCTAAAAATAATAATAAACTTCCAAAAGGGATTGATCTTTCAATTAAAAGAATTGGAATTGCAGGTATTTGAATAATTTGAGTTAAAGGATATTTTATATATAAATGATTGCCAAATGTAAGACAATCAGACCATGGAATCATATAGAGAAGAACTCCTAAGATTTTTGCTCCTATTGAAGGCATAAGCAATTCTATTTTTTTAAGATTAAACCATTAAATGTTTTTCTGCAGATGATTTCATTATTTGAGTAGGCACGTTATTAAAACCACTCCAAAGTCTTATTGACAAAGCACCTTGTTCTACAAGCATATCTAGACCATTAATTATGAAACAATTTTTTTTCTCCCCAAGTTTTAACCAGTTTGTTGGTCTAGGAGTATAAATCAAGTCGTACAGAATAGTTTTATTAGAGAGGTTGTCCCATATTTGATTGCCAAGAGGAATATTTTGTTGTTCAGTTTTCTGTTTATGCATCCCGATTGGAGTCGTATTAATAATTAAATCGGCTTCTTCAATATAAGATGTAAGATTCTTTTCTTTATTGTTAATACCTTCAATTTTAATTTGGTTCTTAGATAATAAATTTTTCATGTTTTTTACAAAAGTATCTAATGAATTTTTATTCCTACCAATTATTGTTATTTTTTTGATATTTAAACTATTTAATCCCATGACGACTGCTCTTGCGCTTCCTCCGTTACCTATTACAATCACACTTTTATCAATTAAATTATGACTTTTTAAGGGCACCAAGAATCCTTCTACATCAGTGTTTGCTCCTATCCATTGATTATTCTTTTCCGGTATTAGTGTATTAACTGCTTGTATATCATTTGCAACTTTAGTTAATTTGTTGCAAGCTTTAAGAACTTCTTGCTTATGAGGAATAGTTACATTTAATCCCTTGCAATCTACAAACCTTAACGCTGTTGTTACTTTCTCTATATTGCCTTTATCGCAAGGAAATGCCATATAACACCAGTCAAGTCCCATTTCTTCATATGCGGCGTTATGCATAATTGGTGAAAGCGAATGATTTACTGGCTGTCCAAGTAGTCCTACCAGTTTAGTTTTTCCAGTGATAGCAATCATTTCGGTAAGAAGTTGATTTGAAATTTTTAAGAGACTGTTCGGGAACCACGCCTCGCCTCAAATAGGTTTCACTGACGAGGATGATACCTAAAGATAGAAATTAAAGGAGTTAATCACCCATGGGGAAGGTTGTCGGTATCGATCTTGGAACTACCAATAGTTGTGTCGCTGTTATGGAAGGCGGTAAGCCCACTGTAATAGCTAATGCTGAGGGATTTAGAACGACTCCATCAGTGGTTGCTTATACAAAAAATCAAGATCAATTGGTTGGACAAATTGCTAAACGTCAAGCAGTTATGAATCCAGAAAATACTTTTTATTCTTCTAAAAGATTTGTAGGAAGAAGAGTAGATGAAGTAAACGACGAATCTAAAGAAGTTAGTTATGGAGTTGAAAAAGCTGGTTCTAATGTCAAATTAAAATGTCCAATACTTGACAAACAGTTCTCTCCTGAAGAAGTTAGTGCTCAAGTTTTGAGAAAGCTTTCTGACGATGCAGGGAAATATTTAGGTGAAACAGTCACACAAGCTGTAATTACTGTTCCAGCCTACTTTAATGATTCACAGCGACAAGCAACGAAAGATGCGGGCAAGATTGCAGGTTTAGAAGTCCTCAGGATTATTAACGAGCCAACTGCTGCTGCACTAGCGTATGGATTGGATAAAAAAAGTAATGAAAGGATATTAGTCTTTGATTTGGGTGGGGGTACCTTTGATGTATCTGTTTTAGAGGTAGGTGATGGAGTATTCGAAGTTCTCTCTACCTCTGGAGATACTCATTTGGGTGGAGATGATTTTGATCGTGCAATTGTTGATCATTTAGCTTCAACATTCAAAGGTAATGAAGGTATTGATTTACGCCAAGATAAGCAAGCACTTCAACGTTTAACCGAAGCAGCTGAAAAAGCGAAAATAGAATTATCAAATGCTACTCAAAGTGAAATAAATCTTCCGTTTATCACAGCTACTCCTGAAGGACCTAAGCATTTAGATTTGACCCTAACCAGAGCAAAATTTGAAGAGTTAGCAGCAAACCTTATTGATCGTTGCAGGGTTCCTGTAGAACAAGCTTTGAAAGATGCAAAATTGTCTACTGGAGAGATAGATGAGATTGTTATGGTTGGAGGCTCTACCAGAATGCCAGCAGTTAAAGAGTTAGTAAAAAGAGTCACTACAAAAGACCCAAACCAAACAGTTAACCCAGATGAAGTAGTTGCTGTTGGAGCAGCTATTCAAGGTGGAGTTCTTGCTGGAGAAGTTAAAGACATTTTGCTACTTGATGTCACTCCTTTGTCTCTTGGAGTTGAAACTTTAGGTGGGGTGATGACAAAAATGATTTCAAGGAATACTACTGTTCCTACCAAAAAAGCAGAAACTTATTCAACTGCAGTTGACGGCCAAACGAATGTAGAAATTCACGTTTTACAAGGTGAACGCGAGATGGCTTCTGACAATAAAAGTCTTGGAACCTTTCGTTTAGACGGAATCCCTCCTGCTCCAAGAGGGGTGCCTCAAATTGAAGTTACTTTTGATATTGATGCTAATGGAATCCTCAGCGTCAACGCAAAAGATAAAGGTAGCGGTAAAGAGCAAAGTATTTCTATTACCGGTGCATCAACTTTGTCGGATAACGAAGTTGATAAAATGGTTAAAGATGCAGAAATGAATGCTTCTGCTGATAAAGAAAAACGTGAAAAAATTGATATTAAAAACCAAGCTGAAACACTTGTTTATCAAGCGGAAAAACAAATAAGTGAGCTTGGCGACAAGGTTGATGAAGAAGCAAAAACAAAAGTTGAAGAGAAACGTGGCAAGCTAAAAGAAGCTACTGAAAAAGATGATTATGAAACTATGAAGACTTTAGTTGAGGAGCTCCAAAAGGA
The DNA here is from genome assembly GCA_003279565.1 of Prochlorococcus sp. AG-402-C09. Taxonomy (GTDB): domain Bacteria; phylum Cyanobacteriota; class Cyanobacteriia; order PCC-6307; family Cyanobiaceae; genus Prochlorococcus_B. Next base: position 111,026 of record QCHN01000003.1, read on the forward strand.
ATTGTATTCATTAGGAGCCTCTGTATATCAACAGGCAAATGCTGCTTCACAAGCTGCAGATGATTCAAGTACTGATAGCAAAACTGATGGCGACGATGTTATTGATGCTGACTTTACCGAGACAAAATAAATCAATATTTAGTGGTTCTCTATTTCAAGTCCAATCCATTCAGCGCATGCAGGAGCTAATAAAAACCCATTTCTGTAGTGACCTGTATTAATTAATAAGCCTGGTTCTAATTGTTTTAACAAGGGAGAAGGTTCATTTATTGGCTTCGCTCTAATGCCTTTCCATTCATGGCAAACTCTTGCATTCCTTAACCATTTTGGAGCTGCATTGTTCATATTTAATATTTTTTGTTTTTCAAGGAGGTTTGGTTTAGTGCCATTCTCAACAGTCGCTCCTATGATTACATGATTGGGACTATGATGTATAAAGTTTATAGACTGATAATTTAATATTGGGGGCCAATTTTTCCAATTCTTAGTTTCATTTTCTAATTCTAATTCAACAACCTGTCCTAATATTGGCTCTAAAAATATTTTATGACCTAATGATTCTAATAGTTTTTGTGTCTGTAATGCTGAGCAAATAACGATACAATCTTGATCAATAGATTGATTATTTTCTAAATGGATATTCCATTTTTTTTCATGTAGTTTATCATTTTTGCTTATTTTAATAACATTATTTGCGATTTTATTTATTCGGATTTGGTCTAGACTATGCATTAATGCCTTTATTAATTCTATCGGATTTAAGCGACCATCTTCATGAGAGATTAATCCTCCTATTATGTTTGTTTCAAATATAGAACTCCAAAAATCTAAAGAATTTTTATCTAAAAGTTCAATTTCATATTCTTTTTTATTCTTAATTAATTCAATCATAGATTGATATTCTTTTTCGGAATTTGCTAACTTAATTAATGGATTTTCAAATAGGAAATTTGATTCAGAATAGTTTATTTGCGTAAGCCATTCTTTCCATAATTTCATACTTTTATTTCGTAGTAAAAAAGCTCTTCCTTTTGATCTTTTGTAGATATTACCCATCAGAATACCCAAACTAGCTTGTGTTCCATTTTTTGGGTTTAAATTATTTATTTCTGAATTTATTTTTGGATCGATTAAATTTACTTTATAACCTTTTTTCCCTAGATGAAACGCAGTTGTAAGACCTGCGATCCCACTACCGACAATTGAGATTTCGGTTTGCTTTTTTTCTGTTTTTTGTTTATTAGTTTGCATAGATGCTATGAAATTTGCTTGTTAATTTTCAATTAGTGGTCTAAAAAAGAGAATAGTTTAAGGATATAGCTTTTGTGAGCATTAAAACAGTTATCTTGCAGTTCATTTGTCCTGATAAGCCTGGACTAGTAAGTCATTTGTCAAGTTGGATTGCAAGTAAAAATGGGAATATTAGACATGCTGATCACCATACAGATGCAGATGCACAATTGTTTCTCAGTCGCATAGAGTGGGATTTAGATGGTTTTCTGCTTGACAAAACAGAAATAAAATCTGAAGTAATTTCACTTGAGCAAAGATTGAATGGAAAAGCTGTGTTGAGCTTCTCTGATGATTTTCCTAATGTTGCAATCTTTGTGAGCAAGCAGAGTCACTGTTTAGTTGATCTTTTATGGAGAGTTAAGGCAGGTGAATTATGTATGAATGTTCCTTTAGTCATCTCAAATCATTCGGATTTAGAGGATATTTGCTCAAGTTTTTCTATTCCTTTTAAACTTATACAAGTAGACAAAAACAATAAAGCAGATTCAGAAAGTGAAATTCTAGATTTATTAAATGAATATAAAATTGATTTAGGGGTTTTGGCTAAATATATGCAGATTGTAAGTAGTTCCTTTTTAGAGAGGTTTCCTCATCTTATAAATATTCATCATTCTTCTCTGCCTGCTTTTAAAGGTGCTCAGCCATACCATCAAGCTTGGGAAAGAGGCGTAAAATTAATTGGTGCTACAGCTCATTATGTAACTAAGGATCTTGATGCTGGTCCTATAATTGAACAGACCATATCTCATGTTAGTCATCGTGACGAAGTATCAGATTTAATAAGAAAAGGTAGAGATTTGGAGCGAGTCGCTTTAGCAAGAGCTTTAAGATTGCATTTAAGACGACAAGTGATTGTCTATAGAGGTAGGACGGCTGTATTCACATGATTAATAATGCTTATTTCTTTAATTTAAAAAATAATTTTTTAGACAATATTGGCTGGAGTTGTTTTCAGTTAGGTTTAGTTTGTTTGCCATCTAGTGCATTAATTTCTTATGTATTTTTGCTTGTAGCTCTCTTTGACGGAATTCTTAAAAGAAGGAATCTCTATTGGAGGGAATATTGGAATTATCCACTAGTGCTTGTAGCTTTTTTGATGGTGATTGGTTGTATTCGTTCTCATACCGGTTGGCTCGCTTGGCTTGGTCTTTTTAATTGGTTACCATTTTTTTTGTTTTTTTGGGGCTTGCAACCCTATTTGCTCTCTCCTGAAAGAAGAAAAAAATGCGCTTCTTGGCTTGTATTAGGAAGTCTACCTGTTTTGATAACTGGTTTTGGTCAGTTATGGCTAGGGTGGGAGGGACCATGGGAGATTTTTGATGGTTTAATAGTGTGGTTTGTTTCTCCAGGAGGAGAGCCTTTAGGTAGGTTGTCTGGGTTGTTTGATTATGCAAATATCGCGGCTGCATGGTTGGCGGGTATATGGCCATTCTGTTTGGCTTCCGTTCTTTATCCTTTTATTGTTGGAAGAAATAGAGTCATTCCCTGTGCTCTTTTAGTGGCCATTGTTTCAGCAATGATTTTGACTGACTCTCGAAATGCATGGGGTGCAATTGTTTTAGGACTTCCATTTGTTTTTGGTACAGCATCATGGAGCTGGTTAATACCTTTAATGGTCATTTCTTTTCTTCCAGTGATTATTGCTGTTTTACCTGCCCTTGATTTTGAAATTCAACAATTTGCTAGAAGTATTGTGCCAGATTCAATTTGGATGAGATTAAATGATATGCAGTTTGTAGATACTAGAACTTTTGAGGCAACACGCATTGGCCAATGGCAAGTTGCGGTTAATTTAATTTTTGAAAAACCATGGTTAGGTTGGGGAGCAGCAGCTTTTTCAATTATTTATCCTCTGAGGACAGGTTTATTTCACGGTCATTCCCATAATTTGCCTTTAGAATTAGCAATTAGCCATGGTATTTTAGTTTCTTTTTTGATTAACATATTTGTTTTTAGCTTATTAATAATTTCGGGTTTTTATAGAATCTTTAATAAATTAAATTCAAACAAAAATATAATAGTTGATCGGGCATGGTGGACTTCTACTTTGATTCTTATTTGTTTTCATGCAACAGATATTCCACTATTTGATAGCAGAATAAATATCTTAGGTTGGATATTATTGATAGGTCTTAGATGTATGATAGATAATTCTATAAACTGTAATAATTTATTAAAGAAAATTTGAAAAATTTTATATTAATTCTTTTTCTTCGATTGTGATTTGTCTTTCATAAATTGAATGTTCATTAAATATTCTGGCAGTTAAAAAGCTAGCTATACATGTAATCAAAAGTGGCTTGAGTATTAAAAGATTTTTAGTTAATGCGAATGCCAAGAACATTGCTGTTAAAGGGGTTCTTGAGCATCCGGCTACAAATCCACCCATTCCTGCAAAAATAAATGTTGTTGGCACATGGCCTGTTAATGCTTCTACTCCTATACCGCTGGCTAATCCAATTGCACCTCCTAGGGTGAGCATAGGATAAAATAAACCACCTGGGGCTCCTGAGGCAGCTGCCATGCCAGAAGCAAAAAATAAAACTAAAAATATACTTATTGAAAGCGTAAAATTACTACTTTCATTAACAATAATTTTTTGTAATCCTTCTATATTGTGAAAACTTTCTGGAATTATTGAATACATTAAGCCAAGTAAAAATCCGGACAAACTCATTCTTTGAATAGTTTTATTTTTAAACCATTTGTTTCCAAGGACTTGCATCTTTAAAACATATTGGCAGTACATTTCAGCTAAGAATCCAAGTAAGATTCCTAAAAAAATTAGGTATAAAATATCTACTGGAAAGAATTCGATTACTGGTGTATATGCTTTCTCTAATTGAAAACCTAAGTTATTAACAAATCCACCAGCTTTTTGATCTAGTCCAATTGCTTGCAAAATATCAGCGCAACTATCAGCCCAGAATGTTGTTACTACTACTAGTAAGAGCACTACTGGTCTGGCTGAATTTAGAAGTTCTTCAATTGCATAGACAAAGCCTCCAAGAGGTGCACTGAAAATAGCTGCAATTCCCGCTCCTCCTCCTGCTGCAACTATGACTCTTCGAAATGAAATAGGGGCTTTAAGCCATTTTGCCATTTTCCAGGCAACAGATCCTCCCATTTGTACTGCTGGGCCTTCTGGACCTAGTGGAAACCCACTGCCAATAGCAATTATTCCAGCAAATAGTTTTACGATTCCAACTCTTAATCCCATCGGCACTGGCTTATGGCGAAGAAATGCAATGATGTGACTTACTCCTGCTCCTTTTGCTGCAGGGGCAAAATTTTGAATGAGCGATCCTGAAATTAGACCTCCTAATACTCCTAATATTGGTAAAACTATCCATCTTGGCATATATGCAAGAAGATTGGATCTGTAATCTTCTAATGCATGAATTCCAGTTTTAAATAATATTCCCGTTAATGCTGCTCCTAAACCTGTAAGTATGAGAGCAAGAATTACATTAAGCCATTTCCTTTGAAGAAGTTTGTTTATGCTTTGACTTGATTTTTCTTTAATGGGATTTTGACTTTTGATCATTTAAATCAATTTAGTTGTTTAAAATAGAGGCTTCTTCTTGTTTTGTGATTACACGCCCATCTTCGATAAAGTTTGGTATTTCATCAAAGTTTAAGTATCTATATATTTCGTCAGTTAAAGGGGAAACTTTTTTGGAAGCTATTGCAAGATATTCGTCAGTTGTAGGTATATGACCCAACAAAGCGCAAACAGCGGCCAGTTCGGCACTTCCTAAAAACACCTGCGCTCCTTTACCTAATCTGTTGTTGAAATTTCTTGTACTGGTTGAGAAAACAGTTGAATTATCTTCTACACGAGCTTGATTGCCCATGCAGAGAGAACAACCAGGCATTTCCATTCGGCTACCAGCTTGTTCAAAGATCTCGTAGTATCCTTCTTTTTTCAAAATTTCCTCGTCCATTCGTGTAGGCGGACATACCCATAATCGTGCTGCTATCTTCCCTTCTCCTTCGAGAATTTTTGCAGCGGCTCGATAATGACCAATATTTGTCATACATGACCCAATAAAAACTTCTTGAATGGGAGTGCCTGCGACTTGGCTTAAAAGTTCGACGTTATCAGGATCATTAGGACAAGCTAAAACAGGTTCTTTGAGTTCATTCAAGTCTATTTCGATGATTTCTGAGTATTGAGCATTTGAGTCTGCTGATAGTAAAACTGGTTTTTTTAACCAATCTTCCATTTCTTTAATTCTTCTATTTATTGTTCTTGCGTCTTTATATCCTCTAGCAATCATATTTTTCAGTAAAACAATATTGCTTGTTAAATATTCACTGATTGTTGATTCAGAGAGTTGAATAGTACATCCAGCACAAGATCTTTCTGCACTTGCATCAGTCAACTCAAAGGCTTGCTCTAATTTTAGGTTTGGTAGACCTTCAATTTCTAATATTTTTCCATTAAAAACATTAACTTTGTTGGCTTTTGCGACGGTCAGAAGACCTTGTTGTATGGCCATCCACGGAATGGCATTCACTACATCTCTTAAAGTGACGCCATTTTGTAGAGATCCTTTAAAACGTACAAGAACTGACTCAGGCATATCTAAAGGCATGGAACCAATTGCTGCAGCAAATGCCACAACTCCTGAACCTCCTGGGAATGAGATGCCCAATGGGAATCGTGTATGACTATCGCCACCTGTCCCGACTGTGTCGGGTAAGAGCATCCTATTTAGCCAACTGTGAATAATTCCATCACCAGGCTTTAATGCTATTCCTCCTCTTTCAGCAAAAAAATCAGGGAGTTCTTTTTGAGTTTTGATATCAACGGGCTTGGGATATGCTGCTGTATGACAGAAACTCTGCATAACTAAATCAGCAGAAAATCCTAAACAGGCTAGTTCTTTCATTTCATCTCTAGTCATCGGACCGGTAGTATCTTGACTACCAACTGTTGTCATTATTGGCTCACAACTTGCACCAGGAAGCACGCCTTCTAAACCGCAAGCTTTTCCAACCATTTTTTGAGCTTGTGTAAACCCATGTTTTGTAGCAGGTGGCTGACCAGGACGAATAAAAAGGGTAGATGGAGGAAGTTTTAATTTTGTTCTGACTTTGTCTGTTAAGGCCCTTCCAATCATTAAAGGAATTCTCCCACCTGCTCTTACTTCATCAGTAATAGTCTGTGGTTTTAAGTCAAATGTTGATAGAAGTTCTCCACTGCTTGCTTCATTTTTACTTCTTCTAACTTCTCCTTTGTAAGGGAAAATAGTAATTACATCTCCTGTTTTGAGATTGCTTACATCGCATTCAATTGGAAGTGCACCTGAATCTTCAGCAGTATTAAAGAAAATAGGAGCAATTTTGCCTCCTATTACAACTCCACTCCCTCTTTTATTTGGCACGTACGGTATGTCCTGTCCTGTATGCCAAAGGACAGAATTTATTGCTGACTTTCTAGAGCTGCCTGTTCCAACAACATCGCCAACATATGCGATTGGATATCCTTTCTTTTTTAATTCTTCAATAGTGCTTACACCTTTTGCATCTCGAGTCTCTAGCATCGCTAGAGCATGTAAAGGAATATCTGGTCTTGTTGTGGCATGAGTTGCTGGAGAGAGGTCGTCTGTATTTGTTTCTCCTTCAACTTTAAATACTGTTACTGTTATTTCTTGAGCTAACGGCTTTTTATTCGTGAACCATTCTCCATTCGACCAGCTATTTATAACTTTTTCTGCATATATATTGTTTTTTGCTAGTTCTAAAATGTCATTTAATGCGTCATAAACTAAAAGAGTATTACTTAGTGCAATAGATGCTGAAGCAGCTAATTCTTTATTATTAGATTTTAGTATTTCAATTAATGCTGCTACATTATACCCGCCAATCATTGTACCCAAAAGCTCAGTTGCTTTTAAAGGACTGACTAACGGACTTTTTGACTCTTCTTGAGCAATTGAACTCAGCCAAGTCGCTTTGACATAAGAGGCTTGATCAACTCCAGGGGGAATTCGATTAACAAGAAGATCAAGTAAGAAGTTTTGATCTAATTCTTTATCTGGTTTTTCTAATAACTCTGTTAAATCTTTAGTCTGTTTTGCATCTAAAGGAAGCGGAGGAATCCCTAACGCTTTTCTTTCTGCAACATGAGATAGGTAGTTTTTTAGCATTTTTAAATCTCAACAGAGAATGTATTTGAGTGAGGGCCTTTTGTTTTCATTGTTTACAACCCCATGTTTTTTGAACAAACATTCAGATAATGCAACTTATTACCCCCCTATGACTGATACTTCTCTAATCTTATATCTATGATCACGCTTTAAATGTCCACCTCATCATATTTTTCAATGGTGGATAGCACCTCTGACCTTCATGTGGTCGAGACCCGTCCACTAATGTCACCAGCATTAATTCATAGAGATTTGCCTTTAGATAAGGCAGCCTCAGGAGTTGTCTCTATTACTCGAAACAAGATTCAATCAATTCTTCATGGTAATGATCCAAGAATCTTGGTGATTGTTGGACCATGTTCCGTTCATGATGTTGATGCTGCTATTGAATATGCAAATCGTTTAGCCCCATTGAGAGAGAAATATAGTCAAAAGCTAGAGATTGTCATGCGTGTTTATTTTGAAAAACCACGTACAACTGTTGGCTGGAAAGGACTTATTAATGACCCTCATCTTGATAATTCTTACGATATTAATACTGGTTTAAGAAAGGCAAGAGGTTTATTACTTGATTTGGCCAAAAAAGGAATGCCGGCAGCAACTGAGTTACTTGATCCAGTTGTTCCTCAATATATTGCTGATTTAATTAGTTGGACTGCTATTGGAGCAAGAACGACAGAGAGTCAGACTCATCGTGAAATGGCATCTGGATTATCAATGCCGGGTGGTTATAAGAATGGTACTGATGGGACAGCAACGATAGCGATTAATGCAATGCAAGCTGCTTCAAAACCTCATCATTTTTTAGGTATTAATAATGATGGTCACGCTTCGATAGTAAGTACTACAGGCAATCCAGATGGTCATCTTGTCCTAAGAGGTGGTAAGAATGGAACCAATTATCATCTTGATGCAATTAATTTAATTGCAGATGAATTATCACAATTTAATATGCCTGGAAGAGTCATGGTTGATTGTAGTCATGGCAATTCAAATAAAGATTTTCGTAGACAATCAGAAGTTTTACGGGATGTTGCGTCACAGGTTAAAGGTGGGTCAAAGAATGTAATGGGCGTAATGATTGAAAGTCATCTTGTTGAGGGTAATCAAAAATTAAATTCAGATTTGTCAAAACTTACCTATGGGCAAAGTGTTACGGATGCATGCATAAACTTTTCTACAACTGAAGTTTTATTAGAGGAACTAGCTGAATCAGTCAAATAAATTTAGTTGGTTTTTTTATATTCCGACTAACCATATCCCTATACAAGTTACTCCAATAGGAACAGTTAAATTGTCAATACCCCAAGGACTTATTTGCTCTAAAAAAGTTGCTATTAGCGAGATCCCTATGATTTCTAGAGGCTGTATGCCTAAATTATTAGTTGAAGAGATAATTGAAGTAGTTATGGCTACTACTGACCCCATTGTTAATGTTCCAATAAGTGATTTCGTTTGACCAAGTATTGACCATTTTGGAGATTTAATAGACCTTCCGATTAAACCTGCTAATCCATCACCAAAAGCCATTGATAGTATTCCTATGCAAATAGATGATGAATAACGAGGCCAGAAAAGTAAAAGTAACAGTGTGATACTTGTACCATATGCAATTGTTCCAAAACTTTTTCTCTCGATATCCTCAATTGCTGGTAATAAACGATATTGATAATTAATGCCCAAAGCTATTGTGATCAATAATGCAGTTAAGAAAGCTATATTTTTTGGAATATCAAATATCCAGGCTAAGAGAATTACAGGTCCTGTTCCAATATGAATAATTTTTCTACTTAACTCCTCTTTTTTAGGAAAATATTTTTTACATAAAAATGAAATTAATAAAATTATAATTATCCATAACGCAATAACAAAAATAGCTATTTGAATAGGCAATGTTTAAGCAGCGTTTTGATGAGTAGTCATTACCCTCAATTTTAAAATTGCTTTTGCCTCAAGTTGTCTTACGCGCTCTCTCGAAACATTTATTTGTCTTCCAATTTCAGCAAGAGTAAGTGGTTCTTCTCCATCGAGGCCAAAGCGAAGTCTCATGATTTTTTGCTCTCTCTCATTTAATTGTGATAACCATCCTCCAAGGTGTTCTTTTTGAATACTTCTATCCATTCCTTCCATGGGCTCATCAGAATTTGGGTCTGGAATTAGTTCTCCAAGAGTACTTCGATCTTCTTCGCCTCTTGCATGAGCATCAAGAGACGCGCATGGTGCACTTTGCGACACTAGATCTTCTAGATCTTGAGGTTCAATTCCCATTGCGTTTGCTAACTCCAGTCGATTTGGTTGCCTACCAAATCGATGAGATAATTCACGCGATATGCGGCGCATTTTTGAAAGTTTTTCGCTGATATGTATTGGCAGCCGAATAGTTCTAGCACTGTTATCAATTGCACGAGTCATCCCTTGTCTTATCCACCAGTATGCATAGGTTGAGAATTTATAACCCATCGCAGGATCAAATTTATCAACAGCTCTTTCTAATCCAATTGCACCTTCTTGAACTAAATCGAGTAATTCGAGACCTTGATTTTGATATTTTTTTGCAACACTTACAACAAGTCTCAGATTTGCAGCCATCATGCGATCTCTTGCACGCTTACCCATTTTTATTTTGTGTTTTTGACGGGTAGACCGTTGTTCAAGAGGAAGACTCAACAAATCTTTCATTTGTTGCACATGATGAGCAAGCTCAATTTCCTCTGCAGGAGTCAGAAGTGGGACTCTTCCAATACTTGTTAGATAGAAACCTATCGCATCAGTCGCTAGACGATTGCTTTGTCTTCTAGAACTTCGAGATTTTTGACTACTTACAGTTGATGCAGATAGTTTTTGACTTGTGCTTGCCGAATTAGACTTCACTGATGAAACATCAGAAATCTCCTTGGCAGATTCCAGCGGGATCCCCATCACCCTGGCCTCTTGAAATTAGATTTATTAAGAAGTTAGCACTTATAAGGAGAAGTTGACTAATTGAAACGAAAAATTTATGACTTTTTCCCTAATTAGGTATAAAGCGCATCAAAAAATAAATTAAATGTTTTAAAAAAGCTTTCAATTTTTTTTAAGCTTCTTCTTTTTTATATAGCTTAATAATTTTTTCTTGAATATATTTTTTCTTATCATTCAAAATTTGATTTTTGGTGTAACTACCATCACTTTGCATGTTCCAAGAGTCTTGATTTCCTTCTAAATAAGAATCTAATAAATGTTTAATTTCTTTTTTAATTTTATTGTCTTCAATGGGTGTAACTGCTTCAACTCTTCTATCTAAATTACGTCTCATCCAATCTGCACTGCCAATAAATACCTCTGCATCTCCATTGTTATTAAACCAAAAGATTCTTGAATGCTCCAAAAACCTACCAATAATGCTTGTTACTATTATGTTTTCGCTTAAGTCTTTTTTCTGAGGATATAGGCAGCACATTCCTCTAATTATAAGTTCAATTTTTACTCCTTCCTGTGATGCTACGTAAAGTAGCTTTATAATTTCTGGATCTACTAGTGAATTCATTTTGGCTATTATCCTCGCCGGTAAGCCATTTTTTGCACAATTGATTTCTCTTTTTATTAGCTTTTCTATTCCACTTCTAAGAGTTACCGGTGCAACTAATAATTTTCTATAGGATTGTTGTTTAGCAAATCCAGTCAAATAATTAAATAGTTCAATAAGATCTTGACCAAGCTCAGGTTGACAAGACAATAAGCCAAAATCTGTATATGTTTTAGAAGTTTTTGAATTATAATTACCAGTTCCAATATGAAAGTACGTTCTTAATCTGTTTTTTTCTTTTCTTATTATCAAAGCAATTTTTGTATGAGTTTTCAGTCCAATAACTCCATAGACAACATGAACCCCAGCTTGCTCTAATTGTTTTGCCCATTGGATATTATTATCTTCATCAAATCTTGCTTTTAGCTCAACCAGAGCCATTACTTGCTTTCCTTTCTCAGCAGCTCTTATTAATGCATCAATAATTAAAGAGTCTTTGGAAATTCTATACAAGGTCATTTTGATTCCCATGACTTGCTTATCTTCCGCAGCTTGATTAATAAACTCCTCGACTGATGTCGAGAAAAGATTGTATGGGTGATGGACTAGTAAATCATTACGGCGAATAATGGAGAATATACTTTTGAAATTGCTTTTATTTCTAGTATCTAATTCTTCTTGTTCTCTCAATTGACTATTTTTTAGTAAATTATGAGTAACGCCTTGATGCTCTTTAAATTTTAGTTTCGGCAGATTGAAAGCTGTTAATTCAATTAATTCATCTAACGCTAGCAACCCCTCAATTTGATATAAATTTTCTTTGTCAATATTCATCCCTTCTTGTAAAAGATCAAGAATTACTTTTGGTGTATTTGTAGAGACTTCTAGCCTGACTACTTCACCTCCTTTGCGACGCTTGCGTAAACCTTCTTCTAGTGCACTCATTAAATCATCAGCTTCAATGTCTCGAAGCTCTAGATCAGCATCTCTTGTAACGCGAAAGAACGAATATTCTTTAACATCCATCCCAGGGAAAAGCATGGATAGATTATTTGCAATGATTTGCTCAATGGCAATCCCTGTGTATTTTGTTGAGTCTTTATCATTTAGTTCAACTGGAATACTTATAAATCTAGAAATACTTTCACCAGGAATTTTTATGCGGGTAAATTGTTCTTTATCTGATTCATTATCGACGATAATTGCAGCTAAATTTAAACTAAGATTACTTATAAAAGGGAATGGATGAGAAGGGTCAACTGCTAAGGGAGTTAGGATCGGAAAAATTGCAGTTGTAAAATAATTATCTATCCAAACCTTTTGTCTTTCATTTAACTCTTTATATTCAAGTATAAATATATTATTTTTTTTAAAGTCCTCTTCTATATATTTTCTTGTTCTATATTGCTGCGTCTTTAAAATAGGGTCTAAATAATTTCGAATTTCAATAAGTTGTTCTTCAGGAGATTTTCCATCTTGGCTTCTTTTTGAGATTCCACCTTCTACTTGTGATTTTAATGAAGCAACTCTAACCATAAAAAACTCGTCTAAATTATTGCTAAAGATTGAACTGAATTTTATTTTTTCTAGTAATGGTGTTTCCTCTTCTATAGCAAGTTCTAAAACACGTTTATTAAAATCTATCCAACTCAGTTCACGGTTAATATAGGTTTCATTATTGATTTTTGGGCCAGTCATCTCTATAACCTATTCATTCAATTTCTAATTAATACTTTAATGTCTTGATCATCTATCAGTCTAGGAGATTGCTTTTTGCTTGCTTAGACTTTTGCCTGAAATTAAAAACATAACAAACAGTAGAAGCAATATAGTCCCAAAGAATGGACTTCTAGGGCCAAAAAGATCATATGAGCGGCCTGCGGCTATTGCTCCAAGAAACGTTCCCAGACTTTGTAAACCCTGTAGATTTCCTAATACTGCTCCTTGCCCTATAGAACTTAGTCTTCTCGAGATTAGTGCTCGTAAACTGGGAGTTACTAGTCCAGTACCCATTGCAAGGATTGCTACCCCACTAAATACAAGAGGAATTGAAGTGTCCTTGTTTGCGAGAGTCAAAAGAATACATCCTGTCATTACAAAACCAATACCAGTAAAAGTTAATCTTGATTCCCCAAATCTTTTCACCAGAGGACCAATTAGTCCTCCTTGAACAATCATTGCTATGACTCCAACGACAATAAAAGCAGCACTACATAATTCAGGACTCCATTCAAATTTTTCTTTCAAATAAAGGACTAAAACAGCCGTAAAGCCATTAAAAGCCATAAAGAAAATAAAAAATGATAAGCAAAGTCTTCTAGCCAAAGGGTTTTTGAATACAATTAATAGCTGACTAATTGGATTTAAATCTCTTTTTCTTGGTAATAAGTTTCTTTTGTTTTTGGGCAGTGTTTCAGGCAAAAACCAAATGACAAAAATAAGATTAAATATTGCAAATCCGCTTGCGACCCATACCGGTAAAGTAACACTAAATTTAGCTAGTGCTGTTCCTAATCCAGGCCCAAGAATAAAACCTAAACCAAATGCTACTCCAATTAAACCAAAAGTTTTTGCTCGATTTTCGGGGGTTGAGATATCTGCAAGTATTGTCGTAGCAGTAGCTGCGGTACCACCACTGATACCATCAATTATTCTGGCTAAAAATAGTAAAGATAAAGGTAAAGTTGAGGCCCATAAAGGTAAATAATTATCCCAATTCAAGCTTACAGTTAATGCAAATAGACATATTCCTATTACTGAACCTGATACACATGTGATCATGATCGGTTTACGACCGAAACGATCACTCATAGCTCCGATTAATGGGGCTGCAGCAAACTGGGATATTGCATAAGTTCCAGTAAGAAAACCAAGAGTCGTCGCGCTTGTGGTGAATTGCTCTAATAAAAAAGGTAATAAAGGCAAAACAATAGTTTCACCTAACCGATCATCTAGAAGTGTTATGAAAGCTCCTAAAAGTGTGGGAATTTTTAGCCTTCTCAAAGCAAATAGCTCATAATTTATTCACCCTCTCATACTGTCAGAGAACTTGACTTCATTTAATAGAAATAGTCTAAAACGATATTTGCGACCTTGTGAGAGTTCTGATGAAATGGCTCTAAGAGAAGTTTATGAAGATGCTATTCGAACTTGTGATAAATCCTTATATAGCCAAGAACAGATTGAAGCATGGTCAGCTTTAGTGTATCTTCCTGGGATTTTAGATAAACCTCTGAAGCAAGGGGTGGGCTGGGTGAGTTGTGTTGATAAAACTATTGAAGCATTTGCTTTAAAATATCCCCATAATCGCTTGGCATTGCTTTATTGCCGAGGGCGTTCGTCACGGCAGGGGCATGCTACGGCTCTATTAAATCAAATTGAGGCAGATACTCTTAAAGATAGACCAATAACTTTAAAAACCGAGGCAAGTTTATGTAGTTATCAACTGCTTTTACGTCATGGATGGACAATTATTTCCCCTGAAGAAATTCAAATAGGTGGTGTGCATTTTTCTCGTTATTTGATGGAAAAAACTTTGTATTAAATTTATTTTTTAAAAATTTTTAGGAATCAATATTTTCCTCACTCCAATTAATTAATTTTTCTAAGTGCTTGATAGCAAGTCCTGAATTGATTATTTCTTTTGCTTTATTAATTCCTTCTTTAATATCAGAGCTTAAGCCTGCATAAAAAAAGTAAATACCAGCATTCCATTCAAGTGCTTTTATTAAAGGACCCTCGCCATTAAGAGCTTGTAAAGCAAATCTCTTCCATTCTGTGATGTCGTTCCATTCAATATCTTTCCCAGAACATTCGTAGTCTTTGGGATGAAAAACAGTTCTAGTTCCATGTTGATTTTTGTACTGTCCAATTGTTGATGAACGACTAATTGAAAGATCTATTCCACCTTCCAGTCCTTTGATAGTCATCACATTTTGTTCTCCCATAAGATCTAAGGTCTTCCAATGTCTTTCTTCAGTAGGTGAATGAACATAGCCACTTATATGTAGATGATTTCCTTGATGACATGTCCAGATTAATTCCATACTTGCTAGAGGTGGTCTCTTACCTATTTGATCTCTGTAAGGAATTAAATTTTCAGCTAGCGGAAAATGATCTGGCTGATGTATTAAAGCTAGGTCGTAATGGTTGAAAAAACTTTGCAGTTTGTCTATGGATAGACCAGTTAAATTTATTCCTAAGGCTTGAAAGAGTTCGTGATGAGTAACGCCGTATTTCACTGGCATACGAGAACCACCATGCAAAATAACAGGCTGTTTCTGAGTTAGTAATAGTAAAGTTGTTATAGGGTAAATTGGCGCTGTTTTTTTTCGCCCATCAAAAGGCATCCCAAAAAATATGGGTTGACGTTGATTACTGGGTGATTGAATTTTGGGTCCTAGTTCTATATAGGCATCAATCATCCCAGCTAATTCTTCAGGGATAGGACGTCTAATTCTATGTGCAATCATAAAGCCACCAATTTGTGCTGCACTTGCTTCTTCTTTTAGCATCAGCTTGAGAGCTGATTTAGTTTCTTCGCGAGTAAGACTTTTTCCTGTAAACTCACCACTACCTATTTTTTTTAAATAGGTTTTAAATTCTTCGTAATTATTCGACATAGGAGTTATTTCTCAATAGGAAGTATTGTTTTCTATTTTTTATTTCATATTTACGATTTCTTTTACGTATTTAACAAATCCTTTTTCATTGATTTCAATTGGTTGATTGACTGGATTCACTGGAGCCACAATTACAGCGCTTGCTTTTAGTTCAGGCTGTTTAGATATGGGACATGATTGTTCATGCATCAAGTTGTTTGTCTCACAATGATTAGTTTGAGTGAAGCCCCAGTGCATTGGGAGAAAAACTGTGCCTCGACGTATACGATCAGTTTCTTTTACACGTACTGTAAGATGTCCTCGACGAGAATTAAGAGCAGATAACTCACCATCTTTAATATTCATATTTTTTGCATCCATAGGATGAATTTCAAGTAATGGTTCAGGGTGCATTTTATTAAGTCGATTTACTTTTCCAGTACGAGTCATGGTATGCCATTGTCCGAGGTAACGCCCAACAGTTAAGACTAACGGGTACATATCGCATGGAGGCTCAGCGATTCCCAGAGGTTGTTTAGTGTAAAACTGGGCTCGACCATTAGGTGTCTCAAACCTTTTATTTTCATAAAGTCGCTTGGCTTTTTTCGTAGGATTACTTCCTTTTGAAAATGGCCATTGTTGGGGACCAACACTTGTTAGTAATTCATGATTAAGACCCGAACTATCACAGAGACGACCACTTGTCAGAGCTGTAAACTCTGAATATACCTCAGAAGAAGAATCATAAGTAAACTGATCAATAAATCCAAGTTTTTGGCCTACTTCAGCAAATATCTCCCAATCGGGACGACTTTGACCAAAGCATGGACGAAAAGCTGGGCAATAAGTGATTCGTCTTTCTGAATTAGTCATCACACCGGCTTTCTCACTCCATTGTGCAGCGGGCAATAATAGATGGGCATAATGAGAGGTTTCAGTATCTTCATATGCTTCGGATAAAACAACTAGTGAACAGTTTTTTATTGCGGCTTTTACTCGATTTAGATCAGGCATGCTTACAAGTGGGTTAGTTGCAGCAACCCACCAAAGATCTATTTCTCCTTTTTCCATTGCTTCAATTTGTTGCCAGGCGTTTAAACCTGGTTCTTCAGAGATACTTCCAGCCGGAAAATCCCAGTGATTTTCTACGACTTGTCTATGTTTTTTATTGGCAACATTTCGATAACCAGGAAGTAGATGAGATAGGCCTCCTGCTTCACGTCCTCCCATAGCATTTGGTTGGCCAGTAAGCGAAAAAGGTCCAGCTCCCTCTTTCCCGATTTGTCCCGTGAGAAGATGTAGATTGATAAGTCCGCCAACAACTGCAGTACCTTCTCTGCGTTGATTTACACCCATTGACCAAAGACTTAGTACCCTTTCGCGATGATTAAACATATTAGCTACTTCTTCTAATTTTTTTTCTGGGATACCACAAAAGCGAGCAACTTTTTTAGGAGTCCAATTTTGTATAATCGCTAAGAATTCTGAATATTTATCTGTATGATTTTTAATAAATTCTGCATTTTGTCCATTCTTTTTTAGAACTAAATTGGCAATACCATATAACAGGGCTAAGTCACTGCCTGGAGCAATAGGTAGATAAATGTCAGCAGCTTTTGCAGTGTCTGTTAATCTGGGATCTATAACAATAATTTTTACTTTATCTTGATGTTGTTTTTTTCTTTTGAGTAGACGTTGAAAAAGTACTGGATGGCATTCCGCAGTATTAGTGCCAATGAGGAATGCAACGGTGTAGTGATCAAGATCTTCATAACAACAGGGAGGACCATCTGATCCAAGACTTAAATTATATCCAGCGACAGCTGAGCTCATACATAGTCTTGAATTTGCATCAAAATTATTTGTACCTAAAGCTCCTTTGAGTAATTTTTGAGCAATATAGTAGTCTTCAGTATGAAATTGTCCAGAACCATACATCGCTATAGAGTTTGGACCTTTTTTGATTAAACTTTTTTTGATTTGTGAAACTATCTTATCTGTAGCTTCATTCCAGCTAATCGGTTGATATTTATCATTTAAATTATCTCGATACAGAGGTTGCTTTAATCTCCCTGGAGACAAGGTTTCTCCTACGGTTGCACCTTTAATACATATTTGACCTAGGTTGGATGGATGATTACGATCGCCTCTAGACCTCCACATCGGATAACCATCTGCATCTCTACGGACTGCTTTTCCGATTTCTGCTGGTGGTTGCATTTCTAGACCACATCCAACGCCGCAATATGGACATTGAGTAGTTAAATTTTCAATTTTCTCTGTCATCTCAATTTAATGAGATAAGAAAATAAAACCTTGGGTAGTTACCCAAGGTTTTGATTGGAAATTAATTAATATTTTAAGCAATTTCCCCTTCATGTAATTCATCGAAGGATCCTTTTGGTTCTTTAAGAAAGAAAAAGCACATGAATGCAACTATCAGCCCTGCTATTCCTAAGATTTGGAAAAAGGCACTGTTGGAATTAGCAATTATCTCTGCTGTCGCTTCTCCACCTTCACTCATCCACATAGGTAAAAGACTAAAAATAGTTAGATAAGTTACTGCTCCTACGTTGCCATAAGCACCAACAAGACCAGCGACCTGTCCAGTAACTCTTCGTTTAACAAGTGGTACTAGAGCAAAAGTAGCGCCTTCCCCTGCTTGAACAAAGAAGGAAGCAAGCATTGTTATGAACAATGCGACGATAATTCCACTTATACCTGAAAAAGTACCAGGTTTGATCCAACTCATGACAAGGTATCCAATTCCAAGTCCTCCGGTTAGAAAACTCATAGTATTTTTTCTACTTCCGAGCTTGTCAGAAATTAGACCTCCAGCTGGACGTGCAACAAGGTTAACGAAAGCAAAGGAGGAGGCGAGAATACCTGCTGTTGCTTTTGGTAAATCAAATGTTGTCTCAAAAAAAGTAGGTAACATTGAAACAACTGCCAGCTCAGAACCAAAATTAACAATATATGTGAGTTCAAGAATGGCTACTTGTTTAAATTCATAACGGTCTTCTTTTGGATAAATTTTAGTTCCTGCAATTAACTCTGAGTTTGTACGAATAATCCCCCAGGTCTGAAAAGCGAACCAAATTAAAACAGCGAAAAGAGCTAATGGATATGTTCCCGCATCAAGGAAACCAACTTTCTTTAACCTCCAACATAAAACAGAAAGTATGGCTGCAAACGGCACATTCATACCCAAAAGCCCCCAAAAATCTCGCATAGAAGTGACTTCTAGACCAGCTGTTTTAGTTGGGCGCTGATAAATTTTTCCAGGAGGGGTATCTCTGACATTAAAGAAATAAAAGATGCCATACAATGCTGAAATCACACCACTGCCAGCGATAGCACCTCGCCAGTTAAGAACGGCACCTGTTGGTAATTCAAATCCACCTGAAAAAGAAAGTAACCCAGCAATGGCAACCATTGTCAGAGCCGAGAAAGCCGAGCCAAAATTACCCCAACCTCCATATATTCCCTCTGCTAAACCGATTTCTTTAGGTGGGAACCATTCAGCCACCATCCGAATACCAATTACAAATCCTGCACCTACAATTGAAAGTAATAAGCGAGCGATAACTAATTGATTAAAAGTTTCTGCTGAGGCGAACAGTAAGCATGGAACTACCGAAAAGATGAGAAGACTTGAGTATGTTTTACGTGGTCCAAATTTATCTAAAAGCATTCCGATGAGGACTCTCGCTGGAATTGTTAACGCAACATTACAGATAGCTACAGTTCGAATTTGACCCAAAGTGAGCCCCAAGTCTGCCTTAACAGTCGTAGCAAGGGGAGCCAAATTGAACCAAACAACAAAAGTTAGAAAGAACGCAAACCAAGTGAGATGAAGTGTTCGATATCTCCCTTGAAATGTCCAAAGATTTCCAAGCATTGAAATTAAAAAGTAAGAAAGAAGGCTTAAAAAATTTGCCTATTGAAAACGGTAAAAAATCAAACCGTTTTGAAGAATTAAATCAGCCGGTATATTCCGACCAAGTAGTAGTCGATACAAAAAATGAGAGTTTTATACCTATTTGATTGATTAAGTAGTTATTGCTACTAAAACGAATTAGTCGTCTGAGGATTTCAAGATCTTTAATATTATGCGGCAAAAAATACAAAAATTTAGATATCGGATGGATTGATTTCCTTGAACTAAGTTTAAATTATTTACTGATAATCGAAATTCTGATTAATCATATTTGAATAAATTAATGAATTGAAGATTAGTAAAATCAATCAATAAAAAGAGGAGACCACAAAGTTGCCTCAGAGGTTATTACAGGTTTAATATTGATAGAAGTTGAGTTATTTGTATTTAATTTTGTATTTGATTGTTTAATAATAATGTTATCTCGTGTTCCCAGTTCAGACCAAAGAGTGGCAGGACTAGCAATTACTGGGTCAACAGTAGTTAATTTATTTTGAACAGTAGGGGAGTAGCTTCTAAAAAGCTGAACAGCTAAAGAACTAACAATGAAAGCTCCCAAAAATCCTGCTGAAACAGTAATGGCACTTCTTTCAGTGCTTCGTGCGGAACTCGTAGACATGATTAATTTGGATCATTTTAGCTTAAGCTCCCCGTTCCTTGGCTTAAGGCGATTTGCGGCTCGCTGGAGCGAGTTGAACGTTTTTGTAGTCTTCACTACATATTTATTATGATCCTTTTTCCAGAGCAGTGCTGTTCAGTGTAATACAAAAGTGTTTAAAAATTCTTCCAAAAAAAGTTGACTGCTATATCTTTTGGCTTTATTTAGGCTTTGATTTTTTATAATTTATGCCTCTATAAGAAAATAGAGTCTCATTGATAGTCATTTTGGCTTTGATTTGCCTATCTAGATAACTCGTGTTTGAGTAATGAAGATTTTTAATGTCTTCAGGTAGATATTTTTGACCTCTGTATGTAAGGAGATCCATGAGAATAGAGTGATGAACTGTGCAAAAGTTCTCAAAGAAGACCCGAGCTGATCTAAAAAGAAGAATTTTGTATTAGTTAATACACAATAATGCTTTAAGCTCCTAAAAGTGGTTCAGATTGATACAAAAAAAAAACAATGAACAGAAAAGTAAATCGTATTGACTGTAGTTACTTTTATAAATTTTACTTATTATAATTCTAAATTAAATCAATTAAAACTCAATCCTGTATTTTTAGATTTCAAAAAAGAGTAGGTGGGAAGTTGGTTAATCTCAGACTGAAAATAAGTATCATTATATTGGTTTGTAGATGCATAACCTTTACTTACATACCAACCATGAGTCATACCCATTAACATTCCTAAACTAATAGCAAAGCGCACTTTTTTGAAACGACTATTGCGAATTTCATAGATTTTTAGTACTTCAGTTGTCTTTATTTATACGAAAATTAATTTTAAAAAGAACATTTTTTAATTTATGTATGAGTTAATACCATTTTCTTTATTTATATGGATTTTAACCTCCTAAATAAGACATTGAAGGATGAGGTTTTTGTGGTTTCGAGTTTTCAGATTGATCAAATCTATTTTCACTATATTTATCATCTCTTATTAGCCATATTGTCTCAAGAAATTCTTCTAAGCCTTTTTCATTAATTGAAGGATTGAGCCATTTTTTTAAATCAGAACCATTGTTTGAAAAAAGACAAGTATGTGCGAAACCATCACTAGTAATCCTTAATCTATTGCAGTCAGAACAAAAAGGATTAGATATCGAAGATATAGTGCTTATATAACTATTGCTATCTTTCATATACCATTTATGGGCTGTATTTCCTATTAATCTTCCAGCTTCATTGATTTTAAAATGTTCTTTGATTATACTGATCAATTCGTGAGATTTTAGAACTTCATTAGCTTGCCAATTATTCTTATTTCCTACATCCATATATTCTATGAATCTAATTTCAATAGATTTAGCTTTTGCAAAGTGAACGAGATTTAAGATCTGATTATCATTTATGTTCTTTTTTATGACACAATTTATTTTTAGCCGACCCTCTAATGGATCAAAGCCAGCTTGGATGGCATTATCAATGCCTTGGAGAACATGATTCAGCTTATTTTTAGCTGAAATCATATTATTATCTCCTGTCATTATTGAAAATATTTTTGGATCTAGAGCATCTAGACTAACTGTGATTCTGTTGAGTCCATAATCAAATAAATTTTGACATCTATCTTTTGTTAATAATGATCCATTTGTAGTTATAGCAATGTCTTTTAAATTATTTATAGGATGATTTTTTGTTTTCTTTAATGTATTAATTGCTTCCATCAGCTTATTCAACTGGCTGCTTATTAATGGCTCTCCACCAGTTAATCTGAGTGAATTTACTCCTAATTTGCAAGCAACCTTAATTATTGATAGGAATTGCTTATTAGTTAATGTAGTCAAACACCTATTATTTTCTGGCATACAATATGGACATGAAAAATTACATGTATTAGTTAATGAAAGCCTTAAAACTTTTAACTCTCTATCATGAATATCTTTAATCATAACTTTAATAATAATTTAGTGATTTTAGTTCTTGTAATGAGTTGACATTTAAGAATTCTTTATCTTTGGCAAAATAATAATGAAAAGGAATTGATTTTGTCCATCCCTGAAAATTTATTTTACCTAATTGAAGTCTTTCATTTAACTTATTTAAGTTATTTTGATTTAGAGGATAAATGCCAAGTAGTGGTTGAGCCATTTTATTACTATGTGCGATAAGTGCTATATCTTTATTTTTTTTCCAACACTTGATAAAATTTTCAATATGCTTGCTATTAATGAAAGGCATATCTACTGGCATTAATAGTATATAGTTATATTTTCCTAAAAATTTTGAATATAAAAACTCCATACAATTTAGTGGTCCATGGAAAGGTTTTTTATCAAATAATATATTTACTTTATGAAATTCACTAATTTCATTTATATGAGATTGATGATTAGTTAAGAGGATAGTTTCTAAGTCCAGTTTTTTCAGAATATTTAATTTATGTGATAACCAGCTATCGCCTTCATGATGTTTTAATAGTGCCTTATCTTTACCCATTCTGGTACTTTGCCCCCCAGAGAGAATACAAGCTTTGAGTTCTTTCTTGGTAGAACTATCTAAAATGATAATTTATTTTTCTCTAAATTAAAAACTAGCATAAAACTTGAATAAATATTTATTTTGTTATCATGAAAACATAAATTATATATTAATTTAATCGATCTAATCTTCATTATTCGAAATCTCTATAATTTCTAAGAATCATTATTTATTAATATTTCTTTAAAAGCTTTAATAAGATTTCGGTGTTCATGTCCAGGTCTTGCAAGTTTACATAGAGCGAACCTTTCAAGTTCGCTCAAATTAGACCATATTTTCTGAGAGATCTGAAATGTATATTTGCTTGCTTCAACATCAATAAATTCTGGGACTGTACCAGATAACAACCAGGGCTCATCTTTTGAAATTAAAATTTCTTTTGCTTGACCTATACGACTACGACTAGTTTTACTAATCAAATAGGATTTCAATCCATCTAAGTCGTCAATCGAATCTGACCAATAAACTATTTTTCTTTTATCATCGGGATTTAACTCTTGCCAATGTTGAAGTTTTAGTTTTAAACCGATAAGATCAAGTTTCCTACGAACGCATAAAGGTATACATCTTAGATCACTAATAAATTCATCTTCAAATTCAAAACAGTGGCTTGATTGTTCCAAGTCAAAACCTACGGATTTAATTCAACCATAATAACTTATTTGTGAATTTTACTATTCTCTAACATATAATAATTAATCATTATTTTTTATTTATCATTATAACTAATCATAAATAAGACAATGGATTCAAACCTAACTCATTTAAATGAGAAGGGCGATATGTTTATAGTTGATATTTCTGAGAAAATAAGCACTCCTAGAGAAGCTCTCGCTGAAGGATATATTGATTTAAGTGTGGAAGCATTTGATAATGTTAAAGACGGCAATATAAAAAAAGGAGATTTATTTGCTGCTGCAAGATTTGCTGCAATTAATGCATCTAAAAAAACTTCGGAATTAATCCCACTTTGTCACTTATTAAGTTTAAGTAATATCAGGATTGATATAGATCTATGTAATAAAAAAAGAGCGATAAAAATCACTGCATTATGTAAAACGAATGCTCAAACTGGTGTAGAGATGGAAGCACTTACGGCGGTCTCTATAGGATTACTAACTATTTACGATATGCTTAAAGCTATCGATCCTTTTTTAACAATAAATTCAATTCGACTTTTAGAAAAAAAAGGAGGCAAAAAAGGTATCCTTAGGAGAGAAACTAACTAATTTTTTGATGACTCAAGAGCCTTTTTTAAGGGAGGGATTAAAAGTAGAAGAAGCTAGAAAAGAAGTTTTAAAGGAAATCAAGAACGTTTTAGATGATTTTAGTATTCCTTTCAAAAGTATTCCTTTAGAAGATTCCTTAGGAAAAATTTCTTCAACAGATATTTTTGTAAAACAGGATATTCCTGGCTTTAGAGCCTCCATAATGGATGGTTACGCGGTTAGTCATTCTGCCAAGCCTCAGAAAGGACAATATTGGAAAGTTGTTGGAGATTCATCCGCTGGTAAACCTTACACTAAAAATCTTTCTGAAGGTGAAGCCATTGCTATAAGCACTGGTTCATTAGTTCCTGATGAATGCTCTTGGGTTATTCCTTTAGAACAGATAAAGACAGAAATGATAAAAGATAGCTCTTTTGAGAAAATACATCTTATAGACGACTTAACGAATAGTAATTGGATTAGACCTGTTAATGATCAATTATCGGAAGGAGATATCGTCTTAGCGAAGGGTCAAAAAATTTCTCCTAGTATTACTGGATTACTTGCTAGTTGTGGAATAAGTTATGTAAGTGTGTTTAAATCTTTCAAAATAGGATTACTTATTTTAGGCGATGAATTAATCAAACCTGGTATAGATAAATCAACTGGATTAATCTGGGAAAGTAATAGTTTTTTAATTAAAAGTATTATAAAAAATCTTGGATATGATATCAATGAAATATCAATTCAAGCTGATGATAAATTCAAATTAAAGAATTCTCTTATTGAACTTGCAAAAAATAATCAAATTGTAATTTCCATAGGTGGAATTTCCGTTGGGAAAAAAGACTATATTAAAAATATTATTAATGCAATTGGAGAAATAAAGTTCTGGAAGCTTTTTTTAAAGCCTGGTAGACCCTTTGCCTTTGGTTTTATTGGTCAAGATATTCCATTTTTTGGTTTACCTGGTAATCCTGTGTCTGCAGTAGTAATTTGTTTGCAAATTTTGTGGCCCGTATTTCAAGTTTTTAGTGGAGTGAAGAATATAGAAACACCCTTTAGATTTAAGATCAGAATTAACTCTGATCTTAAAAGAAGAAAAGGTAGACCTGAATTGATTAGATCTAAACTTAAAGTAGATCAGCAAGGTGAGTTATACGCGGATATTGCACCTGCACAATCATCCTCACAAATTTCTTCTTTAATTGATTCTGATCTGTTAATAGAGATACCACCTGAT
The DNA here is from genome assembly GCA_003279565.1 of Prochlorococcus sp. AG-402-C09. GTDB lineage: Bacteria > Cyanobacteriota > Cyanobacteriia > PCC-6307 > Cyanobiaceae > Prochlorococcus_B. The sequence goes on from QCHN01000003.1 coordinate 136,115, forward strand.
AAGGATTTACTTAAGAAAGGAACATATCTTTGGGCACAGCTTTTCAGAAAAACAATTTTATAGTTCACGTTGAAAGTACAGTATTATTTTTGACCCAGGAAGAACCTTTGTCAGTCCACTCCTTTTTCCAGAAAGGTACTTTGAATTTTGTTACCTCTAAAATTTCAGAGCAGTATTGATTAGCTATTCCTCTTTTATCAGCACGAACTGCTATGAGCACTATTGGCTCTAGTGGATCAATGAAGCCTACTCGATGGATAACTAACGCAGAAAAAGATTCGATTTTTTTAGTAATTTCTGATAAGTGTTTTTCGATTAACTTTTCAGTTAAACCACTGTAGTGATGGATTTCTAATTTTTTTAATTGACTTCCAAATTGATCTATCTCTCTAACTCGTCCAATAAAAATTGACATTGCAGCCATTTGATTATTAATTTCCCATTTTTCAATTTCTCGATATGGATCAAAAGGATCAGTTGCTATTTTGAATTTGTACTTAATTTTATCCACCTGTAAAAATCGGCATGAATGCTATCTCATCATTATCTTTAACAGTTGCTTCTAGACTAGAAATTTCTTTATTAATAGCCACAATTATTGATTGGTGAGCTACATTGATATTAATATGTTTTAGTATAGATTTTGCTTTTTTATCTTCTATTAGGTCTAAAGAAATATATTGTTCATTCCATCCATATTTTTCGCTTAATTCAGCAAACAATAATACTTTGATTTGGCTAGCATTATTTTTCATGTATAGTTAATTCATATAGTTTAATTGTTTTATACTAAGTGGTTTCTATTGCATTGTTAACTGTATCTGATACTCGAGACATAAAAAATGATGATAGTGGTCAATTTTTAGTTGATTCAGTAAAAATAGATAAACATAATATAAGTAATAGAATAATATGCAAGGATAATGTTTATCTTATTAGAAAGCATATAAGTGATTGGATAGCTGATAATGAGATTGATGTTATTATCACTACTGGAGGTACAGGGCTTACTTTTACTGATGTTACGCCGGAGGCAATAAAACCCTTATTAGATAAAGAAATAGAAGGTTTTGCGGAAATCTTTAGATATACATCATTTAAGAAAATTGGCACGAGCACCTTGCAAAGTAGATGTATTGCAGGTGTGGCAAACGGAACTTTTATCTTTAGTTTGCCAGGATCTTTAGATGCAGTAAAGACTGCATGGAATCAAATAATAAAATATCAACTAAACAGTGATACTAAACCATGTAATTTGATAAATTTAATTAATAGATTAAAAAAATAGATGGAATAAAGATATGTATTAAAACAGTGTTTTATTTCATTGGGATAGCATTAATTGCTTTTCTTTATTCGATTGTTGGTCATGCAGGTGCATCAGGTTATATAGCCTGTATGGTCATATTTGATCAGCCAGTTTCACTTATCAAGCCAACAGCTTTAATTTTGAATCTGGCAGCATCAACATTAAATTCAATCAGATTTTGTGGTGACGGTCATTTAAAAAAATATATATTAGTTAATTTTTTAATACCAATTCTATTAGTTTCAATTCCCTCTACAATTGTTGGAGGTAACTTGAATATCACTGATACCTTACTTAGATATTTTTTATCTCTTATACTGTTTCTTTCCGGAATTAGGTTTTTAATTACATCGTTAAGTATAAAAAATAATACTATAACTGATTATAAGCTACCCTCAAAAATTGTTATTTTTTTTACTGGTTCAATACTTGGCTTACTATCTGGCATTACTGGGACAGGAGGTGGTATATTTTTAACTCCTCTATCTATTTTACTTAAGTGGATGCCACTTAAGACTACAGCTGCAGTTTCATCAGTTTTTATTTTTTTTAATTCTTTAGTTGGAATAATTACATGGCAAACAATAAATAATTTTTCAAATATTAATTTCACATCTAATATTTTTCTTCATTTAATAATTGTATTATTTTTTGCTTTTTGTGGAAGTTTTCTTGGTAGCAGAACATTTGATGATAATTTTATAAAAAAAATTATTTCTTTCATCTTATTTTTTGCAAGTTTTAAATTAGCGTTTGCATAAAATTTATTTATTTATTCGATCCAGAAATATATCTTGAACCGATAGTTGCTTTTTGGCTTTTTGTTGTAATTCCTTGATATCTAGTTGAGTAATAAGCTCTGAAATTTGGCGTGAACTATATTTTGTGCCGATCGAACCTAGTGCTATTAATGCTTGTTCTGCAATGGGATAGCTACCATTTAAAGCGAGCTGTTTGAGATGATCTATAACAGCATCTTCATTACGCCTTTGAAGAATTTTGATTCCTTTAATGACTACTTCATCTCTAAAGTCTTTTAGTGGTTCATTAACTAATTCTAAAAGCTCATTTTCATTCAGTAAATGAGATTTAAAACTTAGGAGTTCTAGCCCAGCTATTCTAATCGCTTGGGATTTACTCTTCAAAATTAATTTTAATTGTCTGTTAGTTAGTACAGCTCCCCAGCACGCAAGTGCTTTTAATATATTTATATCTAGATCTTTTTGTTCATGAAGTTGATTAAGTAAAAAATCTCTTGCCTCAATTTGATGGCAGATACCAACCGCATAGATCAATTCAGGTTGTCCACCATGTTTTTTTATTAATGATTTGATTGATGCCCAACCTTTATCAGCTAAAAAACCTAGACGTTCACATAATAAATGTCTTATCTCATAAGGTAAAGATTTCGAATAAGCTTGTTCAATCCATAATGGATCTTTAGGTATATTTTTTTTATTAAATCTATCCCGAATTTCTTTCTCACTTAAAGTAGCCATCTTAATCAACTTTTTTCTTTGCTGAAAAATTTTCAATAAGTATCTGTTTTAGAGTATTTTTTATTTCATATTTAGGAACTTTTTTAAGATGAATTTTGCCAATTTTATTTGATGGTCCTTGTTCACCTCCAATACAAATATCATAAGCATCAACTATTTTCCCTTCAGAATCTCTTCCTTTCTTGCCTGTCAACCCAATTGCACCCATATATGCTTGACCACAACTATTTGGACATCCAGTCCAATGAATTTTGATTTCATCATCTAGGTCCAGTTCCTGATCGAGTAGTTGAGAAACTTCTAATGCAGTATCTTTGGTATTTGTTAGAGCAAAATTACAATAGGTATTACCAGTGCATGAAACAGTTCCTGCTGATAAATCTCCAGGATTCAAAGGGAATTTATCTAATAGGTTTTCTTTTTTGAACTCTTCTAATTTGTCCTTAGGAATATTCGTAATTATTATATTTTGATCTTCTGTTAGGCGTATATCCCCTGATCCATAATTTTCACTCAACAATGCAATGTCTTGAAGATCCTCTGAGCTTAATCTTCCTACTGGAATATGTAATCCAGCAAAAAACATATCTTTTTGCTTTTGCTGGTTAATACCAAGAAAGGACCTAGGGATTTTGCAAAAGTCACTACCAGGATCAGTCTTAAGTTTTCCGAATCGTTCTTCAACTAAATCTCTAAAATTTTCAATTCCAATTTTGTTCAAATACAATCTAAATCTTCCTTTAGGACGAGCAGAGCGTTCTCCATGATCTCTCCAGAGACTTAAAACAGCATTTGTAAACTCACAAATTTTGTCATCCTCTATCCAGACGTTTAGTGGAATGGCATAGTCGTTTAATACTGATGAAAGTATTCCACCCACCCAAACACTAAATCCTAAAATATTATTTACTTTTACAGGTAAAAATACTAAATCGTTATGTAAAAGAAAATTATCTTTTGAACCTGCGATTGCAGTATTCCATTTCCTAGGTAAATTTGAAAAATTTTCATTCCCTTTACCATTATTTGTAAGATAATCATTTAATTGTTTTACATAATCTCTAGTGTCAATAATTTCTTCAGGATCAATACCCGCTATTGGGTTACCAGTTATATTTCTCGGATTATCGAAACCAGACTGAATACTATAGATTCCAGCTTTATTTAATCGTCTAAGAATTTCAGGGAAATCACTTATTAAAATTCCTCTAAGTTGAAGACTTTGTCTTGTTGTTACATCACAGCTTCCACTGTCTCCATATCTAGCAACAATTGAGGAAACAATTTTTAATTGATGTGCATTTATAACACCATTGGGGACCCTCAGCCTAAGCATAAATTTACCTGGTGTTTTTGGCCTCCAAAACATCCCATACCATTTAAGCCTGAGCTCTAGGTCAGTTTTATCCATCTCTTCCCAACCTATTTTTGCGAAATTTTCAATTTCTTTACCAATTAATAATCCATCTTTAGTTGCTTTATTTTGTTCAATTTTATTTAATTTTTTCTCTTGCAAATAAGATTTCATCACTTGGTTGCTACTCATCATTTAAAAATCAATACTTTCAAAGCAAAATGTATCCATTAGATTCATGATTGCTTTTAGTTATTGAATATTGGATATTGTGAGTCTATTAATCCCTAAAACCGGGACTTACTATGTAGCAAAACATACAAAACCTTGAACTTAGAATTGAAAAAGAAAAATGTAGTTTTTGATACAATTAATGTACTTGTTTTGTTGTTTTTTGGTTAAATTATCCCCATCATTTGGATGAAGGCTTTATCAGGAAGTTTTTTATTTATTGTCCTAATTAAGAAATTAGTTCAATGAACAAATCTTCTAATAATTTATTATTTTTAAAAAATATTCAATCTTTTGAAGGCACACAAAAGAAAAAGAATAAAGTCTTTTCTAAAAGAGATATTAGATTAATAATCCATGGTTCGAAAAATGGTTTTGTTCATCCTATTATGGATACAATCATCAATCAAGTTCAACAAAGAAGAGGCAAATTAGTAGAATTAGAAGTCTTGACTAAAAATTCTTATCAAACTTCTTCGTCAAAGTTTATTTGGCTTGTACCCTTATTTTTATTACCAGGTACTCATGTAAGGATAGATGTTCCTTTGATTAGAAATAGATTGAAAAATGAACTTATTAATTCTAAATTAACTCCTTATATTGGATCGTGGAATAATTGGATTAATATTCTTGTTGAGATGATAAAAGTCGAAAAAACATCAGTGACCCCAGTACTTTTACATCATCCTCTGCGATCAAAGATTTCATCTGATCATATGCGATTCTTAGGAAATAGGCTAGGAATACAAACTGCATCTTGGACAGAATGGGATAAGTTTTTAGAGAAGCCCAGTATGAATTATCATCCAATACCTTATACATTATTGCCTACAGCAAAAACAAAATCTTTAAATAGACAAGATTCTATTTCTTCTTTACTTGAAATCAAATCTTTTAGAAATGGTTTAATTAATTTATTAAGTGAGCTGCCATAATGTTATTGAATTCGTTTGATTCTGCTTCTTTCTTCCAGAAAGATACTCCTAATCAGAAAAAAAATTATCTTCTAATACCTTATCTTTTAATTCCAAATAAGAATATAAAAATTGAGAGTAATGAAGAACAGCTAATATGCTTTACTGAAATCATTAATCGTGGCTTTGTATATATATTTGGGCAATTGCTATGAGTAAACAGCAATTTGGTACTGTTTATCTAGTAGGAGCAGGTCCTGGTGATCCCGATTTGCTAACAGTGAAAGCACAAAAATTAATCAGTCAGTGTGATGCTCTTGTATATGATTCATTGGTTCCATTAGAGTTGCTTCAATTAGCTTCTGCTAATTGTCAACTTTACTCAGTAGGTAAGAGGCGCGGTCATCATTCGGTTCCGCAGAGGACAACGAATGATATTTTGTTTGATTTAGCAAAGAATTGTTCTTGTATCGTCAGATTAAAAGGAGGTGATCCATTTTTGTTTGGCAGAGGTGCTGAAGAAGCTTCGTATCTTCATAAAAAAGGGGTTCCAGTGCAAGTTGTCCCTGGGGTTACCTCTGGCATTGCTGCTCCTGCTTATATTGGGATACCTATTACCCATAGACTTGCTGGATCTTCAGTAACTTTTGTGACTGGACATGAGGGAATTGATAAAAAACGTCCAGCAGTGAATTGGCGTTCTCTAGCAAAGTCCAGCGATGGAATTGTTATATATATGGGTGTTCATAACTTAAAATTTATCTCATCCGAGTTGATTGCTGGTGGTATGAATCCTGAAACTTCTGCAGCAGTTATTGAGCAGGGGACTGTAATTGGTCAACGTTATATTAAGAGTCCATTGATAAAGCTTTCCGAGCGAGTTCAAGAAGAAAATTTAAGTTCTCCTGCGATTGTTGTAATAGGTTCAGTAGTAGATTTTCAAGTAGAGGCTTGTTCTCCAAAGCCTGCGGAAGTGACATTTCCAATTCCTATATAGATAATCTTTAAGATATTATTTTTTAGATTTTTAATAAACTTAGCCAAAATTCTTTAGCGTTAGTTGATGTTTTTAATTCTTTTTTGTTTATTTTATTTATTGGACGACAACTTAAGCTATTGATTAAAAACCATTCATCATTGTCTTTAGGTGTAGCTGCAATGAGGTTCTCTTTTATTATATTTAAATCAATTCCTCGTTGACGCATTATGCCAGGTAGACAACCACTATTAGATGGTGGGGTCAACCAATTATTATCTCTTTTTACTAATATATTTGCTGTCGTGGAGCAACATATTTCACCTTGACTATTTAATAATAGTGCATCATTAAAGCCTATATTTCTTGCTTCAATGCGTGCTTGAATCCCTTGGTTATAGGAAAATGTTTTACAATAACTCAGTAGACTAAAAGAATTTCTTCTTTCAGTTTGACTAATTATTGTAGATATAGAATCAAAATTTGGTTGATAAGAATCTATCTCCAACCAAAAACTATGATGGCTTGTCTTGCTGATATCAATCCCACGTTGTTTTGATGCTCCTCGAGTCCAATTCATACGAATTACTCCATTGACATTATTTAATTGCGATCGGTTAATGCCATCTTTAATGAGTGAAATCAACCATTCTTTTGATGGTGGATGATTCATTTCTAAAATACTTGCACTTTTTTCCCATCTATTTAAATGCTCATTAAGAAGCTGCGGAACTCCATTCAAAATGAAAATCGTTTCAAAGATTCCATCTGCAAAGTTGAGACCTCGATCATTAATTGGCACTTTTAAATCTTTGAAGACTCCCCAGTGGCCATTAATCCAGCCTAATTTTTCGTTCTTATTTTCAGTCATGTTAATGCGTTTAAAAGTGGCATCAATTTCCAATTCATTTCCTCAGCTTCCTGTTGACTATTTGAATCTGCAACAATTCCACATCCAGCATGTGCAGTGATAGAGGATTCTTTAATCATGAAAGATCGAATGAGAATATTACTATCAAGGATCCCATCCCAATTTATATTTAATATTGATCCACAATATGGACCTCTCGCTGTTGGTTCAAGTTCATACAATCTTTTACATGCTCTAAGCTTCGGTGCTCCTGTTACTGAACCTCCTGGCCAGCATGCTTCAAGCAAGTCAACCCAAGTTTTATTTGTATTGAGTATACCTTTAACTACTGAAGTGAGATGATGAACTTGTGAATAGCTTTCTAAAACTAGTAGATGAGGGACTTTGATTGAACCAGGTTGACATACTCTTCCAAGATCATTTCTTAGTAGATCTACAATCATTACATTCTCAGCATGATCTTTTGGACTACAAATAAGCTCTGCTGCCCAATCAGCATCTTTTTCTGGATCTCTATCTCTGGGTCTAGTTCCTTTGATTGGTCTCGTTTCCACCTCACCACTGGGTAAAGCTTTTAAAAATCTTTCTGGTGAAGTTGATATAATAGCTTCTCCTTTTGCTAGTTGATCACCGATAATTACTCCAGCAAATGGAGCAGGGGAGCATTTTTTAAGTTTTGAATATACGTCTATTGGACGCATGGATTCTGGCAATGGGGCTTGGCATGAGGTGGTTAGATTAGCTTGAAAAATATCACCGTTCGCAATCCATTCTTTGATCTCATCAACTCTTTCAGAATATTCTTGACTTGTTAACTTCCAGTCCCAAGATTCAAGGGGAATACTATGTTTGCGTTCTGTTTGTTTTGTCGTTTCAGAGTGAGCTTTGGAAAGCTTTTGATGAAAAGTACTTTTTAGAAAATTTTCCATAATTGAGATGCGCTTTTCATCTTTGCCTTCTAGCCATAACTCTCTCTTCTGAAGATCAAATTTTAATATAGGGTCATGAGAGGCTATCCATAAAGTTGCCATAGAACTTGTTTTCCATGGATTCTGTGGCTCTGTCCAAGATGCAGCTTCATAACTTAACCAACCAGTCCAGTGCCCTGGCGGTAATTCGCGTAAAATTTTAAAAGGATTAGAGTCCTTTTTTGAAATTTCTAATTCTCTAGAACAAAACTGTTCTAAAGGATTAATTCCTAAGGTAACCCATCGACCTAAATCACTCCCATCGCCATCAAGCCATATAAATCCTGCCTCTCCCCATTCTTGAATCAATGTATAAGCTACTAGCTCAGGTGATTTCCACTGACATAGTAGTCGCTTTATGTTATTCACTAGATATTTTGACTACATAGATCTTCTCGACCTATTTCTTTTAATGCTTTATCTCTAATACGACAACTATCACATCTACCACACGGTTCCCTTTCACCTTGATAACAACTCCATGTTTTTTCTATAGGAATTTTTAAGCGTAATGCCTCTTTAAAAATTTTTGTTTTTTCCCAATCTAGTAGTGGAGCCCAGAGTTTTATACCTTTCCCCTCGCGTCCTACTCTGTTGGATAAGTTGGCTAATTCTTGATATGCCTCTAAATAATCAGGTCTACAGTCTGGATATCCAGAATAATCCATTGCATTTATGCCTAACGCTATTCGATTAGCTCCACGAGCTTCTGCAAGACTCAACCCAATCGCAACAAAGATAGTGTTTCTACCTGGAACGTAAGTGTTAGGAATAGTATTTTTTTGAATGCCTTTTGTGGGTATTATTTGTGAAGTGTCGGTCAAGGAAGACCCACCCCAAGAAGATAAATCAATCTTGATTGTTATGTGATCCTCAAGATTTAAATCTTTTGCTAAATCTGCTGCTGCTTGTAACTCCTTAAGATGTCGTTGGCCATAATGAAAGGATAATCCAATTACTTTTTGCCCAGCTTCCATAGCGATACAAGCAGCTGTAGCTGAATCAATTCCTCCGGAAAGTAATGCAATTGTTGTCTGTTCAATCATTATTTTTTTTAAATCTAATAAAGCAAAATCTCATTTATATAGATGGTTAGAGTACACCTAGCCATTTGTGAGTTTGCATACTTAATCTCCAATCAGGATTGTTTTTTACAAACTTGATTGAGAGTATTTGCCCCTCTTCATTTTCCCATCCTGCTTGCAAAAATAATTGAGGTTTAATCTTTCCATTGTTTTTTATTAAATCAGCCATTTTTTTAGCAAAAAGTAAATCTTCAGTGTTCTGTATGACAACTTTTAATTCTTGGCAAGATAACAGATTTTCAAGGCGTGGAGGAGAATGCCTTTTAGGAGACAATGTTATCCAATCTGGGTTGCCACTTAATGTATCTACGCCACTGGTTTCGAGATGAATTGGAATAGATTTTTTCTCTAGATTGAGTGTAGATTTTCTAATTTCTCTGCATAGATGATCTAAATTATGATGTAATGGTTCACCTCCAGTAATTACAACAAAAGCTGCGCCTTCTTTTTGGGCTTTGGCTGTGTTAATTGATAAATCTATCAAAGTTTGTTGTGGATGAAGTTCGGAATTCCATGAATTTTTCGTATCACACCAAGGACATCCAACTTTACAACTAGCTAATCTGATGAAGTAAGCGCTTCTACCAGCATGTTCACCTTCTCCTTGTAGAGAATGAAAACATTCCACTACTGGTAGAGATGGTTCCATTTATTGCTGTTCTAGAGATTTTTTTTCAATAATTTTTGATTGTGGATTTAATGCCTCACTTGGTGAGGATGGTACACGCATTTGTGCAGCTTGAATCAAGCCACTAAATAAAGGGTGTGGTTTCCCTGGCCTAGAGAGAAATTCTGGATGATATTGACATGCAATAAAAAATGGATGATTTTTTAATTCTATTAGCTCTACCAATCGACCATCAGGTGAAGTACCACTAATTACATAACCAGATTCCATTAGGAGAGTCCTATATGAATTATTGAACTCATAACGATGTCTATGCCTTTCGTAAACAACTTCTTCGTTGTATAAACTTTGGCCGGTTGTGTTGGTTTGAAGTCTACAAGGATATACTCCTAATCTCATGGTTCCTCCTAGATCAACTACGTCTTGTTGTTCTGGCAGCAAGTGAATTACAGGGTGTTTTGAATTTGGATTTAGTTCGGCACTAGATGCATCTTCTAAACCAGCTAAATTGCGAGCCCATTCAATGACAGCACATTGCATACCTAAGCAAAGTCCAAGAAAAGGAACCCTTTGCTCCCTTGCCCATCTGATAGCTGCTATTTTCCCATTTACGCCACGATTGCCAAAACCTCCTGGAACGACAATTGCATCCATTCCTTGAAGTAGTTTTTCTGCTCCCTCTGATTCGATGTTCTCCGCATTGATCCAGTGAAGATCTAACGATGCATCTTGCGAGATACATGCATGACGTAATGCTTCAACTACTGATAAGTAGGCATCATTTAATTGTACATATTTGCCAACTAATGCAACTTTGACAGAAGGACCTGGATTGCGTAATTTATGGACTAATTGTTCCCAGTCGTTTAAATCACTTTCATGATCATTAAGATCCAAGCAATCTAAGACTTCCTTGCAAAGTCCTTCATCTTTGAGAGCTAATGGTACTGAGTAAATACTGTCAGCATCAAGAGATGCTATGACTGCATCAGAGTTAACTCCACAGAAACCCCCTATTTTATTTTTTAAATCATCATTAATGGGCCTATCACTGCGACAAACTAAAATATCTGGCTGAATACCTATAGATCTTAATTCTTTTACTGAGTGCTGTGTTGGCTTAGTTTTAATTTCTCCAGACGTACCGATGTAGGGCAATAATGTGACGTGAACATAAACAACATCGTTTCTCTTTACATCCCCTTTAAATTCTCTTATTGCCTCCAGAAAAGGTAGAGATTCAATATCTCCAACTGTTCCTCCAATTTCTGATATCACTACATCTGCACCACTATTGTCTGCTACACGTTTAATTCTTTCGCGAATTTCACGAGTAATGTGGGGGATGACTTGAACTGTTCTTCCGTCATAGTCACCTCTTCTTTCTTTATTAATAACAGCTTGATAAATGGAACCTGTCGTGACACTGTTGAGTCTTGACATTGCTGTATCTGTAAAGCGCTCATAATGCCCAAGGTCTAAATCAGTTTCAGCACCGTCCTCAGTTACAAAAACCTCTCCATGTTGAAAAGGGCTCATCGTTCCAGGATCAACATTTAGATATGGGTCAAGTTTCAAAATCGAAACACTGTACCCTTTTGATTTAAGTAGTCTGCCAAGACTTGCGGCAACAATTCCTTTGCCAATGCTTGAAACTACACCACCAGTGACGAAAACAAACTTTGCCATTTACTTTTCAATCATTCTTTAAGCTACCTTGATCTAGCTAAACGCCAAGAAATTTACATATTTTCTCTCTAGGATAATGTTTTTGCCGCTAATTTCTATCAATTCCATCAGGTTCGATCCATGTCGAGGCTATATGGAGGTCTTCTAATTGTTTATTTTCTACGGTTGCAGGGGCTTTAGCCATGGAACAACGAGCCTGTTGTGTTTTTGGAAAAGCAATAGTATCTCTAATTGAATCTTCATTGGCTAAGAGCATAACTATTCTGTCCAGTCCAAATGCAATTCCACCATGTGGTGGAGCACCCATTGAAAGGGCATCAATTAAAAAACCAAATTGCTCTTCTGTTTCATTTTTTGATAAACCAATTACTTCTAGTACGGTTTTTTGAAGTTCTGAGTTGTGAATTCTTAAAGATCCCCCACCAATTTCTAATCCATTAAGAACTAGATCATACGCTTGAGCATTTGAATTGGGTAATTTGTCTTTCCATAAGTTTTCTGATTCACCAATATCTTCAGGCTTAGGAGCGCAGAAAGGATGATGAATTGCTTCAAGACGATTTTCATCAGAATTGAATTCAAACATAGGAAAATCAGTGACCCAAAGAAAATTCCATTGAGTTTTTAATTCGTTGTCTGAGATTATTTTTAGATCTTTCGCAATAAATTGACGAACTCTATCTAAGGTTCTATTAACAATGTTTGTGGGCCCTGCACCAAAAAGGATTAAATCACCAGGTTTAGCTTGGGTTTTTAAAAGGAGTTCTTTTATTTGCGAGGTAGTTAAATTATCTTTTATGGCTCCAATTGTATCGACTTCTTTATCATCTCTAACTCTGATAAATGCGAGTCCACCAGCGCCAGCCTTTTGGGCTTCGCTAAAAATATCTCCACCTGGTTTTATTCTTACGTTACTAATTAAATTATTGCCATCCTCAATGGTGATGCATTTAACGCATCCACCAGAAGAAATAGCATTTGAAAAAACTTTAAATCCACTTTTGGAAAATAAATCACTTGTGTTGACAAGTTCCATTCCATATCGAGTATCAGGTCTGTCAGTTCCAAAACGATCCATTGCTTCTTGCCAAGTCATTCTTGGAAAAGGAGTTTGGAGATCAATCCCTTTAATTTTTTTCCAAATATTTACAATTAATTTTTCATTTAATTCAATGATCTCTTTTTCCTCCATAAAACTCATTTCAATATCTAATTGAGTAAATTCTGGTTGCCTGTCTGCGCGTAAATCTTCATCACGAAAACAACGAGCGACTTGGTAATAACGTTCAACTCCACCAACCATCAACAATTGTTTGAATAATTGTGGGGATTGCGGTAAAGCAAAAAACTCACCACCACATACACGTGAGGGGACTAAGTAATCTCTAGCTCCTTCAGGAGTTGAGCGAGTCAAAATTGGTGTTTCAACTTCTATAAATCCTTCGTTTTCAAGAAAACTTCTAGCTGCTTTGACAGTGTTATGTCTCAATCGAAGATTATTATTCATTCTCTCTCTTCTAAGATCTAAATATCTATGCCTTAGCCTGATTTCTTCTTTAACACTCTCCTCATCATGAATTGACACTGAGAAAGGAAGTGTACTCGTGACAGAATTGAGAACTTTTATATTTTTAGCTAAGACTTCTACTTCACCCGTTGGGATTTTTGTATTAATAGCTTCGTCAGGTCTCGCTCTTACTAATCCATTGATCTGAAGAACAGTCTCATTTCTAAGACTTTCGGCGATGCTAAAAAGATCCTGACCTTGATCTGGATCAACTGTGATTTGAATTGTTCCAGAATGGTCTCTTAGATCAATAAAAATTACTCCGCCATGATCTCTTCTGCGATCAACCCAACCACATAGTTGAACATTTGCGCTAATTGCGGAAGCTCGTAGTTCTCCACAAGTCTTATTGCGCATGAAATTCTCAAGCATCATGAATAATGAGTTTCCCACAAAGACCGGCTTTTATGCACAACACAGTTTCTACTTGCTCAAAAACCTTTTCGATAGAAAGGTCTTTTTACGATTATTGCAGGATGTTTTTTCCCTCTAATTTCTACTTCTATTTGAGTATTTACTTTTGCAATTTCGCTTGGCACATAAGCGAGGGCTATGGCCCTTTTCAATGTTGGAGACCAAGTTCCGCTAGTGACCATTCCAACAGTTTCGCTGTTGTATAGAACTGGATATCCTTTTCTTGCAATTCCTTTATCTAGGACTTGAATACCAACAAGTTTTTTTTGCGTTCCAACTTCGGCTTGTTTTTCTAGAGCTTTCCTCCCAATGAAATCATGAGGCATTTCTAAATGAACTAACCAACCCAAGCCAGCGTCAAAGGGAGTAGTATCTAAATTGATATCGTTGCCATATAAATGCATAGAAGCCTCTAATCGCAGCGTATCTCTTGCTCCTAGCCCGCATGGAGTAACTCCCGACGCAATTAGACTCCTCCAGATAGACTTTGCCGTCTCAGGAGATGACAAGAATTCGAAACCTTCTTCTCCTGTATAACCAGTTCGTGCAATAAAAATTGATTCTTCTGAGTTGATTAGATTGGGATTTGACGTAATAGTTCTGTGACCAAAACGTGGCAAATTAGATAAAGGCTCTTCGAGAATTTTCTCAAGTGTACTGATGGATTCTGGACCTTGGATCGCAATTAATGCACCCTCTGGCATGAATTCGGATATTGTGATTTCCTTTTTAGAAAGATTTGAATTCAACCATTCAATGTCAGATTCTTTTCTGGCTGCATTAATAACTAGAACTATACTTTCTTCTTTTGTATCTAAAATTCCTTGATCATAAATGATTAGATCGTCTTGAATTCCTCCATTTTCTTTTAAAAAAACTGTATAACATGCTTCACCAGCTCCTATTCGAAAAATGTCTGAGGGAACTAGATTTTGTAGTGCGCTCTTTATATTTTTACCTTTTAATTGCACAACACCCATGTGAGATATGTCGAACATGCCAACATTTTTTCTGACTGCCTTATGTTCTTCTATTAACCCAGAAAAACTAACAGGCATTTCCCAATTTGCAAAAGGGACCATTTTACCGCCTAATTTTTTGCATTCTTGATAAAGAGGAGTTTGCAGTAATTTCATTTTTTGTTAAACGGTAAAAGAAATTCACAAGTAATAACGTGAACCCATAAGAATTTCTAAAACTAAATTTAATGCTTTGTGGCTCGATCCGGAAAGTTTTACTACTCTATGAGTCTTGGGTTAAGACTTAATGACTGCAAAAAGATCTTGTAGGAGCTGCAATCAGTGTGTTTCAAGTCATTTTGATTCATTCTCATGGTGCAAACTTAGAAAGATAAAAATACATTCTGAGATATCTTCATTTGTTTCTTGTGGTCATTGGATAAAAAAAGAACCTAATTTCCCAAAGATTTCTGAAAAATTTGTTCATCAACAACTCGATTTTGGAAAGGTATTAGTTGAATAAGAATTTAAATTCTTATTTTTTAGGATGATTTGTCCAATAACATAATTAATGAACGTATAACTTTTGCAGCAAGGATGCTACTAATACCAGTGTTATCTAATTTGGGAGATAATTCGACTACATCAGCACCAATTAAGTTATGAGACTTAATTACGTCTATTATTGCGGCAAAATCTCTCCAGAAATAGCCTCCGGGCTCAGGAGTGCCTGTTCCTGGCATTATAGATGGATCAAACCAATCTAAATCAAAAGTTAAATAGATCGGTCTCCCTTTAAAACTTTTTAGAGCTTCTTCTAAAGATGTTGCTTTCTCTCCGAAAGTATGTTGAATTAATCTTTTAGTATTATTCATTTCAAGAAATTCTGCTTTTGTTCCACTTCTTATTCCTATTTGAAAGATCTTTTTGCTAGGTAATATTTCTAAACATCTTTTCATAGTACATGCATGACTATACTTACTACCTAACCATTCATCTCTAAGATCTGCATGAGCATCTAATTGAATCATAATTAATTTAGGATAATTAGTAATTATTGATTTAATAACACCACTAGTTATTGAATGTTCTCCTCCAATAATAAGAGGTTTTAAATTATTTTTAAGTAAAATATTAGTAGCTTCTTGTACATAATCAATTGTTAACTTTGCATCTCCCAGGGGAAGATCTAAAGAACCTACATCAGTAAACTTTATATCCTCTAAATCTAAATTTAATTGCGGACAATATGTTTCAATTCCATAACTGTCTTCCCTAACAGCAGAAGGACCGAATCTTGCGCCAGGTCTAAAGCAACAAGTTCCATCATAAGGAACTCCTAAAAGCGATACTTTGCATTGATCGATGTTTCTTTGTGCTCCCATAAATATTGCACCATCATTATTAAATAGTGATAGATCTTTGAAATTGGATTTTGTCATGTTTTTGCTAGCTCTCTTTCTATGAATGCAGGAATAGTGTTAAAGGCACCTTTTTGCCATCTTTCACTCCAAATCTGACAATTGTTAGAGATCTCTTTTACGCGACTTTTTTTTGGATTCATGTATTTCGGCTTCTCCATGGATGCAAATGTCCAGCTCCATAAACCGCTTGGGTATATGCATACAGATCCATACATTGGATCTGCGTAGTCAAAAATTTCACGAAGAACTTTAACAATATTTATGTGAATTTCTTGAAAAGATTCTGGCGATTCACTTTGTGTTGCAAAAACTCCTCCTGGTTTAAGGATTCTTTTGCAGTCTTTAAGAAAAGAGTTGCTGAATAATTCTTTGGAAGGTCCAATAGGATCTGCACCATCAATAATAATCACATCATATGAATTCTCTTTTGTATATTTTACCCAATCAATTCCATTCTTGATTTGTAAATTTAATCTTGAGTCAAACCATGCTTTTCCTCCGATATTTGGTAAATATTTTTGACTTAATTCAATAACTCTCAGATCAATTTCAACTAAATCGATAGACTTAACCTCTTTATATTTTAAACATTCTCTTGCACTACCTCCATCACCTCCTCCGATAATTAAAATATTATCTAGTTGTCTAGAACTGCATAAGGCAGGATGAATAAGACATTCGTGATAACATTTTTCAGACTTTTCTGCTGTCATCCAACAATCATCAAGTAATAGTGCTTTGCCATATCTTTTACTTTCATAGATGGCAATTTTTTGAAAAGGACTAGACTCTTCTAGTATTAATTTTCCCTGTAATCCATATCTAACACCTTGATGATACTCGTCAAGCCAATCTGATCTGGTGTTTAGTTTTTTATTCATGATTATAATATTAATGCTTGAGATTAATCTTTGCTAATTCCCAGTATTTCTCTAATTCTTTTTTTGATTGGGCATGTAATTCGCCCTCTATATTTTCTTCTATATACGTTAATCGTTCTAAGAATCTTTGATTAGTTGTTGCTAATCCTTCTTCTATAGATATTTTATGCCATCTTGCAATATTTATCAATGTAAATAGTACGTCTCCTATCTCAGCTTCAGCCTCAGAAGTTTTATTTGCTTTTAATGCTTCTTTTAACTCTTCTAATTCTTCATACAATTTATCCCAAATTTGATCACTTTTCTCCCATTCGAATCCGTTTTTTGAAGCTTTTTTAGAGATAATTAGTGCTGCTTTCGTTGCAGGCTGCGGTCGTATCTTTAACTTTAATCGGTCACTAATTGGCGTTTTTGATTGGTTTAATGGCCTTTCTTTATTCTTGATTTTTTCCCATGACTCTTCCACCTCGCTCATGCTAACTGTTTCTTTTTTTTGAAATACATGTGGATGTCTTCGAATCAGCTTTTCAGTGATTATGTCAATGATATCCGTCATATCAAATAAGTTTTTTTCTTTTGCTATTTGAGCATGCAAAATTATTTGTAATAAGAGATCTCCAAGCTCTTCTTTTAATTCATCAGGGTTGTCTTCTCGTATTGCGTGAGCAACTTCATAGGCTTCCTCTAAAACATATGGGATCAACGAAAGATGAGTTTGCTTCAGATCCCAAGGACAACCATTTATTGGATCTCGTAGGTCTGAAACTACTTGAAGAAGTTTATTGATTTTTTTTTCTGAGTTTATTTGGTTTGTGTTTGCCATTTCTTGTTGTCTTGAGAGAGCTGTTACTACGCTCAGAAAACGATTATTTTCAATCGTTGATCTAATTATGATTAATTCTCAACAACAGAGCAGCTTGAGGTATAAAGTACATGAATTAGTCCAAGGACTAAAAGTTGTATGGGCGATTAGCTCAGCGGTAGAGCGCCTGCCTTACAAGCAGGATGTCCCTGGTTCGAACCCTGGATCGCCCATCTCAATTATTCTTCATTTATGCACAATGGTCCTGGTTTAGAAATTTCAGCAACAGCAGTAGCAGAGTTAAACAGGCAAGCTGCTTTTACTGGAACTCCAGGAGTTATGCATATTGATTTATTGGATGATAATTGTGGAGAAGGATGGAAATTTATCAGAATTAGGCCAGGCAAAAATGATGGTGTACCACTCGCTAGAGCTGATGGGATTACTTTGTATACACGCCAAGATCAAATTTTATTTTTTCAAGGGCTTAAGCTGAATTATTTTGGTGATTTAAGTGGAGGTGGTTTTTTGATTAGCACGCCAAAAGGTGCTGAAGCTTCTCCATGTGGATCAGGCTTTAGAAAACTTTAAAAAGTTCGATAATTTTTTATTGAAATAAATTGAGAATTGATTTTACTCTTCTGGAAATAAGATTGTAGAGAGCTCATCCGAATCAACTTCATAGACTCGAGCTAAACTTGTCTCTATTGCGCTTGTTACTTCACCCGGCAAGAATCTCATAGCATTTAAAGCGTCATCTGATATTTCCTCAGTAAGCAACTTTTCCTTACTATTTAATTTTTCATCGTTGATTACCGCGATTACCCAGCTTTGATATGCGTAAACAAGATCGGAGAACTCAAGTTCAGGGTCGTTCAGATCCATGACAAATAAACAGATAATGAACAATAAACACTAGTTTGGCTGTAGTTGGAGAAAATGTCTTCTATGGAACAAATATCTCGCACTTCTGTTCAAGCAAAAGTATTTGAATTCGCATTGTTGGAATTAATTTATAGTAAGCGAGATAGCTTTCAGCCGCTGTGGACCGTAGATAGCTGGGTTAAATTTTTAATTTGGTTAAGTCTAAATTGTGGGCTTTCTGGAGACAAAGACAGTCTGGAATTGTTTGCGAAAGCTATGGGTTCTCCTTTAACCAGTCGAATGAGAAAAATATTTTTTGAAAGAGCTTTAGAAGATTTATCATTACATGTGATGGCTGATCCTGCAGAAGCGCAAGTTTTGATAATGCCTATAGCTCCGGCTAAGAAGATGAACAATAATGAAATAGTTCAAGCCTTACAAACGATCGGTTTGAGTGACAAGGTTGCTTTATCTTCGGCTGCATGGGAAAGGTATAATTCAATAGTCTCTATTCCTTGGAATGTGAAAAGTGACATTTGAATTTAGGAAAAGCAAGAATGATGTAAAACTTTTGTCGAGAATGAGTAAATTAAATTAAACACATTTTTTTTCTGTGATAGAGCGGGCAAAAACTACAAAATTATCTGAAGCCTCAAGGCTTCCTAAGACATATGATCCAGCTGGCACAGAAAATCGGTGGCAGAAAGCTTGGGAAGAAAAAGGAGCTTTTAAACCTGATCCAGAAGTACCTGGAGATTCATTCTCAGTAGTTATTCCTCCTCCAAATGTCACAGGCAGTCTGCATATGGGGCATGCTTTTAATACTGCTTTAATCGATACATTAGTCAGGTATAAAAGATTAAAAGGAAATAATGTTCTTTGTCTTCCAGGAACAGACCATGCTTCAATTGCAGTTCAAACTATTCTCGAGAGACAACTTAAGGAAGAAGGCATAAATCGTCGTGATCTTGGTAGAGCTTCCTTTTTGGAAAAAGCTTGGGAGTGGAAAGAAAAAAGTGGTGGAAGAATTGTTGATCAATTAAAGCGTTTAGGATATTCCGTAGACTGGAGTAGAGAGAGATTTACTTTGGATGAGGGCTTGAGTAGAGCTGTTTCCGAGGCATTTGTTCGTTTATATGAAAAGGGATTGATCTATAGAGGAGAATATTTAGTGAATTGGTGCCCTGCTTCTGGTTCTGCTGTGAGTGATTTAGAAGTTGAAATGAAAGAAGTAGATGGACATCTCTGGCATTTTAGATATCCGTTAGTCACATCATCTTTATCAAGTGAAAAACAAATAAGTTACTTAGAAGTAGCAACTACACGTCCTGAGACGATGCTTGGTGATGTCGCAGTTGCCGTGAATCCATCAGATGAGAGATACAAAGATCTCATAGGGGAGAAACTTACATTGCCTCTAGTTGGCAGAATTATTCCCATTATTGGAGACCCCCATGTAGATAAAGACTTTGGAACTGGCTGTGTAAAAGTGACCCCAGCTCATGATCCTAATGATTTTGAGATAGGTCAGAGACATGACTTACCTCAAATAACAGTCATGACTAAAAAAGGAACCATGAATCATAATGCAGGTCAATTTGAAGGCTTGGATCGCTTTGAAGCTCGTGAAGCTGTTATTGATTCTTTAAAGGAAATTGGTCTTTTAACAAAGGTTGAAGCTTATAAACATAGTGTCCCCTTCTCTGATAGAGGGAAAGTACCAGTAGAGCCTTTGCTTTCCACACAGTGGTTTGTCAAAATGGATCCTTTGGCTAGTAGTTGTTCTGAATTTTTTGAGAAAGGGCAACCTAAATTTATCCCTAATAGATGGTCTAAAGTTTATCGAGATTGGTTAACCGATATAAGAGATTGGTGTATTAGTAGACAACTTTGGTGGGGACATCGCATTCCGGCTTGGTTTGTAGTTAGTCAAACAGATAATAAAGTTGTTAATGATACACCGTACATTGTTGCTCGAACAGAAGATCAAGCGAAGAAATTAGCACGAGAAAAATATGGTGATTCAGTCAAAATTGAGCAAGACGAAGATGTGCTAGATACATGGTTTTCCAGCGGATTATGGCCTTTTTCTACATTAGGTTGGCCTGATGAAACACATCCTGATTTTCAACGTTGGTATCCCACAAACACCTTAGTTACTGGCTTTGACATTATTTTCTTTTGGGTAGCAAGGATGACAATGATGGCTGGTGTCTTTACGGAGCGGATGCCGTTTGCTGACGTCTATATTCACGGACTTGTTAGAGATGAACAGAACAGAAAGATGAGTAAAAGTGCTGGGAATGGCATTGATCCACTTCTACTAATCGAAAGATATGGTACAGATGCTTTGAGGTTTGCTCTTGTTCGTGAAGTTGCAGGTGCCGGCCAAGATATACGTCTTGATTTTGATCGTAAAACGCAAACATCAGCAACGGTTGAGGCATCTAGAAATTTTGCTAATAAGCTTTGGAATGCAACTAGGTTTGCTCTTATTAATCTTGAAGATCAAGATTATGAAAATTTGGAGAAATTTGATTCTTCTAAATTGCAATTATCAGACAGATGGATTTTATCAAGACTTGCACGAGTCAATCGTGAGACTGCTAATCGATATGAAAATTATGCTCTAGGAGAAGCTGCTAAGGGATTATATGAATTTGCTTGGAATGATTTTTGTGATTGGTATTTAGAATTAATTAAACGACGATTGAATAATTCAGAAAATCTATCTTCCGATGAATTATTAGATAAAAAAATAGCAAAAAGTGTTTTACACAAAGTTCTAAGTGATCTTTTGATTATGCTTCATCCTCTAATGCCTCATTTGACAGAGGAGCTTTGGCATGGATTAACAGGTTTAGATGAGGATCAATTTTTAGCTTTGCAGCCTTGGCCAAAATTAAATGAACAAGACTTAAATATTGATTTAGAGTGTTCTTTCTCTGATTTATTTGCATCTATCAGATTGATTCGCAATTTAAGAGCAGTTGCTGGGTTGAAACCCTCTCAAAAAGTTCCTGTCATGTTGGTTTCTGGTAAGGAGGTCTTGCAAAAAACTCTAACAACATCAATTAATGATATTGCTGTTTTGACCAAGGCTAAGGAAGTCCAGGTACTATCTCCTGAGCAAGCAAAGTCATTACCTTCTATGAAAGCTCTAGCAGGCGTAAGTGGAGAGCTAGAGGTAGTGTTGCCTATTGAAGGATTGATAGACATAGCTTCATTACGATCCAGGTTAGAAAAAGATTTAAATAAAGCACAAAAAGAAATAGAAAATCTCTCTGGACGTCTAGCGAATCAGAATTTTGTTGATAAGGCTCCCAAAGAAGTTGTTGTGGAATGCAGAGCAAACTTATTGGAGTCAGAAGCTCAAGTCCGACTAGTCAAAGAGCGTTTAATGGGATTGGATTGATCTCTTGAAACTATGTCTCATAACGTAGAAACTCTAGTTAATAATTTCATTCCTTTTTTAAGCAGTCCTTTTGGGATTTTTGTTTTTGCTTTGGTCTATGTTTTTTGGGTGTCTTGTTTGTTGCCAGGCTCATGGCTTTCTATGTTGTCTGGCTTTCTTTATGGAACTTGGCTCGGAAGTTTTGTTGTGTTTGTAGGTGCTTTTCTTGGAGCTCATCTGACTTTTTATTTAGGTAGAACTTTTTTAAAAGAATGGGCTCAAAACAAGGTCTCAAATTTTCCAAAAGTTCAAACAATGGAAAGGGCCGTCAAACGCGAAGGTCTAAAAGTTATTCTTCTCACTAGACTTTCTCCTCTTTTCCCATTTGGCTTATTAAATTTTACATATGGCTTGAGTGAGGTAAAAGTTCGTGATTTTACTCTTGGAATGATTGGTATATTACCTGGCACAATTTTATATTGCAGCTTAGGTTCCTTAGCACTCAAAGTTTCAAATTTTGGGGAAGTGCTCTCAGGAAGATCTGATATAAGTTCATTTATTTGGAGCTTAATTAGTGTTTTATCAACCATTTTAATTGTTATTTTAGTTTTACGTTCAACAAAAAAAATAACTCAAGATTCTAACTCTTTAGATTAATCATTAGCTTTTAAATTCCAATCTTCTATTGCTGCAAACAGGACAAACCAATAAAGTCTTATTCTATTAAATATACCTTTTTTAGAAGCTAGCATCTCATATTTCGCTCGGCCACATTCTGTTTTTATTAACGAAAAGATTGGATTCTTATTCATTTTTAATTTCTCATTATTTTTTATAATAGTAGCTTTAATTCATTTTCGTTAATTATTTTTACTCCAAGCTCTTGTGCTTTTTTTAATTTACTCCCTGCTTTTTCTCCTGTTAGTAAAAAATTAGTTTTTTTACTAATTGATGAGCTGACTTTTCCTCCAGCATTTTCTATTAGCTCTCTTGCTTCCTCTCTTGTAAGCGAATCCAAAGTTCCTGTTAGGGCAAAAACTTTGCCATGCAAAATATCGGATTGGTTTGAATTGTAGTTTGAATTTAAATTTTCTTCTAGCGAAAATCCGATTGCTTTTAATTCCTTAATTAACTTTTGATTATTTGGATCTTCAAACCACGTAATTATTGCATCTTTCATTTCATTTCCAAATCCATAGATATTGGATATATTTTCAGGTGTTTCTAGAGCAATGGTAGAAAGTTCTTCGATACTACGAAAGTTTTTTGAAAGAGATTTAGCATTTGCTTCTCCTATGTGAGGTATTCCTAAACCGTAGAGTTGTTTGTTCCAATTTTTATTTTTAGATTCGTTAATTTCAGTTAGTAAGTTATTTGCAGATTTTTCACCAAATCTTTCAAGTGCGACAAGGCAATTGATTTCAAGTTTGTATAAATCTGAGATTGATTTTAAATATCCTTCATTTACTAATTGATTAATTATCTTTTCACCTAATCCATCTATGTTCATGGCCCCTTTGCTGACCCAATGACGTAAAAGACCTTTTAATTTTGCCGGGCACTCAGTATTAATACATTTTGTTATTGCTTCGTTTGGTTCTTGAATTAACTTGGAATTACATTCTGGGCAGTTTTGAGGAAGTTGAACTAATTTTGCATCAACTGGTCTAAATTCTTTAATAACTCGAATAACTTCAGGAATAATCTCTCCAGCCTTTTTAACAACTATTGTATCTTCATAATGAAGATCCAAAGAAGCAATTCTTTTTGCATTATGAAGAGTTGCGCGATTGACGGATGTTCCTGCAAGATCTATGGACTCAAATTCTGCTACTGGTGTTACAGCACCGGAACGACCTATTTGGAAAATTAATTTTCTTAACTTTGTCGCTTTCTCTTCTGCTGGATATTTTACAGCGATGGCCCATCTTGGGGCTTTATTGGTTGCTCCTAAGATACTTTGTATATCAAATTTATCTATTTTTACTACTATTCCGTCAGTAGCATAATCTAAACTATTCTTTTTAATTTCCCAATATTTGTAATAGCTAATTGCTTCATTTAAATTTTTTGTTGTTGCATAAGTAGTATTTACTTTGAAACCAATATTTTTCAAAAGTTCAAGTGATTCAGACTGAGAACTTGGCTTTTTAAAATTGTCATCAATTGGCTCCCAATTTGCAGGAAAATATAGACTATATGCGAAGAAGTCAAGCTTCCTAGATGCAACTATTTTTGAATCTAATTGTCTTAATGTACCTGCACATGAATTTCTAGGATTTGCAAATAGTGTTTGATCAGTATTTTTTCTTTCAAAATTGAGTTTATTAAATATTTTATTGGGCATGAAAGCTTCGCCTCTAATTTCAATCCAAGAAGGTGGATTTTCTAATAACAAACGTAATGGAATTGTCGAAATTGTTCTGATATTTGTTGTTATATCTTCTCCGGTTTTCCCATCTCCACGAGTTGCTGCTTTAGTTAAAATTCCATTTTCATATCTAAGTGAAATTGCATTGCCATCAATTTTTAATTCACATATTAATTCTGGATTGTCAACCTCTTTGATAGTTTTATTTTCTGAACTAATTAATTTACTGACCTTTGTATACCATGATGCTAATTCATTAACGTTGAAAGCATTATCTAGACTTAAAAGAGGAATAGTATGGTCAATATTTTTGAACCCTTTAGAAGGAATACCTCCTAACCTTTGAGAAGGACTATCATCAGTAATTAAAGCTGGGTGGGTATTTTCAATTTCAATTAACTCTCTATATAGTTGATCATAAACAGCATCTGCTATCTCTGGTGCATCTAATACATAATAGGAGTGATTTGCTTTGTTGAGTAAAGCCCTAAGCTCTTTTGCACGTTCAGAATGTTGATCGAAGTTTGAATTCACTTATCACATTTGGCTTCATTATGTATTGGCTTTCGCAATACGATCTATTTGCCAATTTTCGTTGATTTTTATAAAAGTGAAGTCCAGTGGCATTTCCTTTTTTTTATCTTCTGATTTCAAGCTTAGTGTGAGCATTATTTGATTATCTTCTATCCTTGGACGCCCTGACTTCAAGTTTCTATATCGATTCAATTGTAACCCGCCCAGAAATTTTATGAAGTCTTGCCTGTTTACATGTTGTTTATATGCTTTTGTGGTAAGTCTATAGGCACCATCAATTCGACCAGCAGCAATTTGATCGAAAAACTTTTTTACAAGAGGATTAATGCCTCTAGCGCTAATTACAAGTTTAATCGCATTAAAAGTCCAAAAAAGGAGAAGTGCTCCAACCCCTACCAAGAGAGCTTTTAAACCAATTGCTTTGATTAAAGCGCTATCCATGTTTTTAATTCCGTTTAATTAGAGAGTCTGACTTATTAGCTATTAGATTAGCTTGTTTGTTATTGATAGTCAGACAGAATGTTATCGGAATAATAAATCTAATGAGTTCTCTGCATCAATGTCTTTAATACCTGTTTTACCATTATTTCTTGAATTAAACAGACAATATTTTCAGAACTCGTTGTTCGAGAATGGAGTTCCAAGAGTATCTGTGCGTTGGAGTGATGGTCGCATGCGCACTACTGCTGGGATATATAGACGGAAAACGAATTTCTTCGGAGTTAAAGCTAGTGAAATAATTTTGTCTAGACCAGTATTAGAGAATCTTCCCCAAAAGGCAATAAAGAGTACCTTGTGCCACGAAATGATTCATGCATGGGTTGATCTTGTCTTGAAAGTTGAAGAGGCACATGGGACTCATTTTCATAAGCGTATGGTAGAGATCAATTCCGCTCAAACTGATTTTCAAGTAACAGTCCGTCATTCGTTTCCGATATCCAAAAGAATCCCCAAATGGGTGGCAACTTGCCCTTTATGTAAAAGAAGTTTTAGTTATCGACGTATTGTTAAAAGCGCTGCCTGTCGTAGTTGTTGTAACAATTATTTTGGAGGTCAATGGGATCAAAAATGTGTATTTGAATTTCAACCTATTTCTAGAAGCACATAAATAATTTTTCTTGAATTCGTTTTATTTGAATTTTTGAATAATTTCATCTTTATGTTGTTTCACTTGTTGGTTTGAAAGCGTTAAATTTAAAAGATGAGCTCATATAACAATCGCAATCAAATTCGTCAGCGATCTCGAGTACCTCTTGATCGCAGAATGGATAAATGGATTCAAACTGGAAAACAGGTGGTAGATGGTGTTGCAGGTAATCGTCCCGGTCAAAGAAGGGGAGGGTGGCAAGATAAAGAAACTTCAGCAAATTTCGAAAAAGTTGGTCGTTGGATGGAAGAGAAAATCGATTGGTTCTTTGAGGATGATGACGATTGGTTGGATAATGAAGATTTAGATAATGAATTGATTCAAGAAAGCACAAACAATACAAAAAGGCCCTTAACTGCTATTTCCTTAAGAGTTCCTAAAGCCTTACCACCTCAGGTTGAAGGAAGGAGAAACAATTCAGACGCATTGGATGAATGGCCAGATGATCAATCTTTTAAAGTAAATAAGTGGGAAAGAAAAGATAATT